>NZ_JADFUD010000100.1:0-19388 GCF_054820065.1 Bradyrhizobium sp. UFLA06-06
GCTCAGGGAGCCGAGCAGGGTGGCCCAAGAGTTGAATGCGATCGGGCTTGCCGCGAAGGTCGCCATCATGTTTGGAGTGAATCCGATGTTTCTGGTGAACATATCGAGGGTCGATTTTGAATCGGCCGGCACCTGTTCCGGCTTGAGAGCAGCAGTTCTTGGCATCATAGTCCCCGCGGGTTGCTGGTTGCGCTAACGATCAAACGAGATTCAACACTTCGGTCACCGGACGGCGCGGCTTCTGCGCCCAGTTGCCCGGACGCAGGGCTCCCACGGACAGCAACATGACCGGTACCTCGTCCTTGGCGAGCCCGAACTCGCGATGCACGGCTTCCGCATCGAAACCGATCATCGGCGTCGAACCCAGGCCGAGCGAGCCGGCCGCATAGATCATCGCGGCCGCGCCGAAGGTGGCGCTGCGAACGGCTTCGTCGCGCTGACGCTGCGGGTACGCCATATACAGACCGCGCGCGGGGATTTCCCATTCCGGAACCATCTTTGCCGGCATGACGCCGGATTCCACCAGCGGTGCAAGGCGTTCTGGCACGACGCTGGAGTCGGCCAACTGACCGCAGACGATGAAGGTAACTGATGCTTCAGTGATTGCAGGCTGATCCCAGGCGATCGGCCGCAATCGAGTCTTGGCTTCACGCGAGCGAACGGCAATGAAGCGCCAATTCTGCAAGTGGAAGGATGTTGGCGCGGTGGTGCCAATTCGCACGAGCTCGCTGATTTGGTCATCGCTCAGGGTGGCTGCAGTGTCGTAGTACTTGGCAGAGCTGCGGCCCAGGATGCATTCGATAACCGCGTTGGTCGTGGTGATCCCGTTTGTCATGGTGAATCCTATACGTGAAAGGACAGGTTGAAATGCTTTCGCTCTCTTCGCCGGAAATGCCGCAGGGGGTGCATCCCGGTCGACGTCTCTTGCCGAGGGGCAGGGTAGATCGCCGGCTGCCTCCGGCACGTCTGATAGGACGCGGCCGGCCGGAAGCGTGCATCGAGTAGATGTTGCTCACGGACGAGCGCGAATGATCGTCTTGCCGCTGATCCGCTTCGTCGGATTGAAGGCGGCGACAGCGTCGTCGAGAGCCGCGATGCTGCCGATGTTGGTCCGCAGTCGCCCGTCCCGCACTCGCTGGACAATCTCTCCCAGTTGGGCACGATCGGACTCAACAACGAAGTCGACGGCTAGGCCGTCAACGGGTCGTACTTCGCTCGGTCCGACGATGGACACCAGCGTTCCACCGGTTCGAATCAGACATGCGGAGCGCCTCCCGATGTCGCCGCCGATAACATCGAACACCAGATCGATTCCATTGACGTCTTCAAGGGTGTCGTTCTCGAGATCCAGGAACTCCTG
The DNA here is from genome assembly GCF_054820065.1 of Bradyrhizobium sp. UFLA06-06. Taxonomy (NCBI): domain Bacteria; kingdom Pseudomonadati; phylum Pseudomonadota; class Alphaproteobacteria; order Hyphomicrobiales; family Nitrobacteraceae; genus Bradyrhizobium; species Bradyrhizobium sp. UFLA06-06. Next base: position 1,361 of record NZ_JADFUD010000100.1, read on the forward strand.
CGCGCCGAAGTCTAGGGCGTTCTGACGATCGGCGGCACGCCCGGTGCCGATGACGTAGGCGCCAGACAATCTTGCGAGTTGACTCACCATCGATCCGACTGCACCGGCTGCGCCGTGCACGAGGACGCTCTGCCCAGCCTGAAGGCGGCCGTGCACAAATAGTCCCTGCCATGCGGTGAGGCCTGAAATTGGCAGACTCGCGCCCGCCGTGAATTCGATGTCCCCCGGCAGAGGCGCGAGGTTACGTGCCTCCATAGCCACGTACTCCGCCAGGGAGCCGTCGCGATACCAATCGGAAAGCCCGAACACTCGCTGCCCCACCGACAGCCCCGTCGTGCCGTAGCCGAGAGCGGTGACCACACCGGCCAGCTCGTGCCCCGGAATCGACGGTGTTCGGCTGTGGTCGAGGCGATCGGTCCACGTCGAGGGCCACGTTAGCTCGGTCGGGACGAATCCCGATGCATGAACCTGAACGATAACGTCGTTGATGGCGGCCTGCGGCTCGGACCGCTCCACGAGCCTCATTCCACCGGTCCCCGCTGCCTGGTCCGTTACGACGATTGCTTTCATCATCCACTCCTCTGCGTGTGGTATGCCGCCATCTTCTGAATTCAGTTGTAGAGGAGCAAGAAATACGACCGCGAAAGTCGATGGTCCAATGACGTGTGGCTATGGAATCGATGCCATCGACACGCCGCGCCAGAATGAAAGGCACCACGGCGCAGCAGTGAACAGAGCGAATGCCCGCGGGGTTGATTTCTGGTCACTGAGGACGCGAGAACCGTAACGCGCGCAGGAACGCAGGCTCTGTCGGCTTACGCGTTCATTAAGGGTTTTGGTTGCGCGCGGAGTAAGAAGACTCTGCCGCCGTCTCGCCGCTGAGACGGCCGACCGCTAGTATTTGTGGAGTCGAAACGAGCAATGCCGCCGGTGCTCCTGGCGCGGTGGTCGCGGGCAGGCGAAACGCTCAATCCGCTTCGATATAGGGGATGTGGAGCTCAGCCAGATCATCTTCATAGCTGGCCTGGGTGCTTGTGTCGTGGCTGGACGTTGCGGCGTCCGGGCGTGTGTGAATATCCGCGCTAATGCCGAGAAGTTCGCCAATAGGGCAGAGGTTCGCGGCCTCCAGCAAGAAGGCGCGTTGTTGGGCGTCGAGTTCGCCCTCCAGCACGAGCGTGCGTTCGAACGAATCTCGTTCGCCCTTTGCACCATGGTGGAAGCTGACACCGACTTCTACCCGCACCAACGGCAGTTTTCGACGTCGGGCGTGAAAGCGAACAGTCATGGCGGTGCAGGCAGCGAGAGAGGTGCTGAGAAGGTCGTAAGGATTGGGACCGGGAGAAACGTGGCCGATTCCATCCGGGCCGCCGATGGGAAACTGAGATCCATCTACCTGACCGACCAGCGTGCCATGATTGGCGGGGTCGCTCGCGACGAAAACCTCGCGGCGCTTGGATGCTTTGTCCTGGGGCGTCATAGCGTCCTTCCACTGTGTTTAGCGCTCATGCGAAGCGGCGTCACGAACCGTCGCAAGCGCCTGAGCGGCACGCCTGGCAATTAAGATCGGTGACCATTCAGGTAAAGCTATCGTATCGATAATCGGTAGGAATGCGCCGTGAAGTCGACATCGAGCAACAACGTTGGCTTCGAGTGCCATTCGGCTTTCGTCATCCTCGCTACGGCGGCACGGCGCGCGGCAATAACGATCGTTTATCGACTCCATGGCGAGAGATGATTTCCCTGGCCGACGTTGCAGCGTCAATCTCCAGGCATCGTCGTGCCGAACTCGCGGTTTCGCGATCGGCTCGCCAAAGTGCTTGGAGAGAGGGAAGTGAATACGATTGACATAACGGAGCACCGGGCTCCGGCGACCCGGCTCAATCGCAGTTCGTTTCGTCGCCTTCTGCGATGTGGCGCTGCGGTGATCGTTATGCTGGTTGTGTTGGCGATCGTTGGCTGCGACAAGGCGCAGTCGCAAGGGGCCGCGCCGCCGCCCGTCACGGTCGCGCAGCCGGTTAAGCGCACCGTTACCGATTGGGACGAGTTCACCGGCCGCTTCGAGGCGATCGAGGAGGTCCAGGTCCGCGCCCGCGTCGGCGGCTTTGTCAACAGCGTCGAGTTCAAGGACGGCGCAATCGTCAAGGCCGGCGATCTGCTCTACGTCATCGACCCGCGTCCGTTCGAGGCGGTCGCGTTGCAGGCCCAAGGTCAACTCGACGACGCACGGGCAAAGGTAGACCTTGCCAAGCGTGAACTCGAGCGTGGGCTGACCCTGGTCCAGACCAGCGCGGTCTCCGAACAGGTTGTCGACCAGCGCCGTCAGGCGTTGCAGGCGGCTCATGCTGCCGAGACGCAGGCGGAGGGCACGTTGAAGGCCGCGCAGCTCAACGTCGAATTCAGCCATGTGCTGGCGCCGATCACCGGCCGCGTCAGCCGGCATCTGGTCACCCCGGGCAATCTCGTACAGGGCAGCGAGGGCGGCGCGACGCTGTTGACCTCCATCGTGTCGCTCGATCCGATCTACATCTATTTCGACGTCGACGAGGCGACCTATCAGCGTAACAGCAAGCTGTGGTTCGAGGGCCGGCGGCCGAGCTCGCGCGATACCGCGAACCCGGTGCAGGTGACGCTGACCGGCGAGACCAAGCCCTCGCATGAAGGCAAGATGGACTTCCTCGACAACCGGCTCGACGTCTCCACCGCAACGCTGCGCAGCCGCGCGATCATTCCGAACAAGGATCTCTCGATCCTGCCCGGTCAGTTCGGCCGCGTCCGCCTGATCGGCTCCTCGCCCTATGAGGCGCTGCTGATCCCGGATACCGCTGTCGCCACCGACCAGTCGCGCAAGATCGTGTTCGTGGTCAAGGACGACAATACGGTGGAAGCCCGCGCGGTCACGCTCGGGCCGCTGGATGAAGGCCTGCGCGTGATCCGCGAAGGCCTCAAGCCGGAGGATCACGTGATCGTGGACGGGCTGCAACGCGCCCGCGTCGGCGCCAAGGTGACGCCCAAAATGACGCCGGTTCCGGCGGATGCCAAGCCGGCGGCAGGTGCGAAGCCATGAATCTCGGAAAGCTCTCCGTCAACCAGCCCATCCTCGCGATGGTGCTGTCAATCGTCCTCCTGATCGTCGGCGCGATTGCCTATCAAACGCTGCCGGTCTCGGAATATCCGCAGGCGGTGCCGCCGACCGTCACGGTTACGACGCAGTATCCGGGCGCCTCGGCGCAGACCGTGTCCGATACCGTCGCCGCGCCGATCGAGCAGGAGATCAACGGCGTCGAGGACATGCTGTATCTCTACAGCCAGGCAACTTCGAATGGCCAGCTCACCATCACCGTCACCTTCAAGCTTGGCACCGATCTCGACAAGGCGCAGGTGCTGGTGCAGAACCGCGTCGCGATCGCGCAACCGCGCTTGCCTGAAGAAGTGCAGCGCAACGGCGTCGTCACCCGAAAGAACTCGCCCGACATCCTGATGGCCGTGTTCGTGTTGTCACCCGACGACAGTTTCGACCAGCTCTACATCTCGAACTACACGTTGCTCCAGGTCCGCGATCAGCTCTTGCGGCTCGACGGCGTCGGCGACATTCAGATGTTCGGTGCGCGCGACTATTCGATGCGGCTATGGTTCGATCCTGACAGGATTGCGAATCTCGGCCTGACTTCGACCGAGGTGCTGGCTGCGATCCGGGCGCAGAACCTGCAGATCGCCGGCGGCCAGATCGCCGAGCCGCCGATCGCCGATCGCGCGTTCCAGCCCAATCTCGTATTCACCGGCCGCCTCAAGGACATCAGGCAGTTCGAGGACATCGTGGTGAAGGCCGGCTCCGACGGCCGCATTGTGCGGCTGCGCGACGTTGCCCGCGTCGAGCTCGGCGCCCTGTCTTACGCCACCAGCAGCCGCATATTGCGCAAGTCGGCCGTCGCAATGGTGGTGACGCAACGGCCCGGATCCAACGCGCTCGATACAGCGAAAGCGATCTCGAACACGATGGCGAAGCTGAAGGAGAGTTTTCCGAAGGGGCTCGACTACAATATCGGCTACAACCCGACCGAATTCATCGCCCAATCGGTCCATGAGTTGATCAAGACGGTCTATGAGGCGATGGCGCTGGTCGTCATCGTGGTGCTGGTGTTCCTGCAGGGATGGCGGCCTGCGATCATCCCGATCATTGCGATCCCGGTGTCGTTGGTCGGCACCTTTGCGGTGATGTCCGTGCTCGGATTCTCGATCAACAATCTGACGCTGTTCGGCCTCGTGCTCGCGGTCGGCATCGTGGTTGACGACGCCATCGTGGTGGTCGAGAATGTTGAGCGCCATCTCGAGCACGGCATGTCCAGGCGCGATGCTGCGCTCAAGACCATGGGGGAGGTTGGCGGCGCGCTGGTCTCGATCGCGCTGGTGCTGTGTGCGGTGTTCGTGCCCACCGCCTTCCTCGGCGGTATCTCCGGACAGTTCTTCCAGCAATTCGCGGTGACGATTGCGGTTGCGACCGCAATTTCCTGCTTCTGCTCGCTGACGCTGTCGCCGGCGCTGGCCTCGCAGATCCTCGTGCAGCACGGGGAAAAGCAGCCGCCGGCGCGCTGGAACATCATCGCGCGCGGCTGGGACAGCTTCACCGCGCTGTTCAACCGCGTATTCGACCGCCTGGCGCAAGGGTATGCTGGTGTCGCCGACTTCGTGATCCGGCACACGGTGGTGATGCTTGCGATCTACCTGGTGTTGATCGGCAGCGCCGGCTGGCTGCTCGCGACCACCTCGCAGGGCTTCATCCCGGCGCAAGATCGCGGTTACCTCATCATCTCGGCGCAGCTGCCGGGCGCGGCGTCGCTGGCGCGGACCACGGCGGTGGTGCGTGAGATCGAGCGGATTGCGCTGGACACGCCAGGTATCGTGCGCGTTGGCGCATTTAGCGGGTTCTCCGGCGCGACGCGCACGCAGGCCGGCAATGCCGCGGCCTTGTTCCCGGTGTTCGACGAGCCGGAAGTACGGCAGAAGAAGGGATTGTCGGCCGACGCGATCACAGCCGACCTTCGCAAGCGGCTGTCGGTAATCCAGGGCGCCTTCATCATCGTTATTCCGCCGCCCGCGGTGCCGGGCATCGGCACCGGCGGCGGCTTCACCATCCGCATTCAGGATCGGCAGGGACGCGGGCCGGAACTGCTGGCCGCCGCGACCGACGAACTGGTACAGGCCGCGCGCAAGTCGCCGAACCTGACCTCGGTGTTCTCGCCGTTCTCGGCTAACACGCCGCAGCTGTTCGTCGACATCGATCGCGTCAAGGCGCAGAAGCTTGGGGTGCCGATCGCCAACATTAATGACACGATCCAGACCTATTTTGGTTCGACCTATGTCAACGACTTCAACCTGTTCGGCCGCACCTATCACGTTACCGCGCAAGCCGATCTGCCGTTCCGGAAAGACAGCCCCGATCTCGCAAGGCTGCGCACCCGCAACGTTGCCGGCGACATGGTGATGCTCGGCAGCATCGTGGACTTCAAGGACGTCTCGGGACCCGACCGCGTTGCGCGCTATAATCTGTACTCGGCGTCCGAACTGCAGGGTGAGCCGGCACCGGGCGTGAGCTCGACGACGGCGCTCAACACCATCAAGCAGCTCGCCGACCAGACATTGCCGAGCGGCTTCTCCTTCGAGTGGACCGACCTGTCCTACCAGCAGGTCACCGGTGCCAATGCCGGTCTCTACGTGTTTCCGATCTGCGTGCTGTTCGTCTATCTGGTGCTGGCCGCGCAATATGGCAGCTGGACCTTGCCGTTCGCGGTGATCCTGATCGTGCCGATGTGCCTGTTCGCGGCCACGATCGGCGTGCGTCTGATGGGCCAGGACGTCAACATTCTGACCCAGATCGGCTTCGTGGTGCTGGTGGGGCTGGCCGCCAAGAACGCGATCCTGATCGTCGAGTTCGCGCGCGACATCGAGCTCGAGGGCCGGTCGCGGCTGGACGCGGTGATCGAGGCCTGCCGGCTCCGTCTGCGGCCGATCCTGATGACCTCGTTCGCCTTCATCCTCGGCGTGCTGCCGCTGGTGGTATCGACCGGTTCGGGCTCGGAGATGCGGCAGGCGGTCGGTGTTGCCGTGTTCTTCGGGATGCTCGGTGTCACGCTGTTCGGCCTGATCTTCACGCCGATCTTCTACATGGTGGTGCGCAACCTTGCGGAAGGAAAGAACGAGGGCAAGAAGGATCAGACGACCGCGGCTGCAGCCGAGTGAACCGCCCCGGGTTCCCCTGCGTCAGCGGGCATGCGTTATTGGTCCGCGTGTGCCACCCTGCCAGCCGCAAGACCGAGGGGCGACTGGCTTTTCCGGACCGATGGAGTACGCTTTCTCGAGTGGCCGCGTGCGTGCTGCGCGGAGAGCTTGATTAGCCGACTTCAAGCTGAAGCCCGACGCCGGGATCTGACAGATGGTGCAGCAGTTGCTGAACGTCGCGTACTCGCATGGTAGCTCTCAGGTGTTGTGGGCGGACGGCGAGCGCGTGTTCAGCCGAGGCTGGCGACTGGATGACAATGGCAACCGGCTCGCCGTTCTGCTCGTTGCTCCTGCCGCCGACCAACCGTCGCGCTCAAGGCTCGATCGCCTCACGCACGAATACGAGCTGAAGGATGAGCTCGATAGCGCATGGGCGGCACGGCCGCTCGGTCTCATACGTGACGCCGGTCGGACCGTGTTGGTGATCGATGATCCGGGCGGCGTGCCGCTCGACCATCTGCTCGGTGCGCCCATGGATGTAGGGCGCTTTTTGCGGCTGGCTGTCGCTATCACTTCGGCTCTGGGAAAGCTTCATCAGCGCGGGCTTATTCACAAAGACATCAAGCCAGCCAATATCATGGTGGACTGCGCAGATGGAGAGGTGCGGCTCACCGGGTTTGGTATCGCATCGCGCCTGTCCCGCGAGCGGCAGGCTCCCGAACCGCCCGAGACCATCGCCGGTACGCTTGCCTACATGGCGCCTGAACAAACCGGGCGGATGAACCGCTCGGTCGATACCCGCAGCGATCTCTACGCCCTCGGCGTCACGCTGTATCAGATGCTCACGGGTGTCCTGCCCTTCACAGCGGCCGCCCCGATGGAGTGGGTGCACTGCCATATTGCAAGATCACCAGCGCCTCCCAGCGAGTGGTCAACGAATCTCCCAGGCATCGTCTCCGCGATCATTATGACGCTGCTCGCCAAGACGGCTGAGGAGCGTTACCAGACAGCTGCCGGCGCCGAGAGCGATCTACGGCGTTGCCTAGCTGAATGGGAAGGCCGACGCGACATCAACGAATTCCCGCTCGGGGAGCACGACACTCCGGACCGGCTGCTGATTCCCGAGAAACTGTATGGTCGGACTGCCGAGATCGATACCCTGCTTGCTTCCTTCCATCGTATCGCCGCCGGCGGCAGGCCGGAGTTGATGTTGGTTTCCGGATACTCTGGCGTCGGCAAATCCACAGTCGTCAACGAGCTTCAGAAGCGGCTCGTTTCGCTTCGTGGCCTTTTTGCATCGGGCAAGTTTGACCAGTACAAGCGCGACATTCCTTATGCCACACTTGCACAGGCCTTCCAGAGCCTGATCCGCCCGCTGCTGAGCAAGACCGAAGCGGAACTGCGGCAATGGCGGGAGGCACTGCTCAAGGCGCTCGAACCGAACGGCCGGCTCATTGTTGATCTCGTCCCGGAATTGAAGCACATCATCGGCGAGCAGCCACCGGTCCCCGAATTGTCGCCGCAGGATGTGCAGGGCCGCTTTCAGCTGGTGTTCCGGCGATTCATCAGCGTGTTCGCGCGGCCGGAACACCCGCTCGCCCTGTTCCTCGACGATCTCCAGTGGCTCGATGCAGCAACGCTCGATTTGCTCGACGATCTGTTGAGCCGGCCGGATGTGCGGAATCTGTTGTTGATTGGCGCTTACCGCAGCAACGAAGTCGATCTCGTCCACCCGCTGATGCGCAAGCTCGAAGCGATGCGCCAGGCTGGAGCGCGATTGCAAGACATCGAATTGGCCCCCCTAACCGGTGGAGACCTCAGACAACTCATTGCGGATTGCGTTCACAGCGAACCCGAGAGAATCGCGCCGCTGGCACGGCTGATTCACGAAAAGACAACCGGCAATCCGCTTTTTGCTATTCAGTTCATTTCGGCGCTCGTTGACGAAGCATTGCTCACTTTCGATTATGGCGAGGCACGATGGTGTTGGGACCTGAATCGCATTCACGCCAAGGGTTACACCGACAATGTCGTGGACCTAATGGTTGGGAAGCTGAATCGCCTGTCTGCCGAATCCCGGAACGCGTTGCAGAAGCTCGCCTGCCTGGGCAATGACGCAGGGTTCGCCATGTTGCGGATCATCTACCAGAGCTCCGAGGAGGAGATGCATGGCCAGCTTTGGGAAGCGGTGCGAGCAGGGCTGATCTTTCGTTCGGACAGTTCCTACACGTTTCTGCACGACCGTGTTCATGAAGCGGCCTACTCCTTGATTCCGGAAGAATCTCGCGCCGAAACCCACCTCCGAATAGGGATGCTGCTCGCAGCGCGAACCCCTCCAGAACAGCTGGAGGAGACGATTTTCGAAATCGTCAATCAGCTCAACCGCGGCTCGCGTCTTATCACGTCAATTGAGGAGCTTGAGCGGGTCGCCGAGTTGAATTTCATTGCAGGTAGACGCGCCAAGACCTCGACGGCGTATACCTCGGCGCTGAACTATCTGCTCTCCGGCGCGGCCCTGTTGCCTGCGGGCTCTTGGGAACGCCGTCGCGACCTGATCTTTGAGCTCGAGCTGCACCGGGCCGAATGTGAGTGCCTCACTGGTGCACTGGCGGAGGCAGAGCAGCGGCTGGCGGCGCTGTCAACCCGAGCCGCAACGACGATCGAACGAGCCCGCGTCACGTGCCTGCAGGTGGATCTTTACACGACACTGGACCAGGGCAGCCGTGCGATCGCAGTCGGTCTCGACTATCTCCGTCACCTCGGCATCGACTGGTCGCCGCACCCGACGGAAGACGAGGCTCGGCGCGAGTATCAGCGGATCTGGTCGCAACTCGGCTGCCGCACAATAGAAAGTCTTATTGATCAGCCGTTTATGAGCAATGCCACTTCGCTCGCGACCCTCGATGTCCTGACGAAGCTCGGGCCGCCTGCCCATTATACTGATGCGAAGTTGCGTTCGATGGTCATCTGTCGGGCGGTCAATCTTAGTCTCGAGGGCGGTAATTGCGACGGCTCGTGCTACGCCTATGCGGTGCTTGGCAGGCTTGCTGGACCGGAATTCGGCGACTATCAGGCGGGACTTCGATTCGGCCGTCTCGGCTATGAACTGGTCGAACGGCGGGGGTTAAGGCGCTTTCAGGCCAGGACCTATTTGAACTTTGGATATCTGCTCATGTTCTGGACGAGACATGTCCAGGAAGGCCGTGATCTGCTGCGGCATGCGTTCGAGACCGCAAACCAGATCGGCGACCTGACTTTTGCCGCATATTACTACACCCACCTGAACACGTATCTTCTCGCGGCGGGCGATCCGCTCGATGACGTGCAAATCGAGGTTGAGCATGGTCTCACCTTCGCGCGCAGCATGCGGTTTGGTTTTGCGGTTGATTCAATCGCCGGTCAGCTTGGGCTGATTCGGACACTCCGCGGCTTGACGCCGATTTTCGGTCGCTTTGACGACGGTCAGTTTGACGAACGTCTGCTGGAGTCTCGCTTCTGTAGGAACCCGGATCTTGCGTTGGCAGCGGGCTCGTATTGGACCCGCAAGCTGCAGGCACGCTTCTTTGCCGGCGACTATGCCGGCGCCCTCGAGGCGTCATTGAGGGCGCAACAGCTGCAGCCGACATCGGCGTCCTTTTTCGAATGCGCGGAATACCACTTTTATAGTGCGCTCTCCAGAGCTGCATTCTGCGAGCCCGCGGCGGCCGACCGATGCCAGGAGCATGTCAGGGCACTCGCCGTGCATCACCGGCAGCTCGAGGTCTGGGCGACGGCTTGCCCGGACAACTTCGAGAATCGCACCGCACTCGTCGGGGCTGAGGTCGCCAGGATCGAGGGTCGTGCGCTTGATGCCGAGCATCTTTACGAACATGCTATCCACTCGGCACACACGCATGGTTTTGTTCACAACGAGGCGCTCGCCAACGAGGTCGCTGCACGCTTTTATGCCGCACGCGGCTTCAGGAAGATCGCGAATGCCTATCTGCAAGATGCGCGGTCCGCGTACATCCGATGGGGAGCCGACGGCAAGGTACGCCAACTCGACGAGTTGTATCCGCACCTAGGAGAGGAGAAGCCGATTGCCGGATCCACCAGCACGATCGGAGCATCTGTTGAACAGCTGGATCTAGCTACCGTTATCAAAGTCTCGCAAGCGGTGTCGGGCGAGATCGTTCTAGACAAACTTGTCGACACACTTATGCGTACGGCGATTGAGCACGCGGGTGCCGAACGAGGGCTGTTGATTCTGGCGGTAGGTGATGTCTATCGGATTGAGGCGGAAGTTACGACCAGCAATAATAAGGTGACCGTCGGTCAGCGACGAGCGACTGTAACCGCCGCGGATCTGCCGGAGTCCATCCTACACTACGTGATCCGGACGAAAGAGAGCGTTCTTCTCAAGGATGCTGCAGCTCCGAGCTCGTTTTCTGCCGATAAGTACATTCATCAGCATCACGCCCGTTCAATTCTCTGCCTGCCGTTGCTCAAACAAGGCACGCTTGCTGGTTTGCTCTACCTCGAGAACAACCTGGCGGCCTACGTCTTCACACCCGATCGCGTCGCGGTGCTGAAAGTTCTCGCGTCGCAGGCGGCGATCTCGCTGGAAAATTCGCGGCTCTATCGCGACGTCGCAGATCGCGAAGGTAAGATTCGGCGTTTGGTCGACGCCAACATCATCGGAATCATCATCGCCGACGGCGAAGGCCAAATTCTTGAAGCCAATGACGCGTTTCTACGCATTTTGGGATATGACCGCGAGGATTTGGTTTCGGGCCGTATGCGCTGGACCGAGCTGTCCCCGCCCGAATGGCGCGAGCGCGACATGCTGACTCAAGCAGAACTGAGCTCGACCGGGAGAGTTCAGCCTTTCGAAAAGGAGTATATTCGGAAAGACGGCAGCCGTGTGCCCGTGCTTATTGGCGCCGCTTTGTTCAAGGAGGGAGGCGACGAAGGCCTTGCATTCGTACTCGACTTGACGGAGCGCAAGCGGGCCGAGGAAGCGCTGAGCCAAGCACAAAGGCTAAGCCGCACCGGAAATTGGATCTACGACGCGACAGCGATGCGTTATCTCTACTGGTCGGATGAGAGTTACAGGATTTGGGGGTTTGATCCGCTGCAAGGACTTCCAAGCCGGCAAAGTATGTGGGCTGTCTCTTATACACATCTGACGCTGCCGACGAACTATGTGTATAAGAGACAGGGGGTACGCTGGCTGAGGTTATCAGCACAACCGTCGATGTGACTGAACGAAAGCTGGCACAGGAGGAACGTGAAAAGCTGCGCCAGCTCGAGCTGGATTTCGCCCACATCAACCGCGTGAGCATGATGGGGGAATTGGCAGCTTCGCTGTCTCACGAAATTCTGCATCCGATTGCGACCGCTCGCAACAATGCTCGTGCGGGGGTGCGTTTTCTGGAAATGAATCCACCAAACCTGGGGGAGGTCAGGGAAGCACTCGGTTGTGTCGTCCGGGACGTGGACCGGGCCAGGGACATCGTCGGACGGATGCGTGATCACGTCAAGAAAGCGCCAACGCGGAAGGAGTGTTTTGACCTCAACGCGGCCATCAACGAAGTGCTCATATTGGCGCAGAGCGTGACACATCGGAATGAGGTTTCAGTCAAAACCCGGCTTGTGGATGGACTGCCTCCAGTTCTGGGTGATCGCATTCAGCTGCAGCAAGTCTTGCTGAATCTGATTCTCAACGCGGTCGAGGCGATCAGCTTGGTTGCAGATGGAGCAAGGGAGCTGTTGATCGGCACAGAGCAGGATCCGACAGGCGTCCTCGTGGCCGTAAGGGATTCGGGGCCGGGCATTGATGCGCAGCATTTGGATCGGATCTTCGACGCCTTTTACACCACGAAGTCCAGCGGAACAGGGATGGGGTTGTCGATATGCCGATCTATCATCCACGCTCATGGGGGCAAGTTGTGGGTAGAAGCAAACGAACCTCGTGGAGCCGTATTTCGGTTCACTCTGCCTGCGGACGACGACTCATGAATTGTCTTCAATGGGCCGGCCCGGCTGCAGAGCCGAACGAAGGCATCGCTCGAGATGGTCGTCGTCCACCGGCTTGCTGAGGTAGCAAGCAACCCCGTCTTTAAGAGCCTGATGCCTGATGACCTCATCGGGGTAGGCGGTAACGAGGATTGTCGGGATCTGGTACCCTGCATCGACCAAATGCCTGTGCAACTCGAGTCCGGTCATTCCGGGCATGCTGACGTCGGTGATCAGGCAGGCGGTTTCAGCCAAGACAGGCGATGCCAGGAACTCGGCCGCCGACGGGAACGCTTCGACAATGTAGCCCAGAAACATTATGAGCTTCCGCATCGACTCACGATAGGGCTGGTCGTCGTCGACGATAGATATCACTGTACGGTTCAACATTGCGGGTTCCAGGCACGTCCACCGACCGGCACGGCGACACCTCGCAGCATGCAAGTTAATGTCACGGACATTCCCCGATAGCGCAAGGCCGCCGTTCCTAAGCTATGGCTTAGGCTTTTGGCTATCCGCTTAGGCGACGGATATTGTTCATCGCGACAGATCGGGCGTAGAATGACGCCGGAAATAGGGAAAATGTGCTTCCTCAACGCAGGATTACCGAGAATGGGTGAGGCAGATCCCAGTGTCTTGGTTATCGATGACGATCCCGAGTTTCGCGACTCGGTCGTGCGGCTGTTGCGGACAGTCGGCTTATCTGCCCGACAATTTTCGTCTGTTTCAGATTTTCTCAAGGCCGATCCGCCGGACGGTCCCACTTGCCTGGTGCTCGATGTGAGAATGCCGGGGCGAAGCGGTCTTGAGCTTCAACGTGATCTTGTCACCGCAAACAGGCAGGTGCCGATCATCTTCATTACGGCGCACGCGGACGTACCGATGACCGTGCAAGCAATGAAGGGCGGCGCGATCGAGTTCCTCACAAAGCCATTTCGTGATCAGGACTTGCTTGATGCCATTCAAGCCGGCCTCGATCGCGATCGCGCCCGTCGCGAGAGTGATAGCGCATTGGCCGCGCTCAAGGATCGCTTCGGCACGCTCAGCTCCCGCGAGCGTGAAGTCATGCTCGGCGTCGTGGCCGGTCGCCTGAACAAGCAGGTTGCCAACGATATCGGCATCACCGAATCCACGGTAAAGGTACATCGCGTGAATCTGATGCGAAAGATGAAGGCGCGTTCGCTTCCCGAGCTCAGCCGAATGGCGGACCTTCTCAAGGTAAGACACCAGCAACCGCAAAGCTCCTGACCTCAAGGGGCATGTCGTCAGCTCTGTTGTGCGAGCGCAGCCGTCTAATCGCAAATTGTGTCTGCCGCGTTTTGCCGCGCCGTTGATTCCCTCCCTCACGTGCCCATCCGGCTAACGGACACGTCGCGCGATCGCTTCTAAGCGAACGCTTAAAACGGGCGGCGACAAGCGAACCGCACAATACCTGCGTGCAATCGACCGCAGTACCCCAAGCTGCCAGACTGCGCTCAACAAGGTTCTCGTTGGAAAGCCGCCTTTCTAACTAAGCGAGCTTACAATGCGCCCAGTTATCGGCCGCTCGGCGCAGCCCGAACCGGGATTTGATGTGCATTACGGCACTCTTAGTCCGGATAGGGATCGGCAATCGTGTTCCATCAACTTGACGGAGATCAACCGTGGAGCTTCATCAAGTTCGCTACTTCCTCGCTGTGGCATCCACGCTCAACTTCACCCGCGCTGCCGAGCAGTGCAACGTTGCGCAACCCGCCCTGACCAAGGGAATACAGAAGCTGGAGCAGGAACTCGGCGGCCAGTTGATCTACCGCGAACGCCGGCTGACGCAGCTGACCGACCTTGGAAAGGCAGTCCTTCCAATGCTGGAGCGCACTCTGGCCTCGGCAGAGGCGGTGCGCCGCAGGGCACAGGAGTTCCAACGCAAGGAGGTCGCGCCACTGAAGATCGGCCTCGCCCCATCGATCTCTGCATCGCTCGTCCTCGATCCGATTGCGGAGACAGCGAAGTTCGTGCCTGGACTTCACGTCGAGCTGCGCGAGGAGGCCGCTGAGAAGCTCGTCGACCTCTTGCTCAAGGGGGATATCAGCGCCGCAATGGTCGGGGAAGTGCAGGACATGCCTGCCCGCATCGACGATTGGTCACTGTTCGAAGAGCGCTATGTCGCGGTACTCGCGCCGACACACGAGCTTGCAAATCATTCCTCGCTCGGCATCGATGACCTCCGTGAGACCGTCTTGCTGGAACGCGCCGGATGCGACATCACCCCGAAGATTCAACAGTCGTATTTCCCTGAGGGGCCATTCCATCTTGGGCACTCCGGAAGCAATGACTTGCACGTGCAACATCTGGCTGCCGCTGGCTTCGGTGTGATCATCGCGCCCGAGCACATGCCGCGTCTCGCGACGCTCAGGACGATCCCGCTCGAAGGCGATCTGGTCTCGCGGGAGGTGCGGCTGTTGACAGTGCAGGGGCGCCGCTACTCGCCGGCGCTGGACGCTTTCGTCAAGGTCGCACGGCTTCGCGACTGGTCGGCCGTTGTTCGGACGGCGTGAAGATCGTGGTCCGTCGCGCCGGGCGAGTGGAATGGAAATGATAACGACCCGGCATTTCTAATGATTGGCGTCCCTGCTTACTAGTTGTCTAACCGAGCTGAGTGACTGTTGCACGGGACGGCGTAGCCGTTCTCTTGGATACATCCGCTCTCCGCGTCGCAAGAATCGGCTCGAGCAATCAAGTCAGCAGGAGTCTCCGATGTCGTTCCGCTTCATCACCAAGTCCATCCACGCCCACCTGATCGACTACCCCGTTGCGATCGCCTTGATCGCGGCACCGTTCGTCCTGAAGCTCGGCCAGAGCGGGCCGGCCGCGATGTGGCTCTCGGTTGTCGCCGGTGCGGCCGCCCTGCTGCTGGCCGCGCTGACCGACCATCCGACCGGGCTCGTGCGCATTATTCCCTACTGGTTGCACCTTTGGGTCGATCGGGCCGTTGGGGTGGTGTTTGTCATTGCTCCGTTTGCCTTCGAGTTCGCCGGGCTTGACGCCTGGTACTACTGGGTTCTCGCCGCCGCCGTCCTGATCACGACCTCAGTCCTGAACGCGCCCGAGAAGCCGGTTGCGATGCATTCGGAGTTCGGCAGGCGCGCCGCTGGTTGAAGGCGCCAATGATGCAATCGAGGGCGAGACATTGCTAAGTTTCGTCCGCTGGCGTTCGTCCCGAATGGGCGCGTTAGAGGCATGGACCGGATCATCCTTTTGAACGTCGATGGGTGGAAGGCTTGCGCGGTGCAAGCCTTCGAGCGGTGCGGCCAGATCCTCTAACGTCCGTGGAGTACGGCGGGTGACGATAACGACCGTCTATCGACTCCATGGCGAGAGGTGATTTCCCTCGCCGAGGTTGCAAGATCACCCTCCAAAGGCAAGGCCCGCTCAATCTCTTGATCAGCGCCGCGATAGCGTGGCGCCGATTATAGGCGTTGATCGGACGAAAAAATGGTTGCGAAAGAGAAAGACACAGATGTCCCAAGAGAGATATGACATCGTCATTGTCGGCGCGGGTGCGGCCGGCTGCGTGGTCGCGAGTTATCTCGCCGAACACACCGATGCGTCGATCGCGCTGATCGAAGCGGGCGAGATGGATCGCGATCTGTTCATCCACATTCCGGCGGGCTTCGCCAATATACTGGTTCACGACCGGCATGTCTGGAAATACGACACAGTTCCCCAGCACGGCAAGAGCCGAGCATATCGCTCGGGCAGGGTACTAGGCGGGGGCTCCTCGATCAACGCGATGTGCTATGTGCGTGGCCAGATACGCGACTTCGCCGCGTGGCAAGATGCAGTCGGCGACACCGGTAAATGGTCGTATGAAGACCTGCTTCCCGTCTTCATGGCACAGGAGCGCAACGACACCTTCCACGACGAATATCACGGCATCAATGGTGGTCTGGCGGTGCAGTTGCCGAAGGGCATCAACGAGCTGAACCAATATTGCCTCAAGGCCTTCCAGGAGTATGGGATTCCCTATAATCCCGATTATAACGGCGAGAGCCAGATCGGTGTCTCGCCGGTGCAGTCGACGGTCGGAAATCAGCGCCGGTGCAGTGCAGTCGACGCCTATCTGCGTCCGCACCTCGTCTCAGGCCGCGTCACTCTCCTCACCAGCACGACCGTCGTTCGGATTCTTATCGAAAACGAGCGGGCTGTCGGTGTCGAGATGAAGGGCAACGGTCTCGAGAGGATCACGGCCGGCGAGGTCGTGCTGTCGGCCGGGGCCGTCCATAGCCCGAAGATTCTCATGCACTCGGGTATTGGACCAGCCAGGCAACTGCAGCAGCACGGCATTGCGGTGATCGTCGATGCTCCGGGAGTGGGCGAAAATCTTCACGATCACCCGATGGTGCCCGTTCGTGCCTATGTGAAGGGCGATCTGGGCTATCAGGCCGCCGCGCAGGGGCTCGGCACCGTCAAGGCCGGCCTGCGCTATCTCATCACCAAGGATGGCCCGGCCTCGGGCAACGGTATCGAGACAGTTACCCATTGGAATCCGTCGGACTTCGCCGCCGACCCCACGATCCAATGTTATCACGCCCCTATCATCTTGAACGAGCAACTCGGCCCGACCGGCGACCGCTCGGGCGTCACTTTCGAACTCGTGGTGCTTCAGCCCAAGAGCCGTGGCTGGGTGCGCCTGGCCGATAGTGACCCGACGTCGATGCCCCTCATCAACCCGAACTTCGTCGGCGAGGAGGAGGATCTGAGGGCCGCGGTGCAATCGGTGCGCGCGATCCGTGAGGTAATGGCCCAGGAGTCGCTGGCGTCGGTGATTGAGCAAGAGATGGATCCTGGCTCGCAGGTCCAGTCGGATGCGGAGATCGGCGAGTGGGTGAAGCGTGTCGTGACGACGATGTGGCATCCGGTCGGCACGTGCCGGATGGGGCAGGATGAGAAAGCGGTGGTCGACGCGAGGCTCAGGGTCCGCGGGGTCGAGGGCCTGCGGGTGATAGACGCCTCGATCATGCCGAACATCACCAGCGGCAATACCAACGCTCCGACCCAGGCGCTTGCGCGCCACGCCACGGCGATGCTGGTCGACGATCTCAAGCGGGCCTAGCGAGCTCTGTTGAAAGCCGGCGACCCCGACGGTACCAGCCTCCCGCCCATGCCCGCGAGGGTATGCGCGGGAGATGGCTAGATATCCTTCCGGGCATCGTCATGCCTGGCCATCCGCCGATAGTCGCTCGGATCTCGATCGTACGCTTTTCGAAAAGCGCGCGCGAAACTTGAACGGCTCTCGTACCCCGCATTTTGAGCAACAACGTCGATCGACGTCGTCGTCGTCGCCAAATCGATCGCAGCCTGGCGCATTCTCAAGTCCCGCAGGATCGCCATCGGGGTTCGTCCAAAGACTTCAGAGAATCGGGCCATGAACGCCGAGCGGCTCAATCCCGCACTGTGTGCCAAGCTTTGAACCGAGTGGCCGGCTCCAGGCCGCGCCACCATTTCCGCAAAGGCGCGGGAGAGCTGCCTGTCGGCAAGTATCGAGAATCGCTCAGTCCAGCGCTCGGATGATCTGAGGGACCGTCGCACCAATGCGACGATGATCTGCTTGAGCAGGGACGCGGTCATGGCTCCAACGCCGACCTCTTGCTGCAACAGCTCGTCCATGGCTTCGCGAAGCTTCAGATCGATCCTGTCTGCGGGCTCGAACTGCTCGATCACCGGCTCCCGGAGGTCTGCGAACAGCCTCACGGACTGGCCGAACGATGCGTTAAAAAATCCGCATATCTGAACAATTTCGGGGCTGTCTCTTATACACATCTGACGCTGCCGACGAACT
>NZ_JADFUD010000101.1:0-19446 GCF_054820065.1 Bradyrhizobium sp. UFLA06-06
CCTCCCTGCGTCACGAGCCCGGCGAAGCTCTCTCATCCTGATTGACGCTCCACTGTCACCCTGATTGCCGCGCGGCAAATCTGCCGCAGCCTGCATCAATCAGACGCACTCCGTGCCACGAAGCTCAATGCGCTGCGCACTCAGCTCGGTCGCTTGATCGACCGAGCGTTAGACGGAAGCTTAAATGTTGGCAGACATCAGGCGAAGCTTCCCGCGATGATTCCAGTATTGCGGGAAATACAAGGTACGAGAAGGGGGAAGTCGGCTTAGCCGCTTTCGTAAGAAAGTTTGCTGACACGAATGCGGCGTCAGTTTGTGTCGGATCGAAACCATCGAATACTCATTCTCGCGACGGTCCGTGGCTCAGCTGCGAACCGCTCGATTCACCAATGTGAAGAGGAGAATGAATGATCAACAAGAATGTGCTGACCAGCGGGCAGCTGCGCGAAGTTGATTCTACCAAAGGCCTAACTGTCGATCTTGCGGATGCTCGGAGAACTGACGAGCTGCTTAAGGGGCTTGGGTTCACGCCGGAGATCTCGCTGGACGGTTATGCGGAGCTCTTGGAGGTTCGCTTCGTCAATCCAACGGAAGTTACCGTCGGAACTGTGCTCGATCAAAATGTTTATGCGATCGAAGTTGGAGACGGACGTGCCGAACTCTGGCTCGACGAGCAGGCATACATCCAGAGCTTTCGCTTCGAGAACGTCGCGGTTCAATTCGCGAAAGGCACTCTGACGGTCGGTGATCTCGAAACGAATGTAGACGAAGTCTCTGAAGGTCCATCGAGCACTCAAACCGAGCAATCGTAACGACTTCGAAGAAATCGGATCCGTGGCGGGGTCACCAAAACGACCCTGCCACATCAAAGAGCATGGCACGACATCCCGACATCGGAGCGCGGAGAAAGAATGGCAGATAGCAAGAGTGAGTTCACCAAGCGGCTGCGGAATCGGATCAAATACGGTGGGATTAGCGGAGGCGAAGAGAAGTCGCCCCCAAACTACAGCTCGGTTCAGGCAAAACTCAGCGGCGTTGGCGTCATCTTCGATGCTGATACTTACGAATACGACGTTCAGACCGAATCCGATCACAGCTTCACGATGCACACCGTTAAAGCCAAAGACGGCCGCGAAGCGTACTTCGAGGTAAAGGAGGGCAAGCTGTATGCTTTCTTGTCCTTTGGGCTGAACGTTGAAATCTGGCAGGGATTGCTGGTGATCGGAGCTCGGTCCTACAAGGACGACGTAAGGGCGCGGAAAAGATCCCCTCGGCATAGATAACTTATGAGCAAGCGAAGCCACTTCCGTTGCGAAGCGGCTTCGTTGATTTCAGCGTCGAGGAGTCCTATCCGGAGAGAGCGTCGATTTGGTACAACACCGACCTAAGACAAACGGCCCACGATATGCGGCTCGAGGTAAGTTACTAACCGAAGGTGTCAAGCAGGCCACGCGGAAGTGGCTCGCCGAAGCCGCCGCAGACTTCAATGATCCGATGGTCTTTACGCTCCTGTTCAAGGACGCCTTGATAGGGGAGAGCGGAGAGATCGTCCGCCCGTCTCCGGACATTGTCCGCCTTGAGATCAAGAGATTCACGAATCGGATCGATCGTGCCGTCTTCGGAAGGTCGTTGCAGCGATTCAATTGCCGTATACGCCGTATTCCCATCTTGGAGTACGGGGTAGATCGCGGATGGCATTGCCACATGCTCATCGAGAGACCCGCACGTGTGCTGGAGGTCCGGTTCCGGCACATCGTCCGGGTTGAATGGTTGAGATCACCTTGGGCGATCGGCTTCCACGCCCGCGAAGGTGATTCCGGCACAGTTGGTTATCTGACCAAGGAGCGATCGAAAGGTGAACTGGAGACTTGGACTGACACGATTGTGACCGAGGCAATGGTGCTGGACACTAAATAGTCCTGCATACGGCTTGAACCTGTTGGTGCTTCGATCATCCTCGTTAAACGTGTGTCTCATCACCATACAAGGATCAGGAGAGTCACTTCTGAGCCTTATCTAAACTATTGTTAATAATGATCATCTGAGTGCAATCAACGGCAATAATGAGCTGCAATGAAACCACGTGGACAATTGATCATCGATGAGTTCGAGTTGTTGCGAAGTGTGGCTGGGAAATCTGGATTACAGCTGCCCCCAGAGATCACTCAGCGGAAGCAGCATCTCCGCAAACGCGACCAGTTATTCAAAAAGCTCAAGCTGGACCCCAATAACGAGCATCATGTCGCCTTCCTGTGCTCGATTGTTTACGACCATTTATATCTCAATAAGCCATCAGCTACCGAGATTAAGTTTGGGGACGATGAGGACTTCGACGTACTCGAACGGTTTATAAGGTTCGCCAAGTCAACCCGGTTGAAAAGTCCTAGCGTTATCCGCCGCCTGTTTATCAAGAAAGATGAGACCGTTCGAAAAGAGCACGGAAAAGATGCTTCAGGTGATCGGTTTCGCATGCGCCTCAATCGTGCAGCGAAGAAGGCCATTGCTGGGAAAATGAAGCTGACTGCAAAGCGCGAAGCGCGATTGAATTCGATTATGGCGGCAGTAGAGGACGTTTTCCAGAAGTGAGTTGAAGAGGCAGAACATGAAGGGTCTCGCTTGTTCAGCGGAGACGGCAAGACAGCTTGAGTTCGAAGTCGCAAACCATATTCGTTGTCCAGCGGTCCAATGATGGACCGTTCAGATTTGTTGAGGATGACGACATGAAGGAAATGGTTGGACGTGCTGCGTTTATGAACGCGATCCATCACGAAGAAAACCTTACTCATTTTACCGGCGTAAGGACCGATTGGCATATCGAGGGAATTCTTTTTAATATCGAGGGCTGCGATTATAGCGTCAGCAACGACGACGGTTTCTCTATGCATGAAATCAAGTTCTCAGATGGCTCCGAGTGCTATTTCGAGGTGCTCTTCGATGGGACACTGAGCCATTTTATGGCGAATGCGTTCGTCGAGGTGCGCGGCGGTTTCCTGGTCGTCAGTTCTCGATCAACCTTTGAGGATAGCAGACGAGCGCAGAGGGGCGGCGTAGCCACGCACGTCGGCGGGCGCGGCCGGTCCACGCGTGAGCATCGAATCGTCGAAGTCGAGTAATCACCGCCGGCGTCTCACTGACCGCCCAGAATTCACGCAGACCCATCGTCGCAACTTCGCCGTCGTCCCGCCGCTGATGAAGCGGCGGGACGTTCTTGCGTAAAGATGTTGGAATAACCAGCAGAGCCCTTATCGCTCGATCGCAGCGACGGGGATTTGCCTTCGAGGCCAGCACTGCCAACAAAGCCTGTGTGACGGGTAAGCCGATCAACTAATCTGGCGGTGTCCGAAATTTCAGGGCAACAGGTCAACGCGAAGTGGGCCAATCAAATACGGATCAAAAGGCCATCACTTAAAGACAAGATGGCCAATTAATCTGGAATCAAAAGGACATCACTTAAGCAGATGATGACCGCCGGCGGCGGCGATCTCGAGCGCGCGTTTCGCGCTCTCCTGGCCCTTGATGTCGCGCAGGTCCAGAAGCGTTTCCTCGCGCTCATGCACCTTCGGCTGCGGGCGCGACAGCACCTGCGTGCCCTTGAAGTGGTTGGCGATCTGGATCAGCGAGTGTGCCGCGATGATCTGGATGTCCGGACTGGCCCAGGCGGCTTCCGAGCCGCAGCCGGCCGGGCAGATCAATCCCTCGTCGCGCGAATTGGCGCCGATTGCCGCGGGCAGCACGCCCGCAACGGCTGCGATCGAGCCGTCGAGCCCGAGCTCGCCGAGCACGGTGAAGCCGTTCAGCGCATCCGGCGGGATCGCGCCGATCGCCGCCATCAGGCCGAGCGCGATCGGCAGGTCGTAATGGCTGCCCTCCTTGGGCAAGTCGGCCGGCGCGAGGTTGACGGTGATGCGGCGGGCGGGAAGTGCGAGGCCGGAGGCGATCAGCGCCGAACGCACGCGTTCGCGGGCTTCCGACACCGCCTTGTCGGGCAGGCCGACGATCGCGAACGCCGGCAATCCCGGCGCGACCTGCACCTGCACGTCGACCGCGCGGGCCTCGATCCCCTCGAATGCGACGGTGGAAACGCGCTGAACCATGCTGCCCCTATCTTGCGCAATCGAGGGTAGCGGAACCGGGCGGCAAGTGCAAGAACATTACAAGAACATTCGCGGCGCCGAGGGCTGGTCATCCGGTACCAGTTCACCGCGCGGCGCATCCGCTTCCGGCCGGTGCGCAAGCGTCAGGCGTCGCTCGCGATGACGCGTGTTTCTCGCGATCGAACACAGCTCGCGTCGTCGACAACTGCAGGAATCATTTTCAAGAATCATTCCAGCACGCACGAGCATCGCGCTTATTGTCGCAGCGTGTCGTCGATTTCCTTGCTGTTTCAGTGTTCGCATACTGATCGCGCGCGCAGTCTCGATCTATTCCAACTGCCGAGGTCTGTACTCGCGAGCCCCGCGCTGTAGAGCCGGATCACAAATCCATCCAGGCTGATATCAGGGGCGCCTTCGCGTGATCGATCGACTTGCTTCGCATTCCACCCGTCAACATCCAGCGCTGCGAACGATCGGTCTATGCACCGCCGCCGTCCTTGCCGCAGGAGTCACGATCGAACGCGCCGACGCGCAATCGGAACTACCGCCGGTGAGCGTGGACGCGCCTCAGCAGCGCGCGATCACTCCGAATGCAAAACCGGTTCGTCGTCCGGTGACGGCACGCACGAGCCGCGCCACCCGCGCGGCTCGATCCCAGCAGGCGACACCGCCAGCGGCGGCACGATCCGGTGCCGGCGCCGGAGAGCGAGCCGGCGGTCCGGTGGTCGGGTTCGTTGCCACGCGTTCGGGCACGGCGACCAAGACCGACACGCCGCTGATCGAAATCCCGCAATCGATCTCGGTCGTCACCACGGAGCAGATCAGGAACCAGGGTGCGGAATCGGTGGGCGCGGCATTGCGCTACACCGCAGGCGTCAGCGGTGACGTGAATGGCGGCTCGGACACCCGCTTCGGCGGCTTGCAGATCCGCGGCTTCGACATGACGATGCCGGGCCTCTATCTCGACGGCTTGCGGCTGCCGAGCAGCAACTATGTGCACTTCCTCGGGCTCGATCCGTACGGGGCCGAGCGCCTCGAGGTCCTGAAGGGACCATCCTCGGCGATGTTCGGCGGCAGCGGCACCGGCGGCATCCTCAATTATGTCAGCAAGCTGCCGACCGCGCGCGAGTTCGGCGAAGTGTCGCTGTCCGGCGGCAGCTTCAACCGCTATCAGGGCGAGTTCGATATCGGCGGCCGCGCCAACAAGGAAGGGACAGTGCTGTGGCGCCTGACCGGCGTCGCGCGCGATGGCGAGACCCAGGTCGACTACACCAAGGACAATCGCGTCTTCATCGCTCCCGCCGTCACCGTGAAGCCGAACGAGGACACCACGATCACCTTCCTCGCGAATTACCAGAAGGAACGCACCGGCTGGGGCCTGCAATTCCTGCCGCCGTCCGGCACCGTCTGGGCCAATAACGGCCGCTACATTCCGAACACGCGCTTCGTCGGCGAGCCCGGCTTCAACCAGTTCGACACCGAGCAATCCTCGGTCGGCTACATGCTGTCGCACGACTTCAACGAGGCGCTGACCTTCCGCCAAAACCTGCGCTATTCGTGGATGCACAACGAGCAGAAGAGCTTCTACGGCACCGGCTATGCATCGGCGGCCGACGAAGCCGCGGGCCTATTGTCGCGCGGCGGCGCCGGCGGCAGCTCGACGATCGATTCTTTTGCGGTGGACAACCAGCTGCAGGGCAAGTTTGTCACCGGCATGCTGAGCCACACGACGCTGTTCGGCGTCGATTACCGCAACACCTCGTTCCGCGACATGGCCTCGAGCTACAGCACCGGCAAGCTCAACGTCTTCGCGCCGGTCTACACCAACAGCTGGACCAACAACGGGCCGTATGACGACACCGGCATCAAGCAGTCGCAGGCCGGCCTCTATCTGCAGGACCAGATCAGGCTCGGCCGGCTGTCATTCCTGCTTGGCGGGCGGCAGGATTTCGTCACCACCGATCTCGACAACAATCTCGCGAGGACGTCGACC
Organism: Bradyrhizobium sp. UFLA06-06; assembly: GCF_054820065.1. Taxonomy (NCBI): domain Bacteria; kingdom Pseudomonadati; phylum Pseudomonadota; class Alphaproteobacteria; order Hyphomicrobiales; family Nitrobacteraceae; genus Bradyrhizobium; species Bradyrhizobium sp. UFLA06-06. The sequence continues at coordinate 6,088 of NZ_JADFUD010000101.1, forward strand.
TCGACCGATGCCTCGGCATTCACCGGCCGGGCCGCCGTCATGTACAATTTCGACAACGGCATCGCGCCCTATTTCAGCTATTCGGAATCATTCCTGCCGGTGCTGAGCATCAACGCCGCCGGCGAGCTGCTGAAGCCGGAGTCCGGCGTCCAGTACGAAGTCGGCGTCAAGTACCAGCCGGTCGGCATCAATGCGCTGATCACGCTGGCCGCCTTCGACCTCACCCGATCCAACGTCGTCACCTACGCCCCGCCGTCCTATTTCGCGGAGCAGACCGGCGAGGTCAGGTCGCGCGGCATCGAGCTCGAAGGCACCGCGACGCTTGTCGAGGGCGTCAATATCCGCGGCGGCTACGCTTATGTCGACGCGGTCGTCACCAAGGATCCCGTCAATGTCGGCAAGGCGCCGACCACGGTCCCGCTCAACCGCTTCTCGCTGTGGGGCGATTACACCGTCCAGGGTGGCCCGCTCGCCGGCGTCCAGTTCGGGGCCGGCATCCGCTATGTCGGATCGACGTTCGGGGACGATGCCAACACCTTCAAGGTGCCGGCATCGACGGTCGTCGATGCGCTCGTCGCCTACACCAGGGACAATTATCGCCTCTCGCTCAACGTCACCAACCTCGCCGATACGCGCTACGTGGCAGCCTGCTACGGCAACACCAGCTGCTTCTACGCGGAGGGTCGCAAGGCGATCGCGAAGCTGACCTATCGCTGGTGATCACCCCGAACAACCTGCTGAAATGCCCATGAGACCAATCTTCGGACGACTGCATCGCTGGGCGGGTCTTCTCACCGCGGCCTTCCTGTTCTTCTCGGGCGTCACCGGCGCGATCATCTCGTGGGACCACGAGATCGACGATGTGCTCAACAGGAAGCTGTTCGAGGTGACGAGCTCCGGACCCGCGATCCCGTCGGTCGAGCTCGCCCGGCTGATCGAGCAGCGCGATCATCGCGCCCGCGTCGTCCACATGTTCATGACGCCGGAGAAGGGCGAGTCGCTGTGGTTCTTCGTGCTGCCGCGGATCGATCCGGCGACCGGCAAGCGTTACACGCTCGACTACAACCAGGTCTTCCTGGATCCGAACACCGGCGCCGAGCTCGGACGCCGCTATTGGGGCGCGGTCTGGCCGGTGACCCGCGAAAACTTCGTCTCGTTCCTCTACAAACTGCATTACACGATGCATATCCCCGAATTCTGGGGCAGCGATCGCTGGGGCATGCGCTTCCTCGGCGTCATCGCCGTCATCTGGACGATCGATTGTTTCGTCGGCTTTTACCTGACCCTGCCGTCGCGGCGGCGCGCAAGGGCGGAGCGGGCGTCGGCGATATCGGGCCCGCGCGGCAAGGGTTTCTGGGCCCGCTGGGCGCCGGCCTGGAAGATCAAGACCTCAGGCAGCGCCTATCGAATCAATTTCGACATTCATCGCGCCTTCAGCCTGTGGACCTGGGCCTTGCTGTTCGTGATCGCGTTCACGGCATTCTCGCTGAACCTCTATTTCGAGGTGTTCTCGCCGTTGATGAAGACCGTGTCCAACTACACGCCGACACCTTACGAACAGCGACCATACCGTCATCTTGACGATCCGATCGAGCCAAGGATGACCTATGCGGAGATCGCCACGCGGGCCGCGGCCGACGGCAAGGCGCGCGGCTGGACCACACCGATCGGTTCGATCAATTATGGTCCGGCCCACGGCGTCTATGCGGTCGCATTCTTCGAGCCGGGCGACGAACACGGCGCCGCGGGCGTCGGGCCGGCGCACCTTTACTACGACAGCGAGGACGGCCGTCCGCTCGGCGAGCGGCTGCCATGGGTCGGCACCGCGGCCGACGTGTTCGTGCAGATGCAGTTTCCATTGCATTCCGGCCGGATCGCCGGCTTGCCCGGGCGCATCCTGATCTCGCTGATGGGATTGGTGGTTGCGGCGCTGTCGGTGACGGGCGTCGTGATCTGGTGGCGCAAGCGTCGTGCGCGGATTGGCGCGCGAGAGACGATGCGCACACGCCCCGAGAGTCGCCTTGCGCCGGCGGAATAGGCCGGGCGCCCCGTGGGCTCCTTGCACCGGGCGGCAAATGCATTCGGGAGCGGCGGCGGCCGCTCCCGAGGCAGCCCGTCTTCGCAATCAGTCCGTCACAGGTTCATCTGCATCGGCTCTGGATAGTAGTGGAAGCCTTCGCCGACCTTGGCGACGTGGCCGTAGCCCGGCCAGGCGAAGTGATAGGACATCACGGCCGTCTTGTTCGCGGCCAGCATCTCCAGCAGCTTGACCCGCGAGTTCGCCGCCTGCTTCGGATCGGTGTCGTAGGAGAACTCCATCCGCGGACGCTCCAGCAGCAGCACCGCGTGATGCGAGAGGTCGCCGAGGAACGCGAAGGATTTGCCGCCCGAGCTCACCATGAAGATGGTGTGGCCCACGGTGTGGCCGGGCGCTGCGATTGCCGTCACGCCGGGCAGGAATTCCTGGCCGTCCTTGAAGAACACGATGCGGTCGCGCACCGGCAGCAGGTTCTTGCGGGCATGCACGATGAAATCCTTCAACGGACTGCCCATCTTGCCTTCGTCGGTCCAGAATTCGAGATCGCTCTGCGCGATGTAGTATTGCGCATTCGGGAATAGCGGCTTGTCGTCGGCGCCGACAATGCCGCCGATATGATCGATATGCGCGTGCGACAGCACGACGGCGTCGATGTCTTCCGGCTTGATGCCGGCTTCCTTCATGCTCTTCTGCTGCCGGCCGGTGGTCTTGCCGAACAGTTGCGAGGTGCCCATGCCGGTATCGAACAGGATCAACTTGTCGCCGGTGTTGACGATCGGCGAATTCTGCTCGAGCACGACATTGTCGGGCGAGAGGAAGTTGTCGGAGAGCATCTTCTTCACCTCCTCCTTCGGCACACCGGTGAAAGTGCCGGAGGGATCGCCGAGCGGAAGCGGCCCGTCGGATACGACGGTCACTTCGGCTTCGCCGAGCATGAAGCGGTGCCAGTAGGGTGTCTGCGTGCCGAGCTTCGGCGCGCGTGCCTGTGCGGTGCCCCCGAGCAGGGTGCTGGCGCCGAGACCGGCGCCGAGCGCGAGCAAGGATCGTCGTGAGACATTGAGCGTCATAACGTCTTCCTCCACATTTTTTATGAGATTTTCGCGTTGTTGCCCGCGCGTTGACCCGCTGCTTGACCTGACGCAGGCGAGCGGATGCTGCCCTCGCCCGCGCAAGCTGGCAAGAAGAATAAGGAGAACGCATGCGCGATCGAATGCTGGCTAAATTTCAGCCAGCTGTGCGGCGCACAAGGGAGGGTTATCTGGCGGCGCGCTTCTTCTCGATGGTATCCCAGATCATCGCCGCGACGTCGGGGCCATTGAGCCGCTGGATTGCGCGGATGCCGGTCGGCGAAGTGACGTTGATCTCGGTCAAATTGCCGTCGATCACGTCGAGGCCGACGAACATCAGACCAAGTTCGCGCAACGAGGGCCCAACGGTGGCGCAGATTTCGCGCTCGCGATCCGAGAGCTCGGTCGCCCTGGCCGCGCCTCCGCGCACCATGTTGGAGCGCAGATCGTCCGCTGCCGGCACGCGATTGACGGCGCCGGCGAACTCGCCATCCACCAGGATGATGCGCTTGTCGCCATGCTTCACCTCGGGGAGGAAGCGCTGGATCACCCAGGGCTCCTTGAAGGTGACCGAGAACATGTCGAACAGCGAGCCGAAATTCATGTCCTGCGGCATCACGCGGAAGACCGCGGCGCCGCCATGGCCGTGCAACGGCTTCATGACGACGGCGCCGTGCTGGTCGCGGAATGCGTTGATCTCGTCGAGATCGCGCGAGATCAGGGTCGGCGGCATCAGCTGCGGGAAATTCATCACGAACAGCTTTTCCGGCGCGTTGCGTACGCTGGCCGGGTCGTTGACGACCAGCGTCTTCGGATGGATGCGCTCGAGCAAATGGGTCGAAGTGATGTAGGCGAGGTCGAACGGTGGATCCTGCCGCAGCAGCACGACGTCGAAGCCGTTGAGCGCCTCGCGCTTCGCCTCGCCCAGCGTGAAGTGATCGCCGACCTCGTCGCGCACGGTGAGGGGCTGCACCGGCGCTATCAGCTCCTCGCCGCGCAGCGACAGCTTGTCGGGCGTGTAGTAGGAAATGCCGTGGCCGCGCTTCTGCGCCTCGAGCAGCAGCGCAAAGGTCGAATCGCCGCGGATGTTGATGCGCGCGATGGGATCCATCTGGACGGCGATCTTCAATTTCATAAGCGTGTCCCGCGAGGTCTTGAGGTTAATTAGGGCTGGCGTCGAATGCCGCTAACAGATGGCGCGGCAGGCTCTTCGGCGCAATCAGCACGGCGTCGAATCTGAGATCAAATTCGGCATGTTCGGGATGCGCCATCAGCCAGGCCTGGGCGGCATTGATGATGCGCAGCTGCTGCCGCGGCGTCACCGCATAGGCGGCGTCGTCGAGGCTGGCACGGGCCTTGACCTCGACGAAGGCCAGCAAATTGCGCCGGCGCACCACCAGGTCGATCTCGCCAAAGGGGGTGCGAAAGCGTCGTGCCAGGATGCGATAGCCCTTGGCGATCAGAAGCGCTGCGGCGCGGCTCTCCGCCGAGATGCCGGTCCGGAACGCCGCGACCCGCTCCGGCGAGGCGCTGTCAGTCTTCGCCATTGCCGTCCCCGGTGGTCTTCGCAAGCTCGAGGGCGCGGGCATAGACCTCGCGGCGCGGCCGGCCCGACAGCTCGACCGCATGGGCGACCGCATCCTTGACGCTGCCGCGGGCGAGCTGCGCCCGCAGCAGATCGTCGAGCGTATCCTGGTCCATCACCCCGGCATCATCGGCCGGCGGTCCGATGACCAGCACGAACTCGCCGCGCGTTTCCAGCGCGTCCGCGCTTGCCGCCAGCTCGGCGACCGGCGCGCGCGTGATCTCCTCGTGCAGCTTGGTCAGCTCGCGGCAGATCGCGGCATCGCGTCCGGCCATGATCGCGGCGAGATCGCGCAGCGTGTCCTGTACGCGGTTGCCCGATTCGAACATCACGAGCGTCGAATCGACCCTCGCGAGCTCGTTGAGCCGGGCGCGGCGCGCGTGCTCCTTCGCGGGCAAAAATCCCTCGAAGAAAAACCGGTCAGTCGGCAATGCCGCGACCGACAGCGCCGTCAGCACCGACGATGGCCCCGGCACCGCGATGACCGCATGCCCGGCGGCGCAGACGTCGCGCACCAGCTTGAAGCCGGGATCGGAGATCAGCGGCGTGCCGGCGTCGGAAACCAGCGCGATCGCGGCGCCCTGCGCCAGCCGCTCCAGGATTTTGGGCCGGGCCTGGGCCGCGTTGTGCTCGTGGTAGAGCGCGAGCTCGGCGGCGATCGCATAACGCTCGGTCAGCCGGCGCGTGATCCTTGTGTCCTCGCAGGCGATGACGTCGACACCGGCCAGCGTCTCCAGCGCGCGAAGGGTGATGTCGGCGAGATTTCCGATCGGGGTCGCGACCAGATGGAGCCCGGGTGCCGCCCTTGGCGCGGCCAATTGCTGGCCGCCGATCGAAAAGGTTCTGGCCGCAGCGCCTGTCGTGGCATCCGAACTCTGGAGGGAACTGGCTTTTGCGCGCATAATGCCAATCTAGAGCGTTTTCGAGCGAAGTGGGTACCGGTTCACGTGAAGAAAACGCGTCAAACCGAGAATCTAGAGCCCCGTTCCGATTCAATCGGAACGGGATAAGCTCTAGAGGGATGGCGGCGCTAGCGCCATATCCGCAAACGGCGGCGACGGAACGCTGCCTGACGGGGGAAATGGAGGCCGCGGCAAGGGCGCCGCGGGGCCATAATCCTTTTGTTTTAGTTAACTATTCGCCGAGAATATGCCTGAATCCACCCGCCTCATCAGAGCTGGATGGAGTCCTGGCTGATCACGGTCGGCCAAGAGAAGAGAGACGATGGAAGGCCCGCATCACCGCAAGTCCCCGCCGTCGGGCACCACCCGGCGGACCGCGCTCGGCCTCCTCGTGGGCGCGCCGCTGCTGACGGCCTGTTCCGGCGTGCAGCAAAGCTTGAGCCAGTTTTCCAGCCCGCTCGGCGGCAACCAGGAAGGCGGTCCTGCCGGGCCGCAGCAGCAGCCGCAGGCGGTCGGCACCGGGCAGGTCAAGATCGGGCTGATCCTGCCGCTGTCGGCGTCCGGCAATGCCGGGCTTGCCGCCCAGTCGATGCGGAACGCGGCCGAAATGGCGCTGGCGGAATTTCAGAACCCGAACATCCAGCTCCTGATCAAGGACGATGGCGGCAGCGCGCAGGGCGCATCGCAGGGTGCCCAGCAGGCGCTGTCCGAAGGCGCCGAGATCATTCTGGGACCGCTGTTCGCAGGCTCGGTGCCGGCCGTCGCGCAACTGACGCGGCCGCGCGGAACCTCGGTGATCGCATTCTCCACCGATTCGAGCGTGGCCGGGCGCGGCGTCTATCTGCTGAGCTTCCTGCCGGAGTCCGACATCAATCGCATCGTCGACTACTCGGCGGGGATCGGAAAGCGTTCGTTCGCCGCGATGGTGCCTGATAACGCCTATGGCAACGTGGTCGAGGCCGCGTTCAAGCAGGCGGTCGGCCGCAAGAACGGCCGCGTCGTCGCATTCGAGAAATATGGCGCCGATCGCGCGACGCCGGCGCGAACCGTGGCGCAGGCGCTCGGCCAGGCCGATGCGCTGCTGATCGCCGACGATGGTGATTCGGTCGTCGCGACCGCCGATGCCTTGACCGCGGCGGGCGCCAATCTGCGCAACATCCAGCTGCTCGGCACCGGGCTGTGGGACAATCCGCGGGTGTTCGCGAGCCCCGTCTTGCAGGGCGGCCTCTACGCCGCGCCCGATCCGTCCGGCTTCCGCAGCTTCGCCGGCCGCTACCGCAGCAAATATGGCGGCGAGCCGGTGCGCACTGCAACGCTTGCCTATGATGCGGTGGCGCTGATGGCGGCGCTCGCGCGCACGCAAGGCGCGCAGCGCTTTGCGCCGGAGACGCTGACCAATCCATCCGGCTTCGCCGGTATCGATGGTCTGTTCCGCTTCCGCTCCGACGGCACCAATGAGCGCGGCCTTGCGGTCATGAAGGTGGCCTCAGGCGGCAGTACGCCGGTCGCAGGCTCGCCGAAGAGTTTTGGCGCTTAATTTCGTCAGGCGGTCAAGCTGCCTTGTCGAGCGCCGGCACCCGCCAGCTACTTTGCATGGGGTTGTTTTCGATATTTAGGCCGCGAGATCCGCGACGACGGCGTCGAGCACCGGGAATCCCGACTTGGTCACGCGCAGCCGTCCGTCGGCATCGACGGCGATCGCGCCTTCCTCGCGCAGCATCGCGATCCGGTGCGGATCGAGCTGGCGGCCGGAGAGTTTCGCATAGCGCTTGGGATCGATCCCCTCGGCGAGCCGCAGCCCCATCAAGAGAAACTCGTCGGCGCGTTCTTCGCTGTTGAGGCTGTCATCGCTGACGACGCCGTGACCGCGCTCCTCGACGTTCAACAGCCATGCCTCGGGGCGCCGCTCGGTTGCGGTCGCGTGCCTGACGCCATCGATGTCGAGCCTTCCATGTGCGCCGGGGCCGATGCCGGCATATTCCTCACCGCGCCAGTAGACGAGGTTGTGCTTGCACTCGGCGCCGGCACGGGCGTGGTTGGAGATCTCGTAGGCCGGCAATCCCTCGCGGGCGCAGACCTCCTGCGTCACGTCGTAGAGGGCGCGCGCGGTCGCTTCGTCCGGCGTCTGCAATTTGCCGGCGGCATGCAGCCCGAAGAACGGCGTGCCTTCCTCGATCGTGAGCTGATAGAGCGACAGATGCTCGGCCGCTTCCGAGATCGCCTGCTTCAGTTCATCGGCCCACATCCGCGGCGTCTGGTCGGGGCGGGCATAGATCAGATCGAACGAGTAACGGTCGAATGCAGAGCGCGCGATCGCGACCGCGTCGAGCGCCTCGCGCGCGGTGTGCAGGCGGCCCAGTGCCTTCAGCGAGGCGTCATCCAGCGCCTGCACGCCGAGCGAGACGCGGTTGACGCCGGCAGCGCGATAGCCGCGAAAGCGCGTCGCCTCGACGCTGGTCGGATTGGCCTCGAGCGTGACCTCGACATCGCGCGCCACCGTCCAGTGCTTGCCGATCGCATCGAGCACGGCACCGACGGTCTGCGGCTGCATCAACGAAGGCGTGCCGCCGCCGAGGAAGATCGAGGACACCTGTCGCCCCGGCACGCGCGCGGCCGTCGTCTCGATCTCGCGGGCGAACGCGCGCACGAAGCGCTCCTCGTCGACCGGCGCATGCCGCACGTGGCTGTTGAAATCACAATACGGGCATTTCGACAGGCAGAATGGCCAGTGCACGTAGACGCCGAAGGCTGCTCGGTCAGCGTGGCTCAAGGCAGATCTCCGCGAGCTTCACGAAGGCGCGGGCGCGATGCGACAGGCCGAGCCCGAGCGGCGGCAGGCCGTGCTTCTCGATGCTGGTCATCTCGCCGAAGGTCCGTGTGTAGCCGTCGGGCAGGAACGCCGGATCATAGCCGAATCCGGCGGTGCCGCGCGGCGGCCAGACCAGGGTTCCATCGGCGCGGGCCTCGACCTCCTCGAGGTGATCGTCGGGCCAGGCCACGCACAACGCCGAGACGAAGTGGGCCTTGCGCCGGTCCGGTGCGGTGGCGCCGCGTTCCTGCAGCAGCCGCTCGATCCGCGTCATCGCCGCCATGAAATCCTTGCCCTCGCCGGCCCAGCGCGCCGAGTAGATCCCGGGCGCGCCGTCGAGCGCGTCGACCACGATGCCGGAATCGTCGGCGAAGGCGGGCAGTCCGGTCGCCTTCGCTGCCGCGATCGCCTTGATCGCCGCGTTGGCACGAAAACTGTCGCCGGTCTCCTCGGGCTCGGCGAGGTCGAGCTCGCCCGCCGACACCACCTCCACGCCGTGCGGCGCCAGCAGTTCCCGCATCTCGGCAAGCTTGCCGGGATTATGGGTGGCGATGACGAGCCTTCCGGTGATTCGGCGGTGCATGGCCAATCTGACTACGCCACCGCGATCTTTTGCAAGTCGACCAGACGCGCGACACCTTTGCGCGCCAGCGCCATCAGCGCCAGGAATTCGCCTTCCGAGAACGGCGTCTTCTCGGCGGTGCCCTGCACCTCGATGATCCGGCCGTCACCGGTCATGACGAAATTGGCGTCGGTGTCGGCTTCGGAATCCTCGGCATAGTCGAGGTCGAGCACCGGCGTGCCCTGGTAGATGCCGCAGGAGATCGCCGCCACATTGTCGCGCAACACATTGGTCTTCAGCATGTTGCGGGTCTTCATCCAGTTGATGCAGTCGGCCAGCGCCACCCAGGCACCGGTGATCGAGGCGGTGCGGGTGCCGCCGTCGGCCTGGATGACGTCGCAATCGACCGTAATCTGGCGCTCGCCGAGCGCCTCGAGATCGACGGCCGCGCGCAGCGAGCGGCCGATCAGCCGCTGAATCTCGACCGTCCGGCCGCCCTGCTTGCCGGCCGAGGCCTCGCGGCGGGTGCGTTCCAGGGTGGCACGCGGCAGCATGCCGTATTCGGCGGTGACCCAGCCGCGGCCCTGGCCCTTCAGCCACGGCGGCAACCGCTCTTCCAGCGTGGCGGTCACCAGCACATGGGTGTCGCCGAACCTCACCATGCAGGAACCCTCGGCATATTTGACGACGCCGCGTTCCAGCGACACGGGACGCAGTTCATCGGGTGCACGGCGGCTTGGCCGCATGAAATCCTCCAGAAATCCGAGAAAATTGGCTGGCCGTGCTTGTAGGAGGGGGAAGGGGCAGCGGCAAGGGTTTTCGGCCCCGGCTGGGTCCTGTACGACGGGGCCGAATGCATGCTTGTCATCGGCCCCTCGGATCGACAAATTATGCAGTAATTGTGAGGGACTGGAGTGTGACTCACCACGATCCGATTGGCCTGATCGCGCCGCATGCCGGGCTCGCCCAGCTCAACGAGCGTTCGCGCGACATTTTTCGTCAAATCGTCGAAAGCTATCTCGCGACCGGCGAGCCGGTCGGTTCGCGCAACATTTCGCGCCTGATCGCATTACCGCTGTCGCCGGCCTCGGTCCGCAATGTGATGTCGGATCTCGAGCAGCTCGGCCTGATCTATGCGCCGCACACCTCCGCCGGCCGGTTACCGACCGAACTCGGGCTGCGCTTCTTCGTCGACGCGCTGATGCAGGTCGGCGACCTCACCGAGGCCGAGCGCCAATCGATCCAGACCCAGCTTGCGGCCGTCGGCCGCGCGCAATCCGTCGAGGCCGCGCTTGGCGAAGCCCTGACGCGGCTGTCGGGGCTGACCCGCGCCGCGGCGGTGGTGCTGACGCAAAAGTCGAATGCGCGGCTGAAGCACATCGAGTTCGTGCGGTTGGAGCCGGAGAAGGCGCTGGTCGTGCTGGTCGGCGAAGACGGCCAGGTCGAAAACCGCGTGCTGGCGCTGCCGCCGGGTGTTCCATCCTCGGCCCTGACCGAGGCGACCAACTTCCTCAATGCGCGGATTCGCGGCCGGACGCTGGCTGAAGCGCGGCTCGAGCTCGAGACGGCATTGACGCAAAACCGCGCCGAGCTCGATCAGCTCACGCAAAAGGTGGTCGCGGCGGGCATCGCGAGCTGGTCCGGCGGCGAGAACGAGGACCGCCAGCTGATCGTGCGCGGTCACGCCAATCTGCTCGAGGACCTGCATGCGCTTGACGATCTCGAGCGCATCAAGTCGCTGTTCGACGATCTCGAAACCAAGCGCGGCGTGATCGATCTGCTCGGCCGCGCCGAACGCGGCGAGGGCGTGCGGATCTTCATCGGCTCGGAGAACAAGCTGTTCTCGCTGTCGGGTTCCTCGACCATCATCGCGCCCTACGGCGACGCCCAGGGCCGGATCGTGGGCGTCCTCGGCGTGATCGGACCGACGCGGCTGAACTACGCGCGGGTGATCCCGACCGTCGATTATGCGGCGCGCATCGTCAGCAAGATGCTGGGCGGCTGACCGGAGGGCGATTTCGCTTTCATTTGACGGGTTTTCTTCACCCAAGCCGGAGATCCCAGTTCCCGAGACCGGTATGTTGCGCTTGATTTTCGCCGCCCAAAGCACGATATCCCGGCAAGCAATCCCCAAGATTTGAACCGACGCGAGTTTTCGAGAAGGCAAGCCATGACCGATCCGAACCGGGCCAATGACAACACCGAGAATTCGGCGCCGACGGGTGAGCCCGTGGTCTCGAAGCCCTACATCATGCCTGACGAGCCCGAGGCCGGATCGGCCGAGGCGCTGACCAAGGAACTCGCCGAGGCGCGCGACCGCACGCTGCGCACGCTGGCCGAGATGGAGAATCTCCGCCAGCGCACCCGCCGCGAGGTCGCCGACGCCAAGACCTACGGCATCACCGGCTTTGCCCGCGACGTGCTCGATATCGCCGACAACCTGCAGCGCGCGCTCGATGCGGTGCCGGCCGAGACCAAGGAAGCCGCCGATCCCGGCCTGAAGGCGCTGATCGAAGGCGTCGAGCTGACCGAACGTTCGCTGCTCAACGCGCTAGAGAAGAACGGCGTCAAGAAGTTCGACCCGATCGGCGAGAAGTTCGATCCGAACTTCCAGCAGGCGATGTTCGAGGTGCCTGATCCGTCGGTGCCGTCGGGCACCGTGGTGCAGGTCGTGCAGGCCGGTTACATGATCGGCGAGCGCATCCTGCGTCCGGCCCTGGTCGGCGTCTCCAAGGGCGGCGCCAAGGCCGCCCCGACCGCCGACATCACTGCCTGATCTCGGCTGCCTGTTTGTGAGCTCGCGGATTGCGCGGGCTCACGGTCGCGGCTTTTCGTGTGCCTTCGGCCAATAGGTGCCGAAGCTCCAGAGATTTCCTTCCGGATCGCGGCAGGCGAAGTCGCGGCTGCCATAGTCGGTGTCTCGCAGTTCCATCTCGATCCTTGCGCCGGCAGCCTTGACCTTCGCGTGCAGCGCGTCGGGATCGTCGACGGCGATATAGATCGAGTCCGTGCGACGGTTGTCGAGGTCGCCGACCAGCCGGCCATATGCGTCGTCACGGCTCTGGCCCAGCATCAGCATCGAGGATCCATAGGCGAGCTCGGCGTGATGGATCACGCCGCCATCGCGGTAGACGACGTGTTCGGTGAACCCAAGCACCGTCGTGAGCCAATTGGTCATCGCCTCGGCGTCCTTGCAGCGCAGGGTCGGATAGATGCGGGGCGGTTCGATGTCGTGCGTCATGGTCGCTCACCTCCTTGGCTGACGGCGCCATCCTGCACGAGGCAACGCGGCCTCGGCTTGAAGGTTTGTTACCAGTCCGCCAGCCCATCGCCGGCGTGAACCAGCCGGCGGTCGGTCAGCGCCTGGCGGCGCGCCCAGGCGGTTGGCGGTTCGCCCGCGAACTCGACGAACTCGCGGGCGAGATGGGCCTGATCGGCATAGCCGCTTTCCGCCGCGATCCCCGCCCAGCCAAGCGCGGCGCCGCTTTGTGCCAGCCGGCTCGCCCGGTGAAACCGCATCATGCGCGCCAGCGATTTGGGGGCGAGGCCGAGCTCGGACCGAAACCGGCCGGCCAGATGCTTGCGGCTCCAGCCGATCTCATCGGCCAGTGCCGTGATGCTGACAGCACCGGCCGAACGCGCCAGTTTTCGATAGGCGAACGTGACTTCGGGAGACGGCATGTGGCCGGCGCGGCGCAGCACGAACGCCTCGATCAGGTCGAAGCGGCGCTGCCAGCACGCCACGGCGCCGAGCTGCTCGCGCAGACGACGGCCATCGTGGCCGAGCACATCGTCGATATCGACCATGCGCCCGACCAGGTCGGTCACGGCGCCACCGAAGAAGCTGTAGGCGCCGAGCGGCGTGAAATCGACCTGCACGCAGGCGGCGTGGCCGTCGGACTCGATGTAAACAGGCCCGGCATGCAGGCCGGCGGCGAAGCTGAGCTGACGATCGGCCGCGCCGGGCTCGCGCGACAGCGCGATCAGGAACGGCGAGCCGAAACTGATCAGCGGGACGATCAGCGGCGCGGTCTGCCGTTGTGCGAACCGGCCCGTCGCGGTCTCGCGATAACCGGTGATCCGGACGATCAGGCCTGCCAGGCGCGGCGATGGCAGGTGCTGCGCGAGATCGAATGCAAGGGGTGACACAGACGCGACCATGCGGATCTCGCGAGGCTGCGCCTTACGCGATATCCGAGGACTGGATGCGCTTGACGCCGGCCTTGGCCATGTCGTCCCAGGCCTTGGCGAGCGATCCCTGGGTGTCGATGCCGCGGCAGGCATCTTCCACCACATAGGTCTCGAAGCCGGCCTTGCGCGCATCGAGCGCGGTCCATGCCACGCAGAAGTCGGTGGCGAGCCCGGCCACGAAAACCCGCTCGACGTTGCGCGCCTT
>NZ_JADFUD010000102.1:0-18616 GCF_054820065.1 Bradyrhizobium sp. UFLA06-06
ATGCACCCGCTCGTGGTGCGCAAAGAAGTGGAGGGGTTCATCGCGAACCGCCTGCAGGAGGCGATGTTGCGCGAGGCATTGTGGCTGGTCCACGACAATGTAGCCTCTGTGCAAGAGATCGATGATGCGATCCGCTATTCGTTCGGACTGCGACGCGCTGTCGTCGGCCCGTTCAGCATCGGAGGCGGCGGAGCCGCGATGCGCCAATTAATGGAGAAATGGGGACCCGAGCTGAGGTCGCCCTGGACCAAGTACAACGACATTCCCGAGCACAACGAGGCGTTCCTGGACAAACTCGCCGAGCAGTCAGAAGCACGGACCGACAACCTGACGATCGCTGAGCTCGAACAGAAGCGCGATGACTGCCTCGTGGCCGTCCTGCAGGGGTTGCGCGCTCAGGGCCACGGTGCGGGCGAGACCCTCGCGCGCTGGGAACAGGGGTTATACGACCGCACGCCCCAGGCTCACTAGGGTTCCGGCTCGTCGCGGATGACTGGATCAATTGGTCCGTCGCGAAATTGATTGGAATTGAAGGAGGCTAGTTCTCCGAGGTGATCAGTGCGAGTCATGCGACGTTGGAATGCCAGATCGGAGACCTAGCCATGATCACCAAGATAGCGAAGCCGCATGCCGCGCGACGGAAGAGACGGCTCCCCAGCTTTTCGACGATGGGTTCGATCCGATCGAGACCGCGTGGCGGGAACGAGCGCGGGGGGGGGCGAAGAATTGATCCGCAGCGAGCTTAATGCGTCACAAGAAGGGTCGGATCGCGCCGCTTTGGCCAAAAGGAATATGGCGGCCCCGGCTGGTCGATCACCCGCCGCTTCAGCTTCGAGCAGGAGACGACGCGCGCCAGCACGCTGCCGCCCTTGGCCGCGACAGGCAAGACGAGTACAGCCTCGAGTGCCAGCGCCGCGTCGGCGTCGCGCTGCAGGGCGGCCGCTTCGAGATCGTGCCGATCACGACCAAAATGGCTGTGGTCAACAAGGACACCAAGGAGCTCAGCTACCAGCAGGTGACGCTGGCGAAGGATGAGGGCCCGCGGCCGGATACCACGGCGGATGGGCTCGCCAAGATCAAGCCGGTGTTCGAGGGCAAGACCATCAGCGCCGGCAACGCCAGCCAACTCTCGGATGGCGCATCGGCCTGCGTGATCATGAGCGACAAGGTTGCCGCGCAGAAAGGCTTGAAGCCGCTCGGTATCTTCCGCGGCTTCGTCGCCGCCGGCGTCGAGCCGGACGAGATGGGTGTCGGCCCGGTTGCCGCGATCCCGCGGCTCCTCAAGCGGCATAACCTCAAGATCGACGACATCGATCTCTGGGAGCTCAACGAGGCCTATGCGGTGCAGGTGATCTATTGCCGCGACAAGCTCGGCATCGATCCGGACAAGCTCAACGTCAATGGCGGCTCGATCGCGATCGGCCATCCCTACGGCATGACCGGGGCGCGGCTCACCGGCCACCTCTTGATCGAGGGCCGGCGGCGCAAAGCGAAATACGGCGTGGTGACCATGTGCATCGGCGGCGGCATGGGCGCGGCGGGCCTGTTTGAAATCGTCCACTGAGCGGAAACGCGGGAGAGACTTGTGAAGACAGCAATCACTGAACTGTTCGGCATCCAGCATCCGATCATCCAGGGCGGCATGCACTATGTCGGCTTCGCCGAGATGGCGGCGGCGGTGTCCAACGCCGGGGGCCTTGGGATCATCACCGGCCTGACCCAGAGGACGCCGGAGCTGCTGGCCAAGGAGATCGCGCGCTGCCGCGACATGACGGACAAGCCGATCGGCGTGAACCTGACCTTCCTGCCGAGCTTCACCGCGCCGCCTTATCCGGAATATATCGCTGTTATCCGCGAGGGCGGCGTCAAGGCGGTGGAGACCGCGGGCCGCAGCCCGGAGCAGTACATGCCGGCCTTGAAGGCGGCCGGCATCAAGGTGATCCATAAATGCACCTCGGTGCGGCATTCGCTGAAGGCCGAGAAGATCGGTTGCGACGCCGTCAGCGTCGACGGTTTCGAGTGCGGCGGCCATCCCGGCGAGGACGACATCCCGAACATGATCCTGCTGCCGCGTGCGGCGGACGAATTGAAGATCCCGTTCGTCGCCTCGGGCGGCATGGCGGACGCGCGCAGCCTTGTCGCGGCGCTGTCGATGGGCGCTGCCGGCATGAACATGGGCACGCGCTTCATCGCGACCAAGGAAGCACCGGTTCATCCCAATGTGAAGCAGGCGCTGCTCGATGCCGACGAGCTTGACACGCGCCTTGTGATGCGCGCGCTGCGCAACACCGAGCGGGTGCTGAAGAACAAGGGCGTCGATGAGCTGCTCGAGATCGAGCGCGAGAAGGGCGCCAGGCTGAAGATCGAGGACATCCACGAGCAAGTCGCCGGCGTCTATCCGAAGGTGATGATCGACGGCGAGATGGATGCCGGCGCCTGGAGCTGCGGCATGGTGGTCGGCCTGATCCACGACATCCCGACCGTCAAGGAGCTGATCGACCGCATCATGGCTGAGGCCGAGCAGATCATCCGGCAGCGGTTGACCGGCTTCCTCGACGGCACTGTCGAGACCGAGCCGGTCCGCGCAGTGGCGTGACGGAGAAGGCCATGACCGAGCACGTCAAAGTCGAGACCACCGAATGGCGTCGGCCGGACTTCTCCAAACTGTCGGCCTGGTTGACGGGACAAGCCACGAATGCATCGAGAGAGTAAAGAGCATGCACGCGACCGGCAGTCATCGATACCCTACCGTGGAATCCGTGATCTACGGCAAGCCGGCGGCCGAGCCGCTACGCGAAGAGCCGAACGGCTCGGCGCGACGCGCGTCTATCTGATTTCCAGCCAGACGCTGAATAGCACGACCGACGAGATCGAGAAGATCCACAAAGGCCTCGGCCATCGCCATGTCGAGACCTTCGACGGCGTTCCGTAACACACCACCCGGGATGTGGTGGTACGGATTGCACGACAGGCCAAGAAGGCCAAGGCCGATCTGCTGGTCGCGATCGGCAGCAGTTCGGTGGTCGTTACGGCAAAAGATCGTGCTGATGGCGTGGAGCACGAGATCTTCGCGCCGGAGGGCTGCACGGCTCGGAGACCACCCCGAAGGGCCGCTCGGCGCATCGCGTACCCCGAAGATCCGCATGATTGCGATTCCGAGCACGCTGCCGGGCGGCGGATACAATTCGGGCACGCTGGTCATCGCGCCAGGCACAAGCTGAAGCAGATCTCCAATCATCCGATGATGATGCCGCGCAGCACCATTCCCGATCCCGCGATCACCAGATATACGCCGAGAAGTTTTAGCTCAGGCCCGGCACGCCGGCGATGGATCACAGCATCGAGGCGACCTGCTCCTCTCGTATGAACGTGCTTGTCGATGCGGTGTGCCAATAGAGGCTGCGCCAGCCGCACGACGGCCTGCCGCGCACCAAAGAGAACCCCGGCGATGAGGTATGGAACGCTCGCTCGCTGTCCAAAGAACCGATCGTGCGGCCTCATACTCGACGCCGCCGTGGCGTGGGCGCGGCTCGACCACAAACGACCGCTATTACGATGCTTGCCCATTTCCAAACCCAATCGGCGGCAACAACCGGATCGCGTGGTCAAATCCGCGGCACGCATCGTCATCGAACTGCTGTTCGATGCGTTTACTTGAGCCTGTAAAGGGCCGCCTCTTGCCGGAAGGCACAGGGTTAGCCAGAGCCAGACGCCTCCGTTGATGTTTATCTGAAGCCATCATATTGCCGATCTGCCGGGAGTGTTGAGCCGCATTGAGCCACAAAAAGTATCCGCCCCAGCTCCGTAACACAGAATTGAACCGTGTGATCGTGTCACCGAGTGGGACTCCCGTTTCCCGTTCGATCCGGGGTTCAGATGTATCCCCGGACGCAATGCATCGGCCGGCGCGATCGCCCGCCATAGCAGAATTGCCAGCCGCAGGTGTTTGATCTTTTCGAAAGCGAACACTGAGAAATTGGCGCCTCAAGCCTGCCGGCAGGATGCGCGTCTTATCTTCATCGACGGCAACGCGAAGTCGGAGCGGCATGGCTTGGAGTTTTGGCATATAGCTCTCCGCCGGCCTCCATCGGCTCAGCACCACCCGTCAGCACAACGCTCTATCTTGGTGTCGCGCATCTGCTGCTCCCAATGCAGGTCAAGGGGATGCAGATAGATGTTTGCCAGCTATTGGCGATAACACAGACCCACGATAGGCAGTTGGTCGTCAGCAGCAGTCGGCGAATGTCTGCACCAACTCTGTGGCGGTCGCGCCATCCTGAGAGTCGCCGGCAATGCCGAACGCGCTCGCATCATTGGATCTTCCAAATAGAAAAGATCGCGGAAGAACTGGCGCGGAACATTCGAAGCCTGCCGGCATATCAAACAAACGGAAGGACCTCTATGATGAGCTAGTGCTGTAGCTCGCTATTCCGATGCTCTTTCAGGCTCGAACGAGGGCGCGGCTACTCCTTCGCAAGGGTGCGACCTTTCTCGCGCAAACGGCCGCCGATCGTTGTGGCGTTTCTGACAGCCACAGGATGGCTGTCTGGTTAAAAACAGCGGGTGTCGCATAGGCATGTGAACTTCTACTAAAAACGGACGCTCTAAATGCACTTGAACGTCGCTTGGCACGGTCCTTGCTGTGAAAGTAGCGCCACGGGAAGGCTCAACACACAAATGAAGACCAGCAATGTTCTCGTTGCGTTAAGCTCGCAGACCAGTTTCAAGAGTGGCACGAGCATGCCGAAACAGCAGTGTTGTTGAAACTTGTGTGGTGGGGAGCAACATGCTTTCAGTGAGATAACAAAAATCTGGCGTATCCCTCGCGGCTCTTCAGCTTTCGCCGTTATGAAGGAGTTACAAGTCCATGAACAGCGAGAAAGAAACGCTGCAAGCAATGAGCGATCGGACGCAGTCGTCTCGCACTGATCCGCGCAAGTTGGAGACGATGAGCGGCGAACGTGATCTTCGATGCCTTTTCGATCCGAAAGGAATCGCGGTCGTCGGCGCTTCGCCGAAACCGAGTCTCGCGAAGTGCATTCTTAACAACATCGTGTCCTCCGGTTTCGATGGGAATCTCGCTGGCGTAAACCCGAACTACAGTATTGTTGACGAGGTGGACTGTTACAGCTGCATTTCAGACGTTCCGTTCCAGGTCGATCTGGCCATTCTATGTGTTCAAGCCGAGAACATTCTAGCCATTCTGGAGGATTGCGCGCGAAAGTCGGTGGGGGCCGCACAGATCATCTCGAGCGGTTTCGCGGAAATCGACTCGGAGGAGGGTCGCGTTAGACAGCAGAAAATTCAGCGCTGGGCAAAGAACTCGGCGACAACAGTCGTTATCGGGCCCAATACCTTCGGAGTCGTTAACATGCACCGGCCGATGATTGCCATTGGAGAAAGCAGGATACCCAAGGTCATCGCTGGAGGCGTCAGTGGTGTCTTCCAGAGCGGGCAAATGGCTGCAATAGTCCATCCGCTGATCGGCAGGGGCGTCGGCATCGGCAAGATTGCAACGACTGGTAACGAAGTTAGTCTGACAACAGCCGAAGTAATCAATTTCTTCGCTGTTGATCCACAAACAGAAATTATCGTCAGTTATTCGGAAGGGATCAAGGATCTGGAAAGCTTTGGCGCGGCCTGCACGCGCGCGCGCAAACGAGGTAAGCCGATCATCATGTTGCGCGTTGGCGCTCATCCAGAGGTACGAAAGGGCATCGTCCGACATACGGCGACACAAGTCCCGAATAGCTATCAAAGGGACATCCGGTTCCTGCAAGAATTGGGCGTGATCGCAGTCGATTCGGTCGAGGACCTAATTGAAACCGTTGTAGCTTTCAAATCGTCACGCAGACCGCGAGGCAATCGTGTCGCCTTTGTGAGCTTTTCAGGTGGAATGGGAAACATTATGGCCGACTTGATTTTGTCGACACGGGGCCTGAAGCTCGCTTCGTTTTCCGACCAATTGTGTAAACGGCTGGCGGACGTTCTTCCGAGGTTCGCGAACAGCTTTAATCCTTTGGATCTAAGTGCCCAAAGTGCCTTCGATACCAAGGTCCTGAGCGCTTGCGTGCAGGTACTCGGGCAGAGCGGTGAGTTTGACATCCTTCTCTGGGGCAAGGACTTGCCAATAAGCATTGATGAGGAGTCACCGATTGGCCTCGCCCTTAAGGAGTTAATAGCCCAATTTCCTGAAATTGTTGTTATCCCAGTCTCGCAGATGAGTGGACTTCTTTCGCGTACTGAGGTCGCTGCAACGCCACCCACGTTTGCCTGCCGACCGCTCTTGCAAGGCACGGGAGTCGCGGTTCGAGCCATGGGCAGAGTGATCGAGTGGCATGCGTCAACTTAGACATTAGCGGGCTGGCGATCACAACACGCACCGTCGATGTGGGCAAAAGTGACAATACTGACACACGACATAATCTATGCCGCGGCTCACGATTCGATCAAAACGCGGCGCAAGGCTTCATCCGCAAGTGACAGCTCAAGCATCGTGCGGTGGTCGACAGCCTGTGACCTGCCACTGAGCTTTCATCCGCGGCAGTTATAGTCCCGGTGCAGGACGCCGGCCGGCTCTTCACTTTTCTGCGGCGGAGCCAGTGGAAAAGTGTGCATCACTATGGATGTAATCAGAATCAGCGGCTCCACGATGAGTTTGAGCGTCAGATCAAGGCGGAGGCGGGTCTGCCATCGGCTGACACTGCCGCATGCGGTCGTGGGTGCCGCTCGCTTCCGGCCAGAGCAACGTGTGAAGGCTGATGGCTGGAAAATGCTCGCCACAAATCCTATCGCTCAGCCAATTGGCGCCTGGCTTCTTGATCCGACAAACCTCACGATGTCGGAGATCACATCACTTCGGAGCCAACCAAGTCCCGGATGGCGCCCTACTAACGTTGGTAGATTGGCAATACTCGGTTCTCAGATATGAGTGAGGCTCTTCCGGGAAGAGGTAAGTGGTCCGCGAAACGCACGCTCCTTTTAGTCTGCAGTCCACAGCTCGCGCGACCTGAGAACCGTTCTGTTCAGTGGCCAACTTGCAGAGGAGAACGATCATGCGTGCAGTGACTAGCGAACCGCGTGATATGCGGATTATCGAAGCTCTAGAGTCCAACGTTCGCTGGTATTCACGTTCGTTCCCGGCAATTTTTAGTCGAGCGCGCGGTTCCATTCTGCTAACGAACGATGGCCGAAAGCTCATTGACTTTCTCTCCGGTGCTGGAGCATTGAACTACGGGCACAATAATCACCAGATCAAATCTGCCATTATAGAGTATTTGACCTCCGATGCCGTGGTCCACGGGCTCGATATGGCCACTCCAGCAAAGCTTGAGTTTTTGGAGACGTTCCGCTCGGTCATACTTCCGAAACTGGGTCTGCAGTACCGTTTCCAGTTCACGGGGCCAACAGGCGCTAACGCTATTGAGGCCGCCCTTAAACTCTCACGCAAAATCACGGGACGTCAGAATGTCATTTCATTCACGCGCGGATATCATGGCATGAGTTTAGGCGCGATGGCCGCGAGCAGTAGTCGCTTTTACCGCACAGCCAGCGGGGCGTCGCTGTCCGGCGCAACGTTCATGCCCTACGATGGTTATTTTGGGCCGGTAATTGATACAGCTGACTACCTGCGCAAACTATTGATGGACGCGAGCAGCGGCATCGACCGGCCAGCTGCCATTCTCGTCGAAACCGTGCAGGGAGATGGGGGGATAAACGTCGCTAGCAAGCAGTGGTTGCGGTCGATTCAGGCTATAGCGAAGGATGTTGGCGCCCTCTTCATAGTTGATGATATCCAGATGGGTTGTGGTCGCACGGGCGACTTCTTTAGCTTCGAGTTCGCCGCGTTGTCACCAGATGTTATCGTAATGTCGAAATCGCTCAGTGCGTACGGTCTGCCCTTGTCAATGTTGTTGATAAAAGAAGGGCTGGACGCGTGGCGGCCAGGCGAACACACGGGTACGTTTCGCGCAAACAACCTTGCGCTTGTATCTGCGACCGCAGCTATAAACGCCTATTGGCGTTGCCGAAGCTTCTCTCAGGGGGTTCAGCGCATGGGAGAGTTGATGCGGGTCCGACTTGAGGCGATCGCATCCGGGCATGCAGGTCATTTTGCTGTTCGAGGGCGCGGCATGGCACTGGGGTTCGATTGCCAAGCGACCGAAATTGCGGAGACTACGACACGCAACGCATTTGAAAGGGGATTGGTGCTGGAGCGATGTGGCCCAAGCAATCAGGTTGTAAAGTTTTTGCCTGCGCTCACGATTGATGTTGAGACACTAAATCGTGGCCTTGAGGTATTTGAGGAGGCCTTGGTCGAAACATTGAAACATGCCAAAGTTGCAGTGAGCTCACCAGCATCCAATGCGAGAGTCGGTACCCGGCCAGCTCCGCTGATCGCCCGATGAGCTGGGGGAGGCCTGTCTCGCAACGGCCATGCAGGTGACGTTACTAAAGTAGGTAGTGTCGCGATCCGATCTTAGCATTCTAGGCTCGTCATGCCTGCTACGAGGCAATTTCATTGGGTTAGGACAAGTTGCAGCAATGAGCAGAATAGTTAATCCGTTGGACGTCTCACGCTTCCTTCGGGGATATGACGACGCCGCCTGCCAGAAAGGCATCAAGATTTCGATAGGATTCGATTTTCATGAGTATGTCTCGATTACACGGGCCACTCCAACAAAGGGGCCGACATATCCAAGTTTTAGACCAAATCGCTCGCCAATTAGATCAGGCGAGGGCTATTGGATGATAGGCGTCGACAGCAATGAGAAGGTCGCCCTTGTAGAGGCTGCTCGACTCTTTGACCTTTCGCACAGCAACTTTGCAGAACATCTTCAATCCCTGAAGGCATTTTACGCCGATCCGACCGTACACGCTCATCCTCAGGACCGATGTAGCTGCACGGCGCCAAGTGCGAACAAGATTGCCGGGAAGGTAGCCTACCACGGGGATCGCTGGGTCCGTAAAGACTTTAGAGGGCAGGGCATTCCCAAGATCATGGCAGGAATGGCACGCGGCGTGTCTTACGCGATGTGGGCTCCCGACTTCTTGTGTGGTCTTGTAGCGCGGCGGCTATTGGATAGAGACAGTGTGCACGGATATGTGCATTATGAATCCGGAGGCGCGATGTTACATTTGATTGAAGAGGATATTGTAGACGACGATTGGCTTGTTTGGCTAACAGGCGAGGAATTGAAGAGTCTTGTGGATCGTCGGACACAAGCAGGCTGAATATAGCCCTCTTCATCTTTGCAGGCGTCGTCGCGCGGCGTTTCGATATTCGTGATGGTAGAGCCGCGTACGCTCCTTCTTGGTCGGCGTGTGGGTGAGATCCTTCGGGACCGTAAAGGCGTCGCTGACCAGGAGAGGAACAGCCGCTTCAGGGATTGCTGAGCTGCCTCGACCAGTTGGGGTTTGCTATCAGTAGCCTATTTCAGTTCGGCGTCGATGACGTCTCAGACCGGGGAGGTAGCAGCCGGTGCGCCAGTCGTCGTCTGTGACGATCGGACGAGAGGTGGAGGCCAACTTGTTGTCGGCACTGGGGCCCGGTTCTGCCAGCAAAAATCATGATTAAGATGACTTCAACCGACGTGGAGAGGGCCGGGGCAATGCGCAGCTGGAACAATTCAACCATCTTACTCTCCTGGAATCTGAGCACTGAAGGGTGGCCGAAGGACCACCCTCCAGTGCTCATTCCGCTCCGTCTGTCATAAGGCGGAGACATGACCCAGCGAACCGCTTAGACCGTACCCTTGTACGGGGTTGCCTCGCGGATAGTTGTCGTGACTTCAGCAATCTTCTTCATCGGGTTTTGCTTCCTCTAAAGGACGAGTAAAAGGGAGGAGCGCTCGGTCAGCCATGCCGCATAGAAGATAGAGCCTCGACGCGCCACTCCGGAACGAAATTCCTTCACGGGTGCTGCCAAGGAAGTTCACAAGCGTGGGAGGGTGAAAGTCGCGCCGCTTTCACCGCCAGAGTCGGCGCCGATACCATCTATGTTGGGCGGTCGAGCCGCGCCAGAGTCGCGGCGCGCGGTTGTGGAAACCGTAGAAGGCGCTGGAATCCTTTCTCTAGCGTCCTCGTCTGGGACGATCTCCTCAAGCCACGCCAACGTCTCCGCATAGGCGTCAGCGTCCGTCACATGCGGCCACTCCGACCTCCCGAGCAGCTGCAGCCCGAGCCGCACCAGCTTACTCGTTGCTGCTTTGGGCCAACTATCTGGGGGGCATCCAGTCCGCCGACAGCTTCACCCACACCTCGGCGCCTTCGGCGGTAAGCGCTTAGCCGGGACCCTATTGATGCTGGTTTGACGTTTTGCGGAATCGTCATGGCATGAGGTTGTCGATTCTGCTTTGGGGGATGGCCAGCGATGATCACCTCGAGTGTTCGGGCGATGTAGGCCGGTGGGGTAGGGGTTGACGTCGTTGAGCTTGCAGGTGGCAACGATCGTTTTCGGCCCCGACCTCATGACCGGCGAAGGTCAAGCAGATCGGCCGGATCGCGTTTCGACTGGATTGGTGTCGAGTCGAGACTCCGTCATCGAGGAAAGCGCGTCAGTCCTGGCCAATCATTGAGCGCGTAGCGGACGTCTTCGGCGAGCGTCGAGCCGCTCGAGATCATCGACAGCTGTTTCTCGAACCATGGCTTTAGCGCAGCGACGATGGGCAGCGAATGCTCCTTGCGTGCGGCCAACCGGATATCCGGGGATATCTGCCGCACTGCGGCCTCGGCGATCGGCGACTTGCTGTTGCGCACCAATTTGACGAAGCGCCGACGCAGATGGCTCCAGCAATACACCGACGTCCACGGACCTTGTGATCGAGCTAGCGCCGAGAGCCGGTCATAGCCGTCATACCCATCGCATTGCAGGAAGCGCCCGTTAAAGCCCGCCAGGAACTGCTCGGCAAACGCGCCGCTGCGTCCGGATGCATAGCGGAAACAGCGCGATCGGCGGACTTGGGCGGCTATGGCAGCGATCGTCGGAGGCGATCGCCCAGAAGTAGCCTTTCTTCGTCTCGCCGCGCCCGGGATCAAGTACCGGCGCCGTGGTCTTCGTCCATGAACACGCAATCCGCCGCGGGCAGATGCCGGCGCATGTGATTCCCGACGGGCTGGACATGGAAGCAGGCGCGGCCTGACCAGTTGCTCAGTGTCGCCCGGTCGAGCCGGATCCCTTGTCGCGCATAGATCTCGGCCTGACAGTAAAACGGCGTATGGTCGCCGAACTTGGAAACGATCACGCATGCAAAGGCTGCTTCGGTCGGCAGCCCGCCGGGCACGACATGCTCCGGCGCGTGTGCCCGCACGACATCGCCCGAACAGCGACGGCAGACGTATTTCGGGCGGCGCGTGACCAGCGCGCCGTTGGGCTGAGATCACGTCGAGACGTTTGCTGACGTCCTCGCCGATCTTCGTCATGGCGCCGCAACCGCAGGACATAACGTGCTCGCAGGCTCGATGACGCGCTCCACCTGCGGCGAATGGGCAGGCAAGTAAACCCGATTGCGATGACGGGCCTGATCCGATCCAGCGCGCGATCGGCCCCTGATGAACGCCGCCGCCTTCTCCAGTGCCGCATCCAGGACGCCTTGCGCGATCTCCACGTCTTCGAGCTGCAAATGATATTGATCCGGCCGCAGCTTCTCGAACTTCGGTCGGAACTTCTCCCAGCGTAGTTCGCAGAGAATGACCTCCAACCAGCGCCGTGCTTCTTCCGGCGTCGCCAGCGTCGCCTGATGTTCGCAGCGCCTTCAAGCGATCGTCCTCGTTGCGAAGCGTTGCGGTGCTCATGCGCCATGTCGAGCACATCTCCGCCGCCGGCGCCATGCGCAACTCGGCTCAAAGTCATTCTGCCGCAGTTATCCAGCGATCTGTAAACGCCGCGCGTCTTCCGGGCGGACCAACCGCCAACCCAGGCCCTCGAACAATGCCGCGAACAGCGCCGGCGATATCCGCATCGCGCCGTCCGCAATCCTTGGCCACACGAACTTGCAGCCCCCAAGGCGCTTGTGTGCCCATTCGATCCCAGACCAGAATCTTGATCCGGTCCGCCCGTTTCGACCGGAACACGAAAGCCGCACCGCTGAACGGGTCGAGACCAAGCATCGCCTGCACCTTCGCGGCAAGCCCATCGTGGCCACATCGGGAGCCGACAGGCCGCGTCGCGATATAGATCTTCAGCTCGCAGCCAGGTACGATCATCGTGACGCTCGCACCGCCCGGATCACCCGAGATAGCTGCTCCCCATCTATCGCCGCGTCTGTCCGCACGACAACGTCGTCAATCGCAATCTCGAGCTTGGCTGCCGGAACCTGACGCTCCTCTAACGACCCTCTCAACGATGCGAGGCCTCGCACGCCGGCAATTCGCCGTGCTGTCGAAAGCGGCGTCGCCAATCTAAATCTTCCAGCGCGTCGTCCCGTGCTTGCGCGCCACCTCCGCCACCTGGGCGCCAGGTAGCAGACTCTCGGTGGCGATCCGCGCCCTTTCAGCCTCCGAACGCACGCGACGCCCGGACGGTCTTCAAGCACCTCAATCGGCTGACCGCTCCAATTGACGAGCTGTCTAAATGGACGTCCTTTTTTCCGTCCAATCCCATCCCAAACCTCCGTTCAAGCCGGAGGCTTTCTGGCACATTTAATCTAACCCCCGAAGCCAGGGTATCCGCTCAGCGTTTACCTTCGGCAACTGCCAGGAGCCATTCCAAGCGCGGATCCCAGGCGGGATCGCAGGGGTTGTCCGCAAGTCCGAAGTCTCGGAATACCAGGCGATGACCGTCGGTCATGAGCAACTCTGCGAGGCGCTCTCTCGTCCTTCAATCCCGACGGGCACTTCCAAGTGGAAGCCCGGCTCAAGGGCTGCCTCGAGGCCAGCGGTGGCACCAGGGGCGAATGAGCTCACGGGCATTTGGTTTTGGCTCGCCTGGGCGAAGAGCTCCGTCGGGTTGCCGTGCAAGAACGCCGGTTGGACCAGGACTAGGCCGGTGAACGCGCAGCCGCGCGGCGCTTTCCTGCCGATCCAGGGGGCCGGCGATGACAGGTGCCGCAAGCCTGGCCTCTTAATGGAAGGCGTGGAGCTCGCATTCGATCCTCATGGCGCACTCTCGCTGCGGAACGCAACTGGCTGAGCGCCCGCCAGGCCGTCGTTTCACTCAAAACCACAGGTCGTCGACGGGTGGCCCGACGGCTCTAGACCCTCGCGAGCCTCTACTCGAGCGTGCGGCGGGTAATGCTCCACCGCGCGTCGAGGTCGTCGCGTTCGGCCCTCAATATCTTACCGATAGGGCTGTTTCCTTGGATAGAATGGTCGCGCGCCATTGCAGTACGCTGTCTAGTCTTTGGTTAATTGCTCACGATTTCCAGCCTTGGCTTGTTTCCACCTAGCGCGAACTAGAAACGGGAACAATGCCGTCGAATAAAACAGATCGAGGGGTTCGTAGGTTTCGGACGAAAGTGACGCGCGAGCTCTGTACGTCAGATGCGGAATATCGCTTCTCCAGGCTTGGAATTCCTCCACTTTTGCTGGGCGTCCGGAAGGGACAGGAACAAATGGGCGTTGAGGCATTCGGCGCGGAAGCGCCATTCAGGGCTTCGATGAACGCATTGTCGGTCGGCTTGCCAGGCCGTGAGAAGTCCAGCGTAACGCCGCGCTGGTAAGCCGACAGGTCAAGATCACGCGACACGAACTCGCCGCCTTGATCGACGCAGATCGTAGCCAGGAAGCCCATTTTCCTTGCGAAGCCGCTACCGTGCCGCCACGGCATCAGCGCCGCGGAAGGTGAACCGGGCGCCAGTACCCTAACCGGAGAAGATATCTATAATGGTAAGCACGCGAAGCTTGTCTCCTGTCGCCAATGGTCGTGGATGAAGTCCGCCGCCCAGGTCTCGTTTGATCGGGCCGTCGCCTTGCGGTCAGCGCGTAACTTGGCAAGCCATCAGTCTACAACTTGCGCCATTCACCTAAACGGAACTGTCGCCCAGTGCCTTTACGAGCCTGCGTCCCATGGCGCTCATGTGAGGCGTGCTACTTCCTCCTGCGACCTGGACGCGTCACCTTGCGACCTTTAGGCAAGGTCTTCGGACTCGTCGTACCTTTGGGTGGCTGAACAAACAATTCAGACACATGCACATCTAGTGTTTTGGCGATACGGTCTAGAAGATCAATTGTCGGGTTCGCCTTTTGCCGCTCAAGACCGCTCATATAGGAGCGGTCAATCCCGGCATCGTAAGCCAATTGCTCTTGCGGAACGCCGCGACCTACGCGGATCCGGCGCACATTCCAAGCCACAAGCGCACGAGCTTTCATGCGCTAAAGCAGCCATTCGTCTGGTCATCAAACCACTGGCTATAGCGCTCCTATTGCGGTAGGTTTATCAGAATGCAGACGAGCAGAGCCCGTCAGTACATCGGATCAGCAGGCACGTGTTGGGCCCGAACGCGCGCCAACCCGGTCAGGCAAAGAAGCCTAATCGCAAGTCGAGAGGCATGGAGCGTGATCAAAATTACTTTGATCCGAGTCGGCCGAAACGGAAATAAAATTACCGGACAAGAGCGCTAGGATTCCGATGCCCGCCATCAATCGATTTCCGCCAGGAATTATTTTGCGCAGAGCGCGACAATTGGATCGCTACCAGGATGCTCTGAATACCGCTACCATCGCCTGGATTTATCGAATTTTCAGTTTGTAGGGAGTTTCAGGCTGTGCCGCCGGATCCCAATATCGCAGATTTGGCGCCTAGCGCACCCAAGCTCACGCCATATGACGAGCAACACGCCGTCACCTATATGCGTCTTCTTGATGCCGAAGCCGACAACGCTGATTGGCGCGAAGTGGCCCGCGTTGTACTTGGTATTGATCCGACCCTTGAAGTGGACCGCGCCCGCCGGGCTTTCGAAAGCCATCTGGCTCGCGCCAAGTGGGTAGCGCGTCACGGCTATCGCGATCTCCTGCGCCAGGGTTGGCCCAAAGAGTGAATGGTAGGGACGTCCGAGACGGATGAGATCTCTTTTTCAATCGCAAAAGTAGACCACTTCATTGAGCAAATGGATCGATAGCGGACAGGTAGCACAATTGTCTGGATGCAACTCCCTTGCGTGGGCCTTCCAGCGTCAAGAAAGCAGAAAATACGGACATAGCCTGAGAGTGGCTACGCTGCGATCATGAGTACCAAGGGGACTATAGAGTCTTCCTCAGCAACGAACGCCCCAGCGATATGGCGGACCAGTTCCGACGGAAGTGGGGGCTTTCGTTTTGCAGCTGATCCGCCCCAAGCCTTCGACGAACCAGCCGTTTTCTGGGCGCCCGAGGCGCTCATCCAAACGGTACTTGCTTGATTTTGCCGAACTACCGGGTAGCGAGCTTCGTCATGCATCGGATGGATGGCATGCCATTGTGCCACTCGGAGGAACGAAGCATCGCCTTTAGTTGAGGGGAACTTCCGTCGAGCGGCTCACTGGTTGCCGTCAACCTGCTGCTCGAGCGCAACTTCGACATCCGTCTGCAGGCAGCACATCGGTTTTTGCCCGCGCTCGAACACCGCGCCCTCGGACCACCCCTCTCGCTTTATCGCCCCTGAGGTGGCATCGGTTGATTCTTGCGCTGCGTGCCGTGGATGGGTGGCTGGAGGAAACAGCTATCGCAAAATCGCGCAAGGCCTGTTTGGTGCGCTTCACGTTCCTGATCGAGGGGTGGACAACAGGACAACACACGATCTGCGCAGTCGGATGATTCGCCTGGTCCAGACAGGGCTTCATCTTACGCGAGGCGCTATCGCGCAAGGCTCCGCAGCAAGACCAACGACAAATCCGATGCGCCCAGAGCCTTCGGCTGACGTGCTGACTGCACGTCGCGCCCCCGGAAAATCACCCTTCGCGAATGAGCGAGCGATTTCGTCATTGCCCGCAGTATCCACTCGGCATCGGTTTCAGCTTGGCCTTCGCGGCCGGAACGATTGAGTCGAATGTAAAGGGTCCATGCCAGTGTGCAGCATTCGACTAGCTGCTTGAATGGGCAATCACCTAGCACGTCAAACTATTGAGCTAAGATCCCATCCATCGATCGGATTCTCGATATCGTTGAATAAGTTGCTGTGGCGATTCCGGAATGGTCACTGCGGTTGACCGTAGACTGCACGACTTTGGGTGCGCGACCTGTTTGTTACGAGCAGCGCGGGCTGGCACAACATCGCTGACAATGGTTTCGGGCGATCCCGGTAGGCATTTTATCGTCATGGCAGTCGGCAAACCAGGGTCATGGTGATCGTGTCACGCCCGACTTTATCTCTTTTACTGTCTCGTTCATCTTTCCCAGCCGTGTGGGCAGTATGCCCAGCGGTGATGTGACATTCAGAATTGGCATTGAATAAGCAATAGAGAGCCTCTTTCCCGTGACGTGGAGAGCCTGCGTATACGAGTTTCTCACTTTAGATTTCTCAATGACCGGCCGGTTCAACGAAAAAAAGATCGCGAGGTAATCAAGAGACCGAAATTGTCGAACAATGTCGGCATACGATATCGTCGCAGAATCCGACCGCGTAGGCTAGGATCCTAACCGGCCATCGCATCCATTGGCTAAGACAGAGATCGTGGCCGCCTGGTCGAAGCCTCCAAGGAGAGCCACGATTGCCTCTCCCTCGACCTCGACGGCCCTCTCTGCAAGCGTCGATTTGCGCAACTGTTCAACAGCGAGGGTAATGAAAACCCGCAGCCCTCTGCTTGCCGCCGCAAGAGTACGGCAAATAAGACCTAGTTCCCGTGGCCCACCTGAAGAGATCGGGCAGGTCGTCTTTCTGAGCGCGCGGCTTGCCTCGGCTGCTGGTGAGTCCTCGTCTCGGTCGGCCCGATGATAGCGTCCCCAGGACCATCTTACTGCGTCGAACGTCGAACGGCCTCGCGCGGTCGGATTGCCGCCGCCGAACACACATTGCTGATAGGGTCTTTGGGCGAGCCGAAGGCCGCGGAGCGCCTCTTCCGCGCGAGAGTTCTGTTTCGTCGCTTGGCTAGCTTGTAGCGTGCAACTTGCACACGCTCAACGTAAGCAAAACCACGCATCGCGTCCCGTTGCGGGCTCCTGTGCCACAAAATGATCCTAGGTGAGGAGTGCTATTTCGTGTGGCGTGGACGTTTCGGCTTGCGGCCTTTGGGCAAGGTCTTGGGAACCGTCGCCCCCTTGTCTGGCTGAGCAAGCAAGTCAGACAGTGGAACGCCTAATGTTTCGGCGACACGCTCGAGAA
The DNA here is from genome assembly GCF_054820065.1 of Bradyrhizobium sp. UFLA06-06. NCBI lineage: Bacteria > Pseudomonadati > Pseudomonadota > Alphaproteobacteria > Hyphomicrobiales > Nitrobacteraceae > Bradyrhizobium > Bradyrhizobium sp. UFLA06-06. The sequence goes on from NZ_JADFUD010000102.1 coordinate 17,234, forward strand.
GATCAATTGTCGGGTTCGCCTTTCCGAGCTCCAGACCGCTCATATAGGAGTTGTCGATGCCTGCATCATAAGCCAATTGCTCTTGCGGAATGCCGCGGTCCACGCGGATCCGGCGCACGTTCCAGGCTACCAGCGCACGAGCTCTCATGCGCTGAAACAGCCATTTGTTAGGTCATCAAAACACGGGATAAAACCCAACTATTACAGTAAGTTTGTTCCTGATATAGATGAGCAGAGCCTGCGCTTGGCGGCTGGATTGTCGCGCCTCTTGATTGGGCAATGGCGACGTCGCCTCGCTTGAGAAGCCCAGAGCTCTCCCAATAAATCCATCTCTAATTCAGGGCGATTCATCGCTTTAGTTGATGCGTGTCACCTGACCATCGTGTCCCCACGATACTGCGTCGGCAAAACGAGCGCGGTTCTGGGGACTAAGACATGGCATTTTCCACTGAGTGCGCTGGCTTACATCGTCGCGACTTTGCGCGAGCCAGGTCGACAGCCCGCATCGTTAGTTCTCATCGAATTGCGAGCGCGCCGATAGAGCGTCGTGCGAGCGTGCCTCGCGGACGCCGCGCGATCAGTTCATGTGCGCGCGCACCTCGTTTCTTAGCTGTGTATGTGCGGCGCACTGAGTTGAGGCAAGGCGAGCGTTTCGTAACCTGCAGAGGACGTTCTGCGCGCAGCGAGTTGCCGATGGTGCCCGGCCACGCCGAGCACGAGCGGCCTGATGTGTAGCGCGCTCGCTTCTCATTAGCTTGGCATTGCGCGTGCCAAGGGCGAACACCGACATCGACTGGTTTGTATTTTCCTACGTGAAAAACATAGGGATCTATGTTTGCGTACGTTTGAGTGGAGAACTTCGGTGCTGAAAGAGATTTTCGGAGTGAGATCGGACGGGACGACCCGCTGTTCAATATTGTCCTTCCGGTCGTTGGGTAGCCGTGGCGAGGGGCATCGGGGCGTGTTGACCAGAGTGGCCGAGAGCAAGCCACGCTCTGTCGTGATTGCGAGAAGCGCTGAGGAGCGCCCGCTCTCTTCGAACACGATTGTTAAGAAGGTTGTGCTGGCTTCAGCGGCTGGCCTGATCGCCTCGGGCGGGGCGCAGGCGGCCGATTTTCCCGTCAAAGCCAAAGCGATCGAGTACGTGAAGGTGTGCGCCACATATGGTGCCGGATTCTATTACATCCCGGGCACCGACACCTGCATCAAGCTGGGTGGCTTCCTGCGCGCTGACGTGATGCTGGGCAGCAATAGTTTTGTCTTGAATCCCATTTCCGGTGTCGGTGCTGCGCACAACCGCCTAGGCAATGCCTACACCGCTCGGTCTCGCGCAGACCTCAGCATCGACTGTCTCTTATACACATCTGACGCTGCCGACGAACT
>NZ_JADFUD010000103.1:0-17464 GCF_054820065.1 Bradyrhizobium sp. UFLA06-06
GTGGCATCAAGTTAACACATGATGGGGCAATCGCTGTCGTCGAGGACGGACAGCTTGTCTTTTGCACCGAACAAGAGAAGCGCGGCAACAATCCACGGTATCAATCTGTCGATAACCTCGATGCAGTCGTGCTCGCGTTGGCTGAGCATGGCCTGGATCCACGAGATATTGATCAGTTCGTCATCGACGGCTGGGATGGAGAGATCGAGTCGCAGTTCCAGGTTCTCAGTGGGGCGGTTCCAATCGCGTTGAAGGGGGCGCCATATGTCGAGCGCCATGCCGAGGGCCTTCTAGATTCAGTCGATGGCTATGGCCTGATCCTTGGCGGCAAGGTGTTTCCCTATAAGAGTTACCCGCACGTCACCGGCCACGTCGCCTCGGCATACAGCACCAGCCCGTTTGCCAGCGCCGGAAAGCCCGCGTTCTGTCTGGTATGGGATGGCTGCATCTTTCCACGTCTCTACTATGTCGAACCTCGAGGCGCCCGACTCATTGCCAGTCTGTTTCCAATGATCGGTCATTCCTATGCTGCCGCGGGCCTTCATTTTGGCCCTTACAGGCAGCCGAATCGCACCAATTGGGACTTGGGCATCGCCGGCAAGCTGATGGCTTATATTGCGCTTGGCTCTTTCGACGAAACCATCGTGGCTGTGTTTCAGGAGCTTTACGAAAAGCGCTTCGCTGCGGATACGGAGCAGGCCCGTCGCTACCGCGCCGACATCAACAATGCTGAGGCATCGCTTGCCGCTGTACACGACTTTTTTGAGGCGAGCGCGCTGCGCTTGACGGCCAAGCGAGCCGAAGACGTCCTTGCGTCGTTTCATGTGTTCCTGGAACGTCTTCTTGTCCGGGAAATTGCGATGGTTTTGCTGCGACACTCGTCGCTTCCGGGCGCGAGAAACCTATGTGTAGCCGGGGGGTGCGGGCTCAATATCAAGTGGAACAGTGCGCTTCGGGCGACGGGACTGTTCGATGAGGTCTGGGTGCCGCCGTTTCCAAATGACAGCGGCTCGGCAATTGGCGCCGCTTGCAGCGCGATGGCGGCACAAAAGGGGTTCGGGCCACTAGAATGGTCAGTCTATAGCGGTCCGGCGCTGCAGGCCAGCGAAAGTCCGTCAGAATGGGAGCCTGCACCATGCACTCTCCGCGAGCTTGCGGCCATTCTTGCTGACAACAAACCCGTAATCTTCCTATCGGGACGCGCCGAGCTTGGGCCACGGGCGTTGGGTGGCAGAAGCATTCTTGCAGCAGCGACCTTGCCGGCAATGAAAGATCACCTCAACGACATCAAGCGCCGCGAGCATTTCCGGCCAGTAGCGCCGATTTGCCTGGAGGATCGGGCGCCGGAGATCTTCAGTCCCGGGACGCCAGATCCTTATATGCTGTTCGATCACCAGACCCGGGAGGAGTGGCGCGATAAGGTCCCCGCTATCGTCCATCTGGATGGCTCCGCGCGGTTGCAGACAGTCGCCCGCAACTCTCCACACAAAATCGCCGAGCTGCTCGTCGAGTTCGAACAGCTCACCGGCATTCCGCTGCTCTGCAATACGAGTGCCAACCTCCATGGACGAGGATTCTTCCCGGACGTGGCCGCCGCCTGCCAGTGGGGGCGCGTAGAGCATGTGTGGTGCGACGGCCTGCTCTGGACCAAAACCGTCGTAAGCAAGCCAACTTCGGCTGAACGCCTTTTGTCAGCCTAAGATGAACATGTCCACCGCAGCAATCGACCTTGCCGGCGTCAGAAAATCATTTGGCGACAAAATCATCGTCGATGAGCTGTCGTTCTCGGTTGCGCGCGGAGAATGCTTTGGTCTGCTCGGGCCAAATGGAGCCGGCAAGAGCACGATTGCGCGTATGCTGCTCGGGATGATCTCGCCGGATGCGGGCAAGATTACAATCCTCAACGAGCCTGTGCCTGCGCGCGCGCGTGTAGCACGTATGCGCGTTGGCGTTGTGCCGCAGTTCGATAACCTCGAGCTCGAATTCACCGTACGCGAAAACCTGCTGGTATTTGGCCGTTATTTCGGCTTGAGTGCTCGCAAGGTTGAGACGATCGTACCCTCGTTGCTCGAGTTTGCACGGCTGGAAAGCAAGGCGAACGTCCGCGTCGCGCATCTGTCGGGCGGCATGAAGCGTCGGCTGACACTGGCGCGGGCCCTGATCAATGATCCGCATCTGCTGGTGATGGACGAGCCCACGACCGGCCTCGATCCGCACGCGCGGCACCTGATATGGGAGCGTCTGCGCGTTCTGCTTGCGCGTGGCAAGACAATCCTGCTCACCACCCACTTCATGGAAGAAGCCGAACGCCTATGCGATCGGCTTTGCGTGCTCAAGAGTGGACGCAAGATAGCCGAAGGAAAGCCGAACGCCTTGATCGACGAGCATATCGGATGCGACGTGATCGAGATCTATGGCGGTGATCCACATGAGCTCGGTGAATGGCTCAAGCCTTATACTCGGAATATCGAAGTGAGTGGAGAGACGCTGTTTTGCTATGCGCCGTATCCGGAGCAAGTACGTGTTCAACTGCGCGGCCGAGCGGGCCTTCGCATTCTGCAGCGGCCGCCGAATCTCGAAGACGTGTTCTTGCGGCTGACCGGACGCGAGATGGAGAAGTGAGGGATGGGTGAAAGCTATGCGGCGCTAATGCCCGCTAATGCGTACAACTGGATTGCAGTATGGCGTCGAAACTTCCTGGCATGGAGGAAAGTCGCGCTTGCATCGGTTCTCGGCAACCTCGCAGATCCCATAACCAACCTGTTTGGCCTTGGCTTTGGGCTCGGGCTAATCGTGGGTCGTGTTGAAGGGACCTCCTACATCTCGTTCCTGGCAGCAGGCATGGTCGCGACCAGCGCCATGACGTCCGCGACCTTTGAAACCATGTATGCAACCTTTGCTCGGATGGATGCCAAGCGTACCTGGGAAGCAATCCTGTCCACACAACTCACGCTTGGCGACGTCGTTCTGGGCGAATTGGTGTGGGCAGCCAGTAAGTCCGTTCTGGCCGGAACCGCAATCGGAATTGTCGCTGCGACGCTGGGTTATGCGTCCTGGGCGTCCATTTTGTATGCGATGCCGACGGTGGCCTTGACCGGCCTTGTCTTTGCAAGTTTGGCGATGGTCGTCATATCTCTTGCGCCGAGCTACGACTACTTCGTGTTTTACCAGACGCTAATCCTGACACCCATGGTGTTTCTGTGTGGCGCAGTCTTTCCGATGAGCCAACTGCCGAGCTCCTTTCAGCACATCGCCGGCTTGTTGCCGCTGGCGCATTCGGTCGATCTCATCCGCCCGGCGATGCTGGACCGTGCGGCCAGCGGCGGGGCTGCCTTCCATGTCGGTGCGCTCTGCATGTACGCGGTATTACCTTTCTTTGTGTCGACGGTATTGTTTCGGCGCCGTCTGCTGCGTTGACGGAATTCGCGATGCGCTGTCTTGGTTGAGGTAGCGTGAGCTGCGACAGGGGCAGTCGCAATGGCTTTATAACAAGCCGGGCGCACGGCGCCGGATCGGTCGGACGGTGCGGGAACGCCCAGCACCCAAATAGGCTGAGCCGGCTCGGCGCCGGGCCGGACTTCGCAAAGCATTGGTTGTGCTTCCTGGCCCGCGTGGCCGAGGGAGCGTGACAGTACAGACGAACTAGTTGGGGAGGGCGGTTCGCCTTCCTGTCATGACCAAATGGAGAGCGAGATGTTGTGTCTCGGAGTGAGTGGCGGTCTGGACAGAATCTATCAAAACTCGGCCGAGCTGCCCAATACATTTCTGCACGATGGCGCTGCAGTGCTCGTGCGGGATGGCCGCGTGCTTGCTGCTGTCGAAGAAGAGCGCCTCAATCGAGTCAAGCACTCCAACAAGTTGCCAAGCAACTCGATCCGATACTGCCTTTCAGCTGCAGGAGTGGAGCTTGGCGAGATCGACCGCATCGCGTTCTACGCGACTGAATCCTACTGCAATACCATGCTGGAGCGGCTATTTCTTTCTCAGGCCGTGCCGTTAGACGCCAAACTGTTGCTACGTCAGCTGCTGGCGCGGGAGTTCCGCACCGAAGTCGATGCGTCGCGCGTGTTCTTCGTAAATCACCATGAAGCGCATGCCGCGAGCGCATTTGCCATGTCTGGATTCGAGCAAAGCCTGATCTTTACGGTCGACGGTGGCGGAGACTTTCTCTCAGGTCTGCTGGCAGTAGGGTCTGGCACCGAAATTTCGCAACTCGCAAGCTTTCCAGAACATAACTCTCTGGGGCTGTTCTATCTCGAGGCGATCCGTTATCTCGGCTACGGGTTGTTCGACGAGTACAAAGTGATGGGGCTTGCCCCCTATGGGGACCCTGCGCCCTATCGCGAGCTCTTCGCGCAGTTCTATGAATTGTTGGACAATGGCGGTTATCGGGTCCATCTGGATCGAATCGGCCCGGCCTTGATCCGCAGCATCCAGGTCCGGCGAAAGGGAATGGCATTCACACAGCAGCATCGAGACGTCAGCGCTTCGCTGCAGGAAGCGCTGGAGCGGATCATCTTTCATATCCTGCGGCATCATCGCGAAGCGACGGGCATGAAGCGCTTGTGCCTGGCGGGAGGCGTAGCCCACAATTGCACGATGAACGGTAAGCTGCTCTATTCCGGCCTTTTCGACGACATCTTCGTCCAGCCCGCGGCGCATGACGCCGGTTGCGCACTCGGCGCCGCATTGATGATGTCAAACGAGCTGGGCCGGCCCGCGCCGCGCGAGCGATTGTCGGACGTCTATTGGGGACCCGATCTCGGGACCGAGCAAGCCATAGAACACGAGCTCAATGCATGGTCCAGCCACCTCGATTTTCAACGTAGTGATGACATCGCAGCGAGTGCAGCGGACTGGATGGCAAATGGCGCTGTCATCGGCTGGGTTCAGGGCCGTTCTGAGTTCGGGCCACGTGCGCTTGGCAACCGCAGCATTCTCGCCGACCCGCGGCCAGCGGAAAACAAGAACCGGATAAACGCGATGGTCAAAAAGCGCGAGGGCTATCGTCCGTTTGCGCCGTCAGTGCTGGAGGAGGATGCAAGCGAGTTCTTTGAGCTCCCAGGCGGCAAGCGGGAGTTTCCCTTCATGAACTTCGTGGTTCGTGTGCGGGCGGCCCACCATAGCGTGCTTGGTGCGGTCACGCACGTTGATGGAACTGCTCGGCTGCAAACGGTCTCGCGCAACACAAATCCTGCCTATTGGGATGTCATTAATGCATTCAAGAAGCGAACCGGCATCCCGGTTCTTCTAAACACGTCCTTTAACAACAATGCCGAGCCGATCGTCGATTCCGTTTCAGACGCCATCGTCACCTTCTTGACGACCGACCTGGACGGACTTGTAGTTAAGCCATTCCTCGTCGAGAAGCGGCCGGCAACACTGCCGGATTGGTGTACACTGGGCGTTTCATTGCCTCCGTATGCATCCCTTCATCGTATTCGCTCTTACACAGCGGAAGATCGTCAGGAAACGGTTTCCGAGATCCGTATGGGACATTCGGGGCGCGAGAGCATGCGTATCTCGCATGAGCTCTTCGACCTGCTGATGCGGATCGAGGGGGAGGCCTCGCTCGGCTGGCTTCTCGACACAACTATGTTGGACCAGCCCCGGCGCGAAGATCTCGTCAAGGAACTTCGGCTCTTGTGGGAACAGCGGGGCGTTCGGCTGCATCCGCCACGCGCCGCTTGCGTCCGCATTAAAGCGCTGGGCGAAGCATAACCGGCGATCATATGTAAGACCAAGACTGCGCCTCCATGTACAGGAGGCTAGGCCGAGGTGGAATAGGGCACCAATAGGCATCCAGTTGAAATCGGGTATATCGGCGCAACAACTCTAGTGGAAGAAAAGAGGGAGGCGTTGAGAGAACCCACTACGAGGATAGCGCTGCTATGAAGTTCTACCGACGCAACGCGCGAGCAGCACAAGCGCCGACCATAACATCGGCCAAGACCATATGTGAGGTGTCTCCAATGACGTCTCTTGTTCAACCAGGAGTCCGGAAGGAGGCAATGCAGATGCCTGGCGGTTCGAAAAATGATCAGTTCGTTGTTTCCCGACGACGTACGGGCTTGGGCGACTGCCTGTGGTCGCTGGCTGCAGCGTGGCGTTTTGCCGAGCGGACCGGACGGAAGCTGGTCATCGATTGGCGGGGGTCCTGTTATCTCGATCAACCATTCACCAACGCCTTTCCCGTCTTCTTCGAACCGGTTCAAGATATTGCCGGCGTACAGGTGATCTGCGACGACCGGATCAACCAGCACTCATTTCCTGGACCATTTTTCCCGGCATGGTGGAATAGGCCAGCTATTGATTGCGCCTATCGCCCGGATGAGCAGATTTTCCGGGAACGCGATGAACTCGATCAGCTGTTCCAAAGCGGGCAAGATAGCGATGCAAATACAGTTGTGTGTGACGCCTGCCTGATGTGGCGCTGCGATGAGGAGGCTGAACGAGAGATCTTTCGGAGCATCAAGCCGCGATCCGAAGTGCAGGCACGGATTGATGCCATCTTCCGTGAGCACCTTGCGTCGTTCAGCGTGATCGGCATTCATGTTCGGCACGGCAACGGAGAGGATGTTATGGGGCATGCGCCCTACTGGGCTGATCCCGAGCGGGCTTTGCAACAGGTCTGTAACGCCATCGACAAGGCCAAGGCGTTACCGCATGCAAAACCGGTCAGGGCGTTCCTGTGCACAGACAGCGCGCACGTCCTTGAGAGGGTGTCAGCTATGTTTCCTGACGTTTTCACCATCCCAAAGCGCTTCCAGGCAGCTCAGGCCGGGCCGTTGCACAGCGCGGCGCTCGGAGCTGAGGGCGGCTTTTCCGCTCTCATCGAGATGTATCTTCTTGCGCGATGCGATACCGTGATCCGTTTCCCCCCGACGAGCGCTTTCACGCGCTATGCGCGCCTCTTTGCGCCGCGCGTTATAGAATTCGATTTGAACGATCCGAGCCGATTGATCTTGATTGAAGAAGCATCAAAAGAACTCGTGGCTTCATGAAAGTCGTAACCCGTCTCATCGATCTGATCGCCGCTTTTTGCATCGAGCAGCACTGCCACTACGTTTCCGGACGACAATTGATCGCCCAAACCGACGTTCCAACGGACCCTTGCCCTGGAGAACAGCAAGATGCGGCGGCCGAATGCCGTCCGCTGAAGCTCGATCTTGACAAGAGCGGCGTTACCGTACCGCCACCACGCTGACCAGATGGACATCGTCCTCGGCCTTGCCTCGCGACGACCCGCAAGTGAAAGCTTCTCGGCGGTTCGTCGCGGATCAAGTTTTCGAAGGAGGTTACGTTGGGCCGGTGAGTTCCGTTGCCGCGGCCGCCACTCGCTCGCGCGGACGGACCCTTCGGGTTCGAGCATTGAGTTGGACATTCAGTGCGCCCGCTCGTGATCGCGCAACCAATCAGCGCGGCGATGTGCTGCGATGAGCTCGGTATCAGTTGCGAGAAAACCTAACGTATGGAGTTGGTGCGTCAGGTTCTGTTTCGTACCGACACGGTTACTGGGTGTCTCCACCATCGTGACCGATCGTTGCCTCGACGAGGAGCGTTCCTTATCCGCTCGCTGCTTCGGATCTCGATCACGAGAGCGCAGTGTGGTGTCTGGTCCTAGCAGTGACCGAGTGTGCTCCAGGCATTGTGTGGGTGATGCACCATCGATGTTGCAAAGCACACGCACCATGTCGCGAATCCGCCAAGCTTTTGGCGTGCGCGACATTAGGACGCAAAACCGGAGCGTCTTTGCGTGCATCGGAGTGGCCCAAATCCTGCTACGTGTTCGCCAGCGGCGCTACAGGAGAGGAGGCGGGCGTGGGTCTCGATCTGCCAAATGACGATCTGATCGCAGGTCCGCTGCCCGAGACACATTTGGGCTGTCCCTTTCGCGCCGATGAAGCCCGCCTCCATCAGGGAGAGCAGAAGGCGATGTTGCTGACTGGGGCATCGCGCGGAATTGGGCATGCCACTGCCAAGCTGTTTTCGGAGGCAGGTTGGCGCATCATTTCTTGCGCGCGCCAGCCATTCGATGGCGCGCGGTGCCCGTGGGACTCCGGGCGCGAGGATCATGTCCAGGTCGACCTTAGCGATTATCAAATGCTGCCGCGCTTGATCGCGCAGGTCAAGGAACGCTTGGCGGGCGCACCCTTGCACGCATTAGTGAACAACGCCGGCATCTCGCCGAAGACGTCTGATGGTGACCGGCTGACCTCGTTGACGACGTCAACTGAAACCTGGATGAGAGTGTTCCATCTGAATCTCGTGGCCCCGATCCTGCTGGCGAGGGGTTTATTTGACGAGCTAAGGGCCGCGTCAGGATCGATTGTCAACGTGACGTCGATCGCTGGTTCGCGGGTGCACCCGTTTGCCGGCAGCGCCTACGCGACGTCGAAGGCCGCGCTTGCGAGTCTCACACGCGAAATGGCCCACGATTATGCGCCCTATGGCGTTCGTGTGAACGCGATCGCGCCAGGCGAGATCAGAACGGACATGTTGTCGCCCGACACGGAAGCGCGTCTCGTGCCAAACATCCCGTTGCGCAGAGTGGGAACACCCGACGAAGTGGCCAAGGTCATCTTCTTCCTATGCTCGGATGCCGCAAGCTATGTTACGGGGGCCGAGGTGCCGATCAATGGTGGGCAACATCTGTGAATCGACCAAGCCTGGCAACGCGGCTGACTTAAGCCTCAGCGTTGAAGTTCGTGTTCTACGCTGACGTCGCGCACCTATTCCGAAAAAAGATGAAATCAAACCACTGTAAGGTTACCGTCGTGCCATGAAAAGGTGTTACGCTTCTATGTCATCTCGTTAATTCGTAACGCTAGATCGAGCATGACATGCAAAACGAAGCTCGCAAATCCGAACAAGGTGCTAGGGAGGATGATCAAAATAACGGAGACCGCCTCATGCTGCATATCGCTTCCGCACGCGAGATACCTGCCTCTCATCCAGAGACGGAGCGCGAGCTCTCGGGCGAGCCGCTGCGCGAGAGCGCGCTGACCGGTATCTTCGAAATATCGAAAATACTCACCGCTCCCTGCCGGCTCGAGGTCACGCTGGCCAACGTCGTAGGCCTTCTGCAATCGTTTGTGCAGATGCGACACGGTATCGTCTCACTGTTCGACGATGACGGGATGCCGGACATTACCGTGGGTGCTGGCTGGAGCGAAGGCAGCGACGACCGCTTCCGGATGCGCCTGCCACGGAAGGCAATCGACCAGATCGTTGCGACCGACAGGCCTCTTGTCGCCGAGAACGTGGCAGCGGAGCCGGCGTTCAGCGCAGCTGACCTTGAGGTGCTCGGTGCCTCGGATAACATGCCGGTGTCGTTCATCGGAGTTCCGATCCGCATCGATCCGAAAGTCGTGGGTACACTGACGCTCGACCGTGTCTGTGACGAAAGGTCGAGTCTCCGGCTCGATTATGATGCGCGGCTGCTCACCATGATCGCCAACCTGGTGGGACAGACAGTAAGGCTTCATCGCTTGTTCGCCTGCGATCGCGAGCGGCTGATGGTGGAGAAGGACCGTCTGCAAAAGCAATTATTCGAGTTTAGGCAGCCTGTACGGGAGCGTAAGAAGGTACCTGTTCATGGGATCATCGGCGACAGTCCGGCGCTGCGCGGCTTGCTCGAAAAGATCGCGGTCGTGGCCAAATCGAACAGCACGGTTCTGCTGCGCGGCGAATCCGGTACCGGAAAGGAACTTGTAGCCAAGGCTATTCACGAATCATCGTCCCGCGCCAAGCGGCCCTTCATTAAGCTGAATTGCGCGGCACTACCTGAGACAGTGCTGGAATCCGAATTGTTCGGTCATGAGAAAGGTGCCTTTACTGGCGCCTTCAGCTCGCGCAAGGGGCGCTTCGAGCTTGCTGACAAAGGCACACTGTTCCTTGACGAGATCGGCGAGATTTCGGCCCCGTTCCAGGCGAAGTTGCTGCGTGTCCTGCAGGAGCAGGAGTTCGAGCGGGTCGGCAGCAACCAGACCATAAAGGTCGATGTTCGAGTCATAGCCGCAACCAACAAGAACCTTGAAGAGGCTGTGGCAAGGAGCGAGTTTCGCGCAGACCTCTACTATCGCATCAGCGTTGTTCCCTTGCTGCTGCCGCCGCTGCGCGAAAGACGCAGCGATATTCCGCTGCTTGCCGGTGAGTTCCTGAGGAATTTCAATAGCGTGAACGGCCGTACGCTGACCTTGGAAGCGAGCGCGATCGATGTGCTGATGAACTGCGGCTTTCCGGGAAATGTCCGCGAGCTCGAAAACTGCATCGAGCGCACAGCGACCCTGTCGGCCGGGCCATCGATCGTGAGAAATGATTTTGCATGTTGCCACGGCCAGTGCCTTTCCGCGATGCTGTGGAAAAGTACGTCCGAGGAGGCGACAGTCCAAACGGCACCGGTCGTCCCAGTGCCCGCCAAGCCGATCAGTTTGCCGTCTGAAGCGACCGCGCCGGCCCCACTTGTCGGCAGCGAACTGGCCTCACTGGCACCCCCTGGCACAGTCCTCGTAAGTGGCGCGAAGATGGCCGATCGCGAGCGGGTCATTGCAGCCATGGAAAAATCTGGTTGGGTACAGGCAAAAGCTGCACGCTTGCTCGGACTAACGCCGCGCCAGATTGGCTACGCGCTGAGGAAGTACGGAATCGAGATCAAGCGGTTCTGAACGTGCGCGGACCATGAGAGGACTGGGTTTTTGCGGGCGCATCCAATGCCACCAAAATCTGAAAAAGGGCGGCCCGCCTCGGCGGCAGGTTGACCACGCATGCGAGGAACCGCCCGTCTGCCGCCCTGGCAAGGCGACTTCGCTTGGAGCGCAGCGAGAACTGGGCTGAGCGGCGCGGTGGTGAACCCGCCGGCATGTTACGGGTTGAAACCATTTTGCCGCCCCTGACGGACGCCGTGCGTCGCCGACCAGCGGTAGACAACAGCTCCGACCTCGAACAAGTTCACCGCTCTTCCCGTCAGTTTGTCGCTGGATCATGGCGCCTAAGCCACCTTCTCTTTCCCAGAAGACTAATTGAATGGACAAACTAGCCTAGGGTGGATGAATGGAGGAGCGAACATAAGGTGGGCGGCGCAAAAGGCGGTGCGTCTGGGACGGCCGCCGACGGACTTGGCCGCCGAAGTGGACCTGCGGATCTCGACCGCGGCATGCGAGTTGTTCCTGGCTCGTGAACTCGCCGGCGTCAGCGTCGAGGAGATCGCATGCCGTACTAGCAAGGCAACGGTCTATACCCGTTTCCCGACCAAAGAGGCGCTGTTTGCCGCGATCTTCCATAGCAAGCCGCGCGGCTTCGCCTTTCGCACGTAGGACGGCGCTCCTCACCATGAGGGAGATGTCAATGGCGGAGTTGGCGAGCTCGAAGATCAGATTGTCGCTCGATCCGTCAACCAGAATCGTGTCGACATCGGGGATGCGGTGCCGTGATCGAGGAGAGTAGCCCTGAGATTACCGGCTGAAAGTGAGGCGTGTACAAGTCAATCGACCGCTCTCGCCGCGGGAGTGGGTCCTGAGACGAGGTCGCGTCCATGTGCCGCGATCTGACGTCGAGTACCGGTCAATCCTCGTCGGCGGCGATCGACTCCATCAGCGACACCAGCTGACGCTGGACGGTCTGATCCTTGATCTTACTGTAGGCGCGCAGCAACCGCAGACTGAAGGCGCTGTCCAGGAACAGGAGGCTCTCAACCTCGCGCGCCTTGTTGTCACCGCCGTAAAAGAAGGTGACGGGGACGTCGAGCGTAGTGGCGATCTGCTGAAGACGGGCAGCGCCGACACGGTTGACGCCCTTCTCGTACTTCTGGACCTGCTGGAAGCTGACGCCGAGCTTATCGCCGAGTTCGGCCTGCGAAATCTTCTGCTCCACACGCCGCAGGCGGATCCGCTTGCCCAACTCAATGTCAGGCTTGCCGGCACTGCGCTGCTGCATCTTCTTTGCTGCTGATCTATTCATTCTGGCGACCCGTCCTTACGATCGAGAGGTCCCCTGCCTTCTAGGTCAGGGATCCGTCACTCCGACAGTTACGCTTGGCAGAATATCGACCGAACCACAACTAGCGCGAGTTCAATTGTCATGGATTTTGTGAGCATGCTTACCGCCGGCGCAGCTTCATTCCCGTATTTCTACCGGAGCTCCAACATGATTGCGTACCGTGTTCATCGCGCAAGGGCGCCCAAATTCTCGATAAATTTGCAGCTCACAAGGTTGTTCTTGCGAAAGGCAACGACGATTGCCTCTTCCTCAATCGAGCGGACGGTCTTGCAACCCGTCGGTGCATCGTGCACGACGCCGCCTTACGCTGCTTGGTGATGGTCTTCTGATTAGGACCGTGCTGGCTAATTCTTTAATTCTTTGAGCGAGCTTTCGATCGCTGTATCGCCGCTCGTGGCGCGCGTGGCCGTGCGCTGTCATAGAGTGTTTGGCCACAGGTCCTCCCGCATGATGGATCAGACGTCGTTCGCCCTGTTTTCCCTCGCTTCGAGGCATCTGAGAGCCCGTTGGTATTCGAACTCGCACCACGCAAGCTCGAATGGTTCCATCAGTATCTCTATCCACGTCTCGGCAAATGCTGTCATTCCGACGAAAAATAGAATTCGCGACCTCCCGATTCGCTATCAGTTGACGAAGCCGGCGAAGACGAATGAGATGTCGCTGTGGCCAGCCGCGCATGCAGCTAAGAGGATCGTGATCAGCGGCTCAATTGAACCTTGGTAAAAATTGGGCACCTCAAGGGGGTCACTTAACGATACGAAAGTTTATGGCGGTCGTTCGCCTGGCTCGCACACTTCATCCAACGGCTGCCCGAGCAGCAAAATAATCCCCTGCGCCATCTTCCGCAGCTAGTAGCACGCATCCATTGCAAAAAACCGCGTCCGCGACGCTACGCCAGTACACCAGCGCACGTCGTCGAGTTAGCGGTGGCAGAAAGCTGACCGAGTTGCCGTGGGCGATGCAGTCAATGAGGATGTCGGCTAGACGCTCCAAACGCTTATCCACTTCGTCGGGCGCCGATGCGCCGTACCTGAATATCGTCCGTCATCTGATTTCGGACAGAGCGAGCCGATTGCCCCGGGCTGGCTCGGACGGTGGGTTAATTGCCAACACCACGGAAATAGCGAGTTTCCATCGGAGCGACATGCTCTTGAATTGCCATAAGGTGGTCACGTGCCGTGTCGCCTAACCCAACCGAAGCTGGCAAATCACCATAGAAGATTGCTCCGCCAAGGCTGCAATGCTTAGCTGCCCGCTCGAAGCGCCCGGACAAGGCACGCTCCGTATTACGAACCGAATTTTGCGCATAGCTCCGCAGCACGAAACAAATTTAACGCGGAGATGAGATTCTTGTCGCGTGGGAACAGCCTCCGAGCGGACTTGATCCGCGAGTCGTGGTCCAGTCCAGATATCGTCTGGCTCTCAAGAATAAGTGCCTCGGAGAATCTGCGAAGAGCAGGGTGATACTGGTCAAGGGCGGCCTCGCTGCGTCTATCGGCACGAGTCATCATTTTAAAGAAACTTTCGTCGTCCTCTGAGGGGGGCTGGGCGGAATCGCACTGCGAGTAGCTGGCTCGCAGCAAACGCGAAGATTGCTCAACGGCGCCTCATCGTTCGATTAGTAGAATTCGTTGACGTGAGCGATAGGATTGCTGATTTGCTTAGATCAAACGCTTGACGCCGAAAGCGGAGAACATGCCCGTAATCGGCGAAGTTCGGTGGTACTGCTTTAATGTGCACCTTTGATTCCGAGCCATAGCATTACCAGTCGCGTCATCAATGCGGCGCTGGTCTTCTTCAGACTGATGAGGACAGGTACCGGTACTGGCTGGGAGCGCCGTCGCCAAGGACGGCTCAAACGTCTATTGCCTCGCCGGCCCCTCTTGCTGCTCTTCCGAAGTGGCATGCTGCAGCTGCGACCAAACTGTTACATTGGATGGGGTCACGATTGTGCGGGTCCACCCAGCCTCACGTCCAAGATCACCTGAGCAGACATCCTACCAGAGCAAGCTTTCGAGAAGCTGACGAAGCCGCAGCGTAGCTGCTCGCGCTCGGGCGGGGCGAAGTTGGCTCCGATCTCTTCCGTCACGCTTACGTCATCGGCTTCCCTCGGGCATGGTGTCGGGCCGAGAGCGCCGAAGTGACTTTGGATCGTCGACATTCAGAAGGTGAGCCGCGCGCCGCCCTATCGGATGGTCAGCAGTGGCAGCCTTCCGGCCCGGTAGCTCTGCGGCGAGCGCCCTGGTTTATCGTCGCCATTACTTCCTACCGGAAATGATCGGATATAGCGTTTGGTTGTATTTCCGGTTTCCCTTGAGCTTGCGCATTGTCGACGAATGCAGGGGGCGCTGGGCGTCGAGTGAGCTATGAAATCTTGCGCCGATGGGAACGGAGATTCGGCAAGGCGTTCTGCGCTGCCACCAGCGCGCTCCGCTCGCGGTCACAAACGGGATCCGGATGGAGTCTGATCCGGTGGCGGAGAGCGACATCGGCTACGACGCGAGCGAATCATGAAGCGGCATTGGCCGCGCTGTCGAAGTATCCTGCGCGTGATCAAGTTCAACCCAGGCTATGCCAGTCGTGACCTGACACAGCCTTGCACGGACGAACGTGGTCTGTTCGTCGTAATCCAGGCGAGCAATGACCTTGAACTCTGGCATCGCTTGCTAGTTTAGAATCGCGGGTTTCCCAGGTACGGCCGGCGAGCGAACAACACGCCGAGGTGGTCGGAGGTGGTCATCAGACGGCAACTGCATCATCCATGCGACCTGAACAATCGCTCGTCCCGTAACGACCAAACGAGACTGCAGGATCGGAGCGGCTATCGCATCGATCAGAGCTCGAGGCCCTGCTCCCGGAGAACCTTATGCATCAGCTCGCCCTTGATCTCGCAGGCGATTTCGCTGAGGATCTGGGCTCCGACCACCCGCCGGGCATCGACATCATCCGTCAGGCCAGGCTCCGCGAGTCGTTCGTTCAAGCGCGTCGGAAACTCATCTTCCATTGCATCGGCAAGCCGGTCCCGCATCGCGGCATGATCATCGGGGGCGATCCGCTTCACCACCGTATCCCAAGGCTCCCAGCGCGTTGCCAGAAAATCCGCGAAACCCGCCGCTTCCTGTTCCCGCACCGACGTCTCAGCCCGGGCAACGTCGTCCGCCGTGACGTCAGAGAGATTCAAGAAGCGCATATCAGGGGCGATGTGGCGCAATTCCAGCCGATCCCGTAGCTGGGTCTGATAGGCAAGATAGACCTCGATCTCGTCGATATTGGCGTCCGGGTCGGCACGACGGAGCGAGCGGACCGTCTCGCGTGCGATATCGTCAAGCGCCTCCAAACGAAACATGACACGGCCGTGTTGGAGCAGTTGGTCGAGCTGACTGTCATAAAGCCCATCCTTGACATCAGCGTTCAGGCGTGCGGTCTGCATACCGTTCCAAGTCAAAGTGACGCGGTCCTCGCAGGACGCAGTCGCTCCACTGGCCAGCTCGAAATACTGCTCGCGCAGCCGCGGCCTCATCGCGGCCTGTAGCAGATTCTCGGCCACCTGGTCGCGGAACGCCTGATGACCATAGTTCACGGTGCCCGCGAGCCTTTCGAGAAAGAGTGCGAAGTCCTGCGCACCCGGCTCTTCGGCGAAGCCCTGCCAGGCGGCCACTGCGCCGGGCTCGTCCGCGAGCCAATCCGCAACAACCTCGTGCAGGAGTGGCGGCTGATGTTCCACCGGTTGTAGGGGCATCGACAGCAAGACCTGCGGGCCGGCATAATCCGGGCCGCGCGTGGCTGACGCCAAATCGGCCAGCACTGGGCCCGGTATCGGATTAGATCGCACATCGATGCTGGACGCGCTGCCGAGCTGCGTCAGCACGGTCGCGGGCAGGCCGGTGAGCTGATTGTTGCTGGCGCCGAGCATTTCAAGGCCGACCGGGAGTGTCTCTGGCAGATTGGTCAGCTGATTTTCGCTGACGTCCAGGTATCGAAGTCTGGCCGGAACGCCAGGCAAGCTTGTCAGCTGGTTGTCGCCTGCGTCCAGGTACCGCAGCCTTGCTGGAAGATCGGGCAGACTGGTCAGCTGATTTTCGCTGACGTCCAGGCGGCGGAGCCTGGCTGGAAGATCGGGCAGGCTGGTCAGCTGGTTATTGCTGGCAGACAACTCCTCGATCGTTGCCGGAAGGGCGGGCAGATCGGTCAGCTGGTTGCTATCGACAGTCAAGCTGCGGAGCCTAAATGGCAGCTCTGCCGGCAGGCTGGAAAGCTCGTTGGCCATGAGGTGGAGGTGCCGGAGCCTGCTCGGAAGGGCGGGCAGACTGGTCAGCCGGTTGTCAGAGGCGTAGAGGTCCCGGAGTCCGCCCGGAAGCCGGGCCGGCAGGCTGCTCAACTGGTTGCCGATGACATTGAGGGTCCGGAGCCTGGGCAAGAGTGAGGCTGGCAAGGCGGTCAGGGACAATGACGACAAATTCAGCTCGTCTCCGACATCACCTTCGTCCCGCCATGCCCTCGTCCGGTTGACCCCCTCTTGCCGATTCTCGTCTTCGCCCTGCCCCTCTTCCGCTGCCCAGGTCGCCAGGACGCGGTCCTGCGACGAGACGAGGTCGGCGGCGGCCGCTCCTGTCGCCCACCGCGTCAGGGCTGACGCCCACTGGGTCAGGCACGAAGGGGACTGCCCGGCGGCCCTAGACGTTGGCTCGGTGCTTTCGGATTCGAAAGGTATGCCGGCGCGAGGCTGGGCCCGTTCTGTATTCATCGAACTCCATGGCATGTCTTGTCTCAGCCGACTAGGCGGCTCAAGCTTTTTGCGCCACCTGAACAGCTAGCTCACATGAAGGCCGGCCATGCGAGCCACCTCGGAAACAGTCGCTCCCGGCTCGAGCGATGCTGCAACTAGCTTTCCTTCTCATCTCGCGACCACCGAGGCTCGACCGATGTGATCACCTCTGCCCGCGAAATCGTCATAGCCCTTCTCCCAGGATGCCCCCTAGGACCTGCAGCGCTTGCCTCCGTCAAACAAGGCGGCCGTCAACGGAGGCGTACGCTAGGAAGCTCAGCTGTCGATAAGCTGACGAGCGTCAGGTTATCCGCCATGTTCAAAGACTAGCGCGCGCCAATCGGGAGCAACTTCAAATACGGTCTGAGCAGTGGGCAAGGGGCAGGTTGCGGCGGATCGACCCGGGCCCCCAACACAATTTGTCGACCCAGAGTCGTGGGACTCAAAGCTGGGTGCGAGATTTGCCGACGCCGTTTTGGCATGAAGGGGATCAAGCAGGTCTGCCTCCCCCCGATAGCTGGAATATGGCGAATTCTCCCCGCGACCAACCTATCCGCCAGTGGAAAGCCATCCACTATCATTTGTGGAAAGCCTCGGGGATATCGATCTTCGGTGCATCACAGTATATAGCGCGACGATCTGGGTCGGAAGAGCGCGGCGATCAGGATGGCGAGTCAGTGTCGCGGCGCGATGATGATCGCC
>NZ_JADFUD010000104.1:0-16640 GCF_054820065.1 Bradyrhizobium sp. UFLA06-06
CACCGGCAACTGGCGAAAGCAGCCGGACCAGTAAAGCCTCGCGACCTACGGTCACCGCGCCAGTCGTCGACTCTACCCGGCATTGCAGCGGATAGCCTCGGTCCGCCCACGTAGATTGCATCGACGCCACCATCTGGCGGTGACAGCAGCGAGTCCATGCCGGGGCCTTGCTAATTTGGTTGGTAGCTACTGAGAAGGAATTTGGTTTCCGATTCGCGCTGCTTCGGATCGCCTGGGCGACAAGATGTCGGGCATCGTACGGAATCCCGAGCAGAGTAAGGATTCCCGAATTGAACGAGGCTTTGCCCGCCGTCGCGACGTGCGTTCCTTTTTTTGAGCTTCCGATATCAACATCGAACATTCCCTGGTTGTCACGGCTTAGCTGTCTGTTGTGCATCTATGCGGAGATGCAACGATTTGTGTGCGGTCAACTACCAACGCTAGTGATTGATCTGGATGACAGACACATGCCATGTGTCGGTTGATGAACATTGGGCCGGTCAAACGCACTTGCAAGGAGACGGCATGCAAGATCAGTCGAGAACAATCTGTTCGTCGACCGTCCTAATCGATGCGCCGACTCCTCACTTGACGAATGCCGCACGCTCGTGATGCCGGCATCTGCACGATCACCTGGACGAACAACTCCATGCAAGCTGCAATACCGGCAACTTG
Source organism: Bradyrhizobium sp. UFLA06-06 (assembly GCF_054820065.1). NCBI lineage: Bacteria > Pseudomonadati > Pseudomonadota > Alphaproteobacteria > Hyphomicrobiales > Nitrobacteraceae > Bradyrhizobium > Bradyrhizobium sp. UFLA06-06. Next base: position 676 of record NZ_JADFUD010000104.1, read on the forward strand.
TGACAAGTCTGCGGTCGCATTAGCGGCTGAGGTAGGCGCCGGCACTAGCTGGCCAATTATCGGCTATTCGATGAGCACAATCAAATCGACGTCAGTGACGCACGGCAGCGTAACGCTTGGTCGGCTCATGGGATGTCCGTGGCGCGAGATAGCGTCGAGGAACATACAGATCCGCGCCTTCTCGGGCGCTACTACGCCGAATGTTTGCGTGCGAAGAAAACACGTCAGTGATCGACCCGGCATTTTCAATCCAACCTCCAGGGTATCATGATGACGATCCAATGCACACCGGCGTCTGAGACCGTCGGGTCGGCCCTGCAGGTAGAAGACCTCCGGCGTCAAATCCATCAGCTGGTCGAACACCACTGCGCGCTGACTCACGGCTGGAAACTCTCTGCCGCGAATTATTCGTCGGCGCCTGTCTCCGGTCGCGTCTTCGACAACACCAATGTGCATCAGGCGGATGCTGCGGTCGAATTCTGGCTCACCGCGGGTCACTTCAACAGCGAGTTTCAGGCCAAGCTCGCACAGCGCGTTGCGCTCGCAGTCCACTCCGGTTCGTCGACAAATCTAGTTGTCTTTTCAGCTCTGACCTCCCCCCTGCTCGGGGAGCGCATATTGCAGCCCGGCAGCCAAAGTCACGGCAGCAACCGGATTTCCAACGACCGGCAATCCCACCATGCTGTGGGCGATGGCGCAGTCCTCATCGATATCGACATTCCCACTTGCAACGTTACACCCGAGTTCGTCGAGGCGCCGATCACGCCGCAAACGCAGCTATCATGGCGGCTCACGCACTTGGGAATCCGTTCAATGCTGCGAGGATTGCCGAGGTTGCCAAGCGGCATAACCTCTTTCTCATCGAAGACTGCTGCAGCGCGCTTGGCGCAACGCTCAACGGCTGGCATGTGGGGGACGTTTGGGGAGATCGGCACCCTGAGCCTCTATCCCGCACAGCACATCACGATGGGCGACGGCGGCCTTTGCCAGCCATCCCGGATTGGGGAGGCGATGGAGACTTTTCGCGATGGGGCCGCGACTGCCCCGTTTCTGAGAGAGAAACGAGCTCGCGCATAAAGTCGTGCAGCGTTTAATAGTAGCATTGGAGAGCAACATGGTGTTGCGCATCGGGTCCCTCGCTCCTCCGATCAAAGTGGAGAGCTGGCTGCGCGGCCAGCCCCTCTCGAGCTTCCAGCGCGGGAAAGTATACATCATCGAATTTTGGGCAACTTGGTGCAAGCCATGTATGGCGGCGATGCCTCATCTGGTACAGCTGCAAGAGAAACACAAAGACAGCGGACTTCATGTTGTCGGAGTCGCAGCCCATGAACGCGCTCGAACGGCGGACGAGGCCCGAACCAAGTTGGACTCGTGGTTGGCAAAAAATTTCTCGAATCCAAACTATCGAATCGCGTTCGACTACACGGGAGAAATGAACAAACTTTGGATGGAACCCAGTTTTTCTTTCGGGGTTCCTACCTCGTTCCTCGTCGACCGGGATGGCTACATTGCCTACATCGGTCATTCGATGCAAATCGATGACGTTTTGCTAAAAGTTCTCAACGGCGTCCGGCGCACCAGCGATGATGCTAAAGCCTCCGATATGGAGGTTCCCCGCGATAAACCGTTGGTGGTAGATCTAGACGGATCTTTGCTGCTAACGGATGTGCTATATGAGTGTCTTTTAAACGTCTTACCTGGTGGGTTCCACGCGAATTTTGCAGCGGTCCGAGCTCTGGCCAACGGCAAAGCGGCCGTAAAGCACCACCTTGCCCAGGTGTCCGAACTGGATTACGCGACTCTCCCTTACAACTCCTGCGTTATGGATTTCATCCATGCAGCCAAAAAGCGGGGCAGGAAAGTTTACCTTGCTACTGCAGCCAACGCGAAGCACGCAAAGGGCATCGCAGATCACTTGGGCATCTTCGATGGTTGGTTTGCCTCTGACGCAAAAACGAACTTGTCAGGATCTTTGAAGGCCGAGATACTCACAGCTACCTTCGGTGAGAGCGGATTTGATTACATCGGCAACGGTCCCTCAGATTTTCATGTGTGGAAGATTGCCGATAAAGCCTACGGCGTCAGCCTTTCCAAGGCGGTAAAGAGTCGGCTCGTTGCGCTCAAGGGTAGCTACGTCGCATTAGATGACGGGAATGCCGGCGGGCGGGGATGGTTCAAGGCCCTTCGGGTCCACCAATATGTCAAGAATGTCCTTGTTTTTGTACCATTGGCGACCTCGCATCAACTTACGCTGGCTAACATCATAACAGATGTGATCGCCTTTCTAGCTTTTTGCGCTTGCGCGTCTGCCGTCTATATTCTCAACGATCTATTAGATCTTAAATCTGATCGCGCGCACTCTAGCAAGCGTGCGCGCCCCTTTGCGAGTGGTCTCCTCCAACTTCGGACCGGCTTGCTCATGATTCCGGCGTTCCTCCTATTTTCTCTGATGCTGGCAACCACAATCTCACTTGAGTTTGTCGGGGTATTGGTTGGCTATTTCGTCCTAACAAGTGCTTATTCTGTCTATTTGAAGCGCAAGATGGTTGTGGACGTCGTTGTGCTGGCTATGCTCTACACGGCGCGCATTGTTGCAGGGGGCGCGGCAACTGGAATTCAAATTTCGGAGTGGCTTTTCATCTTCTCTATGTTCATCTTTACATCGCTGGCGCTAATCAAACGCTACGTTGAACTATCGACGAGACTCGACCGCGGCCTCCCAAATCGTTCAGACCGTGACTACGGGATTGGCGACGTTGATGTCGTTACCGCTCTAGCTGCTGCGTCTGGCCTGAACGCTATCACGATCTTTGCACTCTATGTTACATCGCCCGATGTGCAGATACTCTATCGACATCCGCAGGCACTATGGCTCATCTGTCCAATTCTTCTCTATTGGATAGGGAGGGTGCTCATGATGGCGCACCGGCGTCTAATGGACGACGACCCCATTGTCTTTGCATTGAGGGACCGTATCAGCGCAATTGCTCTCGCCTCGATCGCTGTCGTAATCATAATCGCCATTTGAACTTACCGCACATACCGTGGTCCAACCCCTTCCCGATATCTTGCCGGCTTATCCCACTGCAGGAGTTCTCCAGCGGTTTATGATCCGGCATCGGCCAGACGTCTGCCCGCCTTGGCCGCTCTATGAACACATACCTCAAGGCGCCTCTGTCCTTGATATTGGCTGCGGAATGGGGACGCATCTGATTACACTCGCCGCGCTCGGTCGGATCTCGAGCGGCTACGGAGCCGATGTTAGTTCGAAAGCTGTTGCGCAAGCCGCGCTGGCGGCAAAAAATTACCCGCAGTCTGACCTGACATTTCAGGTCATGGACTCGATCGACGACCTCCCCCAAAAGCAGTTCGATGTGGCGATGATGATCGATGTCATGCACCATGTTCCGCCCGAATACCGCACTGCCACTTTCGCAGGATGCGTCAAACGAATCAAATCGCGTGGTTTTTTCATTTACAAGGATATGGCGGACGAGCCGTTCTTAAATGCCTTTCTCAACCGGCTGCATGACATAGTCATCGCAAGGGAAATGATCCGTTATCTGCCGCTCGAAGCCGCGCTGGATTGGGGTGCAAACTTCGACCTGCAATTGATCCTTCGCTCCCAGTACACGAAATTGTTTTATAGGCACGAGCTTTTGGTATTCCGAAAACCCTAGAACGTTCGAAGCGCTGCCACCGAGGGCGTGCCAGTAATTGAGACTGCGGAGTGTCCCGATCGTCGTGGAACGTCTTAAAAATTTCGCCCATCAACTGCGACGACAGCGCGTCGATCGCATTTGCCTTCGGGCGGTCGAGCGCAACTTCGAGAATCCCGCTTTCGCGGCGAGCGGTCACAACATCAGACATTTTCCATGCTCCTAAACGCGATCCTTACGAGGATGTTCTCGCTCCCCTCTACATTCACGATCCGCAAATTTCGACGTCGGCCTTGGGATGCTCTCCTCGGCCTGCGCCCGTGATTCGTTTCCTTTGATATGAACGTTGGTCACGGGCCTCCACCCTCAACTACTTGCCTGCTTGCGAACGCAGCGCTTTTTCCCACTGGAGGAACGAACTGCCGGCGCCGTAGTTCTCGCCCTGAAGCGCCTGCAGGATGGCCACGAGACACTCGTCGCGCTTCTTTTCAACCTGGGCGCTGGTCGATTTGTCGCTGCGCGCACCCGACTGCGCTGAGAGCTTATCGATGAATGCCTTGTCGTGCTCGGGAGCGGGAAAGTTCGTCCACTGTGAGCGCACATCGGGTCCCCATTTCTCGAGGGATTGGCGCATGGCGGCCCCGCCCCCGCCCATGTGGAAAGGCCCTCTGATGGCGAGTCGCAGCCCAAAAGAATATCGGATCGCGTCGTCCACATCCTCCACAGTGGCCACATCGTCGTGCACTAGCCACAGGCCCTCGCGCCAGATCGCTTCTTGGATGCGGTTCGCGATGAAGCCCCCGATCTCTTTACGCAGGACGAGTGCGTGCATGCCCACGGCTCGGAAGATCTCCGCCGCGCGCTCCAGGACGCTCGACGGCACGCGAGGCCCGCCGCACAGTTCGACCAGCGGCAGGAGGTACACAGGATTGAACGGATGCGCGACGATCAGACGCTCGGGATGCTCCACGCCTTCCTGCAGCGCAGACGGCATGAATCCCGAGGTCGACGAGCAGATCAGGGTCTTCGGTGCAGCGGCCTTGCTGGCCTTGGGGAGCAATTTCTGCTTCAGATCCAGCCGCTCCGGCGCAGATTCCTGCACGAGATCCACGTCGCAAACGGCCTCCTCGACCGTGTCCACCATCGTCAGATTTCCCTGAGCCGGTAACGAAAGGCCCATTTGCTCGTAAGCCCGCCGCGCGCTGTCGACGACCTTGCGCACAGCTTCGGCCGAGCCCGGAGCTGGGTCGTACAGTTTGACATCCACTCCGCTAAGGAGAAAACGTGCTGCCCAACCGCCGCCGATGATCCCGCCGCCCAAAAGGGCGACGGCTCGGGGCAGATAACCTGACGCGGAGATGGATTTCTTGGACATGATCTTTGATTCCTTGTTCGCTTCGACGAATGTTCGCGAGCCGTGAGTTCTTTTCCGCGGTCCAAATTGCGAGTTCAAGAACAGCTTGCGCCGTGTGAAGGTCATGGGAGCGCCTCCCGACTCGGCAACAGCAAACGACCACGTGATGGACACTCCAGTGTCCTTGAGCTACAGGCCCGGCATCATGTGGAAGACCATCCCCGACTCGCCGCACCGTCTTGTCGCCTGCAGTCGCCGTGCGCGCCCCGACCGGCGGCGGTACCCCGTTGAACAGCTGATCGCGGCGAAGCCCATCGCGATCGTCCCAAGCGTGCATTGATCAACCCGCCCGGCCTAGTCGTGCGGCGTGGTGCCGGGAAAGGCGGGCACCGCTGCGGCGAACTCGTCATGCCATGCATGCAGGCGCGGCTGTTTTTCGCGCCAGCTGCCGTCGAAGCGGCAATCCCGATAGCCGAGGAGGCATGCGAGCGAAATCTGGCCGACATCCGGCATGCCCGACACGCCTGGCGGCGCGCTTTCGACTGCCGCGAGAACGCGTTTGACCTTTTCGGCCTGACGCTCAACGTAGCGGGCGGAGTGTTGCTCAGGAGGCCAGTAGATGCCCTCCGCCCTGATGAGCAGGCAGGCATCAAGCGCTCCGTCGCACATAGCTTCGAGCGTCAAGGTCTTGATGTGCGCCTCGGGCTCGCGCGGGATGATGCGTCCGCCGCCGGCAAGATGATCGAGATATTCCATGATGACGGGCGAGTCGTAGACGGCAATGCCGTCGTCGCGCACAAGAACCGGAACCTTGCCGAGCGGATTGGCTCGCAGCAACGGGTCGGCGGCGTCGTACAGATCAGGTTCGCGCGTTTCGACGCAGTCGGCCAGACCTAGCAACTGGAGGGCCATGCGTACCTTGCGCGAGTATGGCGAGGAAGCGTACGAGTGCAGAACCATCATGCTGAGTGCTTGGTCATTTCGATTCTAGGGTTTAGGTCGGCACACCGGATCAGCCCTTCCTGGGCCGCCGAAGCGACGAGACGGCCGTCCTTGGTGAAGAACCGGCCGCGTGTAAAGGCGCGGGCACCGCTCAACGATGGGCTGTCAATCACGCAGAGGAGCCACTCGTCCATCCGGAATGGCCGGTGGAACCAGACGGCATGGTCCAGGCTGGTGGACTGCATGCCGGGTGTGACCCAGGTCAGGGCATGCGGCCGAAGGGCCACCGACAAAATGCTCATGTCCGACACATAGGCGAGCAGGGCGCGATGCAGAACCGGCCGATCTGGAAGCGTGCCCAAGGCGCGATACCAAATGCCGTGCAGCGGCGGCTTTGCTTCGGGATTCAGGAGGTCGACTGGATCGACAGGGCGAATTTCGATGGCGCGCTCAAACGACAACTGTGTGCGAGCCGCGTCCGGCCTCCTGTCGAGGTGCGTGCGAGCGATCTGCGCCTGGGAAAGGAAGCCTTCTGGGCCCGCCGTCGGCGGCATGGGGTCCTGGTGCTCGAACCCTGCTTCTTGACACTGGAACGAGGCTGTCAAAGTGAAGACGATGCGGCCGTCCTGCAAAGCGTTCACACGCCGGGTTGCGAAGCTCTTGCCGTCGCGCATCCGCTCGACCTCGTAGGTGACCGGCAAGCGTTCATCGCCCGGCTCCAGGAAATAGCCGTGCAGCGAATGGGCCGCCTGGTCCTCGCGAACCGTCCGTTCGGCAGACGCCAGCGCCTGTCCAACGAACTGTCCGCCGAAGATGTAGCCCCAACCAAGGTCGAGGCTGCATCCACGGAACCGGTTCGCTTCGATGGGTTCGGGCTCGAGGATGTCGAGTACTTCTCTCAACAACACCGCGTCGCTGTTCATTCCAAGCAGTCCTTAGCGAATCAGCATCAACATGCAAAGGCTGCTCCTGCCGAACGCGATCATCCGGTGCCAGGCGAGTCCAGCTGCCACCAGATCGTGGTCCGGGTGCTTCTCGTTCATGAAGCAATGCTCGGCGTCATAGCGCAACACGTCAGGGGATTTGCAGGTCGCCTTCATCGATTTTTCGAAGGCTAGCTGATGGTCGATCCCATGTCGCGCTTATCCTTGTGGTACGCGCGCCGGCCTTCGAAGCTATATCTGTCGACCACGAGTCGCCCCTCCATAGAAGTTCATTGCCAAATTCCTTCTGTGCGATCGCCATAGGCCGCGTTGCCGTCATGTGGCTCGAGACGCGCTGGCAGCTGCGGCTGTCGTGAATTTCAAGAACGGTTGCCTCTTCGTCTCCCGGATTCCTTCCGGTCTGCGTAAGTGAAAAATACTTGTTGCGAGGGGCCGTCTGGAAATCTTTCTGTCCCTTTGGGCGCGAGCCCAGCCATGATAGGGAAGCTCAAAGTCGCATTTCCGAAATCTGGCCGTCCGTTTAGCCGAAATCGCGCGTTGAGCTGCTCGCGCCCGAAGAATTCATGCAATCGAGCGGATAATGATTCTGATCCCGCTTTTCGGCAACGCATTGCGACGCTCGACCGTGTCCCCTGAGTTGGCATGTCCGCCGCCTCAGGCGAGTTTGGTATTTCCCGATTCGGCCAGCACGCCTGCGGGAACGTTCGAAGCGCGAACGAGGAGTGGTCGGGGACGAAGATGCGTAGCAGGAGATCACGTCTGAAGCTGCGAGTCAGCCGCGAAAAGCTTTGCCGAAGGCCGCGGTTAATTTCAGCGTATCCGTAGAGTCCGTTATCGCGCCCCCGCGTTGCCGACCTGCTGGCGATCGACGATGGCACCCATCCGAGGCCTTATTTCCGGCCGGAGTCCGGCACGCAGACGCGGCGCCTTGCAGGCGCCCGCGTCGATGCGCGTGATCCGCTCTCACACTCGACGGCAGTAGCGCGCGCATCACAGAACTTCCAGAAGCCCTGCAGCGCCCATGCCGCCTCCAATGCACATTGTCACGACGACATAGCGGGCGCCACGCCTTTTGCCCTCGAGCAGCGCATGGCCGACCATGCGAGCGCCCGACATGCCGTAAGGATGTCCGATCGAGATAGCCCCACCATTTACGTTGAGACGTTCGTCGGGAATTCCGAGCTGGTCCTGGCAGTAGAGCACCTGAACGGCAAAGGCTTCATTGAGCTCCCACAAGCCGATATCGTTGGAGGAGAGGCCAAACTGGCGCAGCAACTTGGGAACGGCAAATACGGGTCCGATGCCCATTTCATCCGGCTCGGTCCCCGCGACGGCCATGCCGACATAGCGTCCCAATGGAGCGATGCTACGCTTAGCGGCCACTTCTGCTTCCATTATGACACAGGCTGACGCGCCGTCGGAGAGTTGGGACGCATTGCCGGCGGTAATAAAGCCGTCCTCCACAACGGGCTTGAGCGATGCCAGCGCTTCGAACGTAGTTCCTGGCCTATTACCCTCGTCCTTCGTAAGGGACACTTCCTTGTTGGAGATCGTGCCAGTCGCTTTGTCGGCGACAGCCATTGTGGCCGTAACCGGAATGATCTCGCCCTCAAAGGCACCGGCTTCCTGCGCCTTCGCGGTCAGCTGCTGCGATCGCAGCGCGTAGGCGTCCTGACGCTCCCGGGAGATGCCATAACGTTTTGCCACCACCTCGGCCGTCTGTATCATTGGCATGTGAATGTCGGGATGCATCGCGAGCAGTTCGGGGTCGGATCCGAAGCGGGCATCCTCAGTCTCCACCATGGAAATGGATTCTACGCCGCCGGCGACAACGACATCCATACGATCGACCATCACCTGTTTGGCAGCGGTCGCGATTGCCATCAGCCCAGAGGAGCACTGACGGTCGATTGTCATGCCTGAAACAGATACGGGCAGGCCTGCGCGCAGGGCCGCTGTTCGACCAACGGACTGTTGCACACCTTGTGGAAGTGCCGAGCCCAGAATCAAATCATCGATTTCGACAGGATCGATGCCCGAGCGCTCGACCGCGGCTCGGATTGCCTGCGCAGCGAGCGTGGGGGAGGGCGTGATGTTGAAAGCCCCCTTGTATGCTCGCCCTATTGGAGTGCGGGCTGTTGAAACAATGACCGCTTCGCGCATTGGAAAACTCCTGTCGATCGTGTTTGGTGTACAAGGGGATGGACATGGACGTTCAATAATGCTGGCGTTTTCAGGTGCGAGTCGCGCTAGTCGCGGTCAAACTAGTAGTCTTGCCGAGGCGTTCAACGTGGCCTCGACCCATCGCTGATCTTCGAAAGCCGGACCGTGCCGCCCAGAACAACGAACCGCCGGTGTAGGACAAGCTGCAGCAATATACCAAGACATCGGCGTCGGAGGCGCGCTGGCTGGGGGCTTTCTCGAGGATCAGTGTGCCCTCGCTCAACATTGAATATCCTTCAGCCATTTTCAGCTTTCAAACATCGGCCTCCTGCACCCGGCTGGGCACACCAACATTTGGAAGGGCCAGCGGATAAGATTCACGCTAACTCACCGCCGGTGAATAAAATCGCTGACTTCTGAGAACTCCACGCAGGGTTCTAGCGAAAATCGCGGGTTTAGCGCGCTTCACCGCGCAATTCGACTCCGACATCAGATGCTGATTAAGAGCATATGCCCACTCGAGCGGCATGCCAGCTGTTTGGATCGTGCAATGCCAAATCAGCAGGCATCCGGTCAGGCTGCCTGCCGCGGATGACCGGATTCCTCTCTAGCGCGCGGCCTGCGTTGGACTTTGACGGATTCACCGCGTGTTCGCACGAGGTCTACTTGCGTCAGCGCGCTATGCGACCTTGAGGGCAGGGACCGCGTGCAGGCCAATCCCCACGAGCTGTGGGCTGCGACAGCTCCGGTGATCGTCTCTCAAGGAGAGAGCAAGACGCGTCCACAGCCAGCTCACTCATCAGATCTCGATATTTAGCAAGGTTTGCTTTCCAATCGTGGTGTCCGAGCCCAACCGCTGGTGGAAGGCGGTAGAGGCTGGGCGTCAGATCTCGTCGACGATTTCAGACGGGTGGTCGGACTGAGGGTAGCATACATCCATCAGTGAAATGCTGAACGTCGACGGCATGATGGCGCTTGGGTCGTTCTGAGCAGCCGACTGGACCAGGGGACTTGAAGCAGCCCAGGGCAGGGTGAGTACAGTGCGGCTCGACGCATGGCCCCGTCGAAGGGGGCGATTTCGAATGCAGACCGGCGCGGCGGAGGCCATGCAATGTGTTGCGTACGAACCTGCAGCCGGGGGGTGGCATCGACCCAGCGTGACCAAAGGGAGCCTGATATCGGCGTCCTGCGTTGGGTTGGGCGCTCCCCATTTCAAGCGAGAAAAAACTGCGCCAAATTGAGGAAGAATGAAGAAATGCCGCGCCATCATTCTAATCCAACAGCCAATCGGCGCGGAATAGACGTATAGTTTTCAAGCTTGCAAGAACCAGAGGGGCTACCAAGGATGAGCGAGCCGAAACTCTTGGCTCGGGCGGCGTTCGCGATAATTTCCAAGCTGAGGTGGGCGCGATTTGAGGTCTCGAGCTACAAACCAACTAAAGTCGAGAGCATTGTGCTCACCGCTTTACGTATTCGGGTGCAGGGCTATCAGGCTCCCACGCCTGTAACGGTCGTTGATCAGCGCTCTCTCGAGCGCAACACGCGCATTGACATCGGCGCCGCGCTTCGCAAGCTGCCGTTATTCGCAGCATCACCAGCCAGCAGCGCCATGCCGGCCGCCGACATCTCGGACGAGGTGAACCGGGAAGTGTCGCGATCCTGAAGCTTCTCTCGTGTTGTGCCCTGCTGCGAAGCATCGGCCGCGCCAACGTCGCATTCGTCGCGGCAGACGGCGGTGCCGAGTTCAGACCGGAAACGACGAACACGCCGTCTTCGCTGCTGACTGAACGGCGCCTGCGGTGATCGATACTGGTCCCAAAGGTATCAAGAGCCGCAGCGGGAGGCGGATCATAGTGTGATGGGACGCCTCGCTCATGAGGCGGCCGGCCGTACAGGTGCCGTTGCAAATCGTGCTTATGGCAATCGCAGCCATAGAAGACAAGTCCTCGAACTTCTTATCGGGTTCAGATTCAGGAGGAAATTTCATGCCGATCTACTACCCCGACATACTGGAGCAGAAGACCAAGCCCCGCACCTTCACCTATCGTGACAAGGACGTGATGCTGTATGCGCTGGGGATCGGCATGGGCCGAGATCCCATGGACGAGCGCGAGCTCTCGTTCCTCGATGAGAAGAATCTCAAGGTCGTACCGACGGCCGCCACGGTGCTGGCATGGGGCATGGGACGGCGCACCGGTCCCGTGCTGGACCAGAAGCCGGGGCTCCGGACCAGCGAGCTGGATCTCCTGACGCTGGTACACGGAGAGCAGAAGGTGGAGCTACATAAGCCGCTGCCGTCGTTCGGGACGTTCACGGCCACCACCCGCACGATCGGCGCCTACGACAAGGGCAAGGATAAGGGCGCAATCGTCGTCGACGAGACCGTGTGGATCGACGAGCCGGGCGAGAAGGTCGTCACGCTCATCGGCACGACGTTTGCCCGCGGAGACGGCGGCTTCGGCGGGCCGTCGAAGGGCGGGCCCGAGCCGCACCCTGTGCCGACGCGCAGGCCAGACCTGTCGGTCCCATTCGACACCCGGCCAGACCAGGCGCTGCTCTATCGGTTGAACGGCGACCTCAATCCGCTGCATTCTGATCCCGATGTAGCCAAGCGGGCGGGTTACCCGCGACCGATCCTCCATGGCCTGTGCACCTTCGGCATCACCTGCCGCGCCGTGATACTGGAGTTCTGCGATCACGATCCCACGAGGATCCTGAGCCATCAGGCGCGCTTCTCAGCGCCCGTATTTCCCGGCGACACCATCACTGTAGATCTCTGGCGGGACGGCGCCGTGATCTCCTTCGAGGCCAGGGTGATCGAGCGCGGCGCGACCGTGATCAAGAACGGCAAGACCGTGCTGCGCAGCTAGGCGCGGCCGCTAATGATGCACAGGTCCAGCCCCTTGGCCATTTGACCGCGATCATCTTCGACATCGCGCAATGGGACGGCCCGTGCCGCGATCAGGAAAGAAGCCCCGGCCTTTGCCTGGCGTGCTGGCTCGACCTGCAGCCGCTGCTTGTTCCCCGAATCGCAGTAGTTCTGGCTGTAGCGGCAGGACTCGCTGGTCCATTTCCGCACAGTCCGGCGCTCGTCGTTCACACTGGATGCCGACGACGCCCTCAGGGGAGCAGCGCCGATTTTGGAGACACGCTCGGTGCTGCCTGGTGGATTTGCGCTGGGCGAACAAGGCATAGCGCTGCTCCCTGGACTGGTCGCAGGCGATGAAATGGAGAAAGGCTGAGTGTACCTAGCAGGCAAATCCGACATGCTAGTGCCCCTGCACAGTGATTTTGACCGGGTGGGTCAAATGGTCATATTAGCTCCGGCAGGCGTTTCGGATCAACGAGGACCTCGATGCTGCGAGGCGCCCTTGGCTGCCTTCTGATGAGGCCGGTGCGCTCGAGCGTAAGCACCATCTGGTGAACCGAAGGCGGGCTGACGCGAAAGTATTCCTGCATTTCGGTTTCGGCCGGAGGTCTGCGGTGCAGCCGCGTATAGAGGCGGATGAAGGCCAGATACTGCCCCTGCTTGGGCGTGAAGGTTGTTGATGGACGCCCACCGGCCATTCGATTCAGTTGTGCCTCGAACGAGGAGGCACGTATGAATGTACGCTATCCGGTCGAACTCAGGCAAATCGAGTGCAACTCAGGGCACTGCTCAGCGCGGCAAGCATGCGTCCCGAAAGCCCAAGCGCGCACAGGTCTTGCTGGCTGCCGATGCCGGGGCCGTCGACGAGGAGATCGCAAGGAGCGCCGGCGTGAGCGCTCGACCGTGTACCGGATCAAGCGACGCTTCGTGGAAGGCAATCTGGAGCGGGCGCTGAGCGACGAGCTGCGTCCCGGAGCGGAGCGCAAACTCACGGGCAAGGAAGAAGCTTTGCTGGTGGCGACGGCCTGCGCTGATCCCCGAGAGGGCCGTGCCCGCTGGACGCTAAAGCTGCTGGCAGGCGCCATGGTCAAGCTCACCGAACACAACAGCCTGTCGCACGAAACAGTCCGGCTGCGATTAGCCGAAAATGGCCTCAAGCCCTGGCGCAAAGACATGTGGTGAATTCCGCTGGTCGATGGCGGGCGTCGCCCGCATGGAGGACGTTCTCGACCTCTACGCCGAGGGGACCCGATGCCAGGCGGCCGGTGGTATGCTTCGACGAAAGCCCGGTGCAGCTCATCGGCGAGGTCCGTCGGCCCATCCCGGCCGAGCCATGCCGGCTCGAACGCTACGATTACCAGAATCGCCGCAATGGGCCAGTCAATCTCTTCATTGTTCTCGACGTGCATCGTCCCTGGCACAAGGTTAAAGTCACCCTCGGCGAGCCGGAGAAGACTATGCCCACTACATGCGCGATCTCGTCGACATCCATTCCGATGCCGAGATCATCCGAGTCGTCTAGTCTTACTGCGTCACAAACGATGATCTGTGTGGTGGTCGAACTTGATCGCACAACAAGGACATCTCGACAGCGTTCGGATGAGCCCATGTTCGAGCCGCCGTCGCATCGTCGCGATCGAATTTGGAATGTGACGTTGGGTCCGCAGCGGCAGATCCGCGGGGTCTGTAATCTGCGGGAACGCGATCGAGCGGGATCGGCCGGGCGCGCCGAGCGCCTGAGGGGGGAATCGTCTCCCGCTCGGAGATCAGGAATCCGTAGGCTGCAATGCACATCGTTGCGTGATGATGAAAGCCGCGCCAGCCGCGTCCCTCGAAGTGGCCGAGCCCGACCTCCTGCTTGAGTTCCTGATAGTCGCGTTCGATGCGCCAGCGCAATTTAGCCGTCTCAACGAGAGTCCGGAATGCCACATCATCCGGCAATGTCGAGAGCCAGTATTTGGTAGGCTGGTCCTCACCTTTCGGCCATTCGATCAGCAACCATTCCTCCAATCGCCGGGTGGTTTGCCAATAATCACGATGCGCGGCACGGACCCGCACGCGGGCAAAGCGCGAGGTCAGCTTTTCGTTCGTTCCTTGCCGCCACGTGATGGCGCGCCAAGCTTTGGCCGGCAGGCCGATCGCGAGCGCCTTGACGGCGGCCGGCTGATGCTGACGGTTGCGGCGCAACAGTTTCGGTGGACGGCCGCGGCCCGACCATGGCTTCGGCGGCAAGGGACCGGTGCCGGGCGCCCATACCGTTGTGCTCGACAGAGGACCCGCCACATAGGTCAATCCCAGCGCCGTGATCTCCGTGCGCAGGTCGCTGTTGTTGCCATAGCCCGCGTCCATCAGCACGACACCGCGCGGAAGGCGGCTCGCACAGGCCCATCGCAACTGCTCCAGCGCGATCTCCGGCTTGGTTCGGAAGCCGACTTCGGCAGGAATGCCCACTTTGCGCCGCCGATCGCGGTCCGCAGTCCATTCCTTCGGAAGATAAAGGCGATAGGCGACAGGTAGGCTGGCGTGGTGGTTGGCAATCGACAGTGACACCGCCACCTGACAATTATCCTGCTTGCCGAGCTGCCCGCAATATTGCCGTGCCACTCCAACCGAATGTCGCCCCTGCTTGGGAAATCCGGTATCGTCGATGATCCAGGCTTCGATGGGGCCCTGGCGTTCAATCGCCGGCAGGACCATCTCGCGTACCTTGCCCAGCACCTTCTCATCCGACCAGGCGCCGCTGCCGACGAAATGCAGCAGCGATTGATGCTGGGCGGCCGTCCGTTCCGGAGCTGTCACCGCCGCCATCGGCTCCACACTCTTGCGACCGCCACAGGCCATCAGGCCGACGCAATAGTCGCGCAGCGGCGCCTTCCGATCAGCATGACCGATAACACTGGCAAGCCCTTCCAAATACGCCGCAAATCGCTTCTCGCTCGTCTTGGTGCCACGCCCGCTCATGTCGGCCTCATCGGCTGATGGTCCATGCTTCAACCATCACTGATTCTGGCCGGCGGTTTTGTGACTCAGTCAGACTAGCTAGGACAATTTATCGACCCGCTCCGCCGGCGCCCTGTATCAAGCGTTCCCGTCCACCGAGCCAGGCGGACCTTGCGACGGCTCGAACTCCACTACTCCTCCAAACACCCAAGCTGACTCAACATGGTCGAGATCGAGATCGGCGTCCTGCGCAGGCCGTGCCTGAATCGCAGGATCGACGATCACAAGCGACTGCGCCCCGAAATCGCCGCCTGGGAGCGCAGGCGAAACGCCGCTCACTCACGCATCAATTGGATGTTCACAATAGACAAGGCCCGCGCCAAAATGGAGCGCGCTTACCCCGCCACTTCCAAAGAGTCACAATTACTGTGCAAATGTACTGCGGTGATCGAGCGGACGTTGCGGACGACGCCGGCCGATGCGACGCACTGGTCGATCCGCTCGATGGCTGCGGAAACTGGCTTTTCCCACACCTCGATCCGCCGAATGTGGGCAGCACTCGGCTTGCAGCCCCACCGTAGTTAGACATTCAAGCTGTCGAGCGATCCGCTGTTCGTCGATAAGGTACGCGACATCGTCGGCTTTTACCTATCCCGCCGAACCGAGCCCTTGTCCTCAGCATCGATGAGAAAAGCCAGATTCAGGCGCTCGATCGCGAGCAACCGGTCTTGCCGATGATGCCCGGCATACCGGTGCGTCGTACGCACAGCTATGTGCGGCATGAAACGACCTCGCTGTTTGCCGCGCTCGATATCGTCTCGGGGTTCGTCATCGGCAAATGCTACAAGCGGCACCGGGCAGTCGAATTCTTGAAGTTTTTGATAGAGATCGATGCTCAAGTTCCTGAAGGTCTCAATGTCCATACCGTCATGGACAATCAATTACGCCACGCACAAAACACCCAGGATCAAAGGTGGCTCGCCCGTCGGCCGCATTATCATGTCCACTTCACGCCGACTTCCGCTTCATGGATCAATCAGGTCGAGCGCTGGTTCGCTGAACTTACCAAGAAAGCCTGTCTCTTATACACATCT
>NZ_JADFUD010000105.1:0-15699 GCF_054820065.1 Bradyrhizobium sp. UFLA06-06
ATGTGTATAAGAGACAGTAGAAGCGCTGCGCATCGACCCGCGTCTGATGCGTCAGCAATTCGACGAGCATGCAGCCTCGCGCGCGCGCCTCGGTGACTGCCCACTGCACCAGCTTCTCGCCGATGCCGCGGCTGCGGCAATGTTTTGCAACGCGAACGTCCTCGATCAAGCCGCGCGAGCCGCCTTGCGAGCTGATGCCCGGCAGAACCGCAAGCTGCAGACAGCCGACGACGACGCCCTCACCGTCGACGGCGACGACGAGTTGCAAATTGGGATCGCGCTCGACCCGCGCGAAGGCTTCGTAATAGCTTTGCGGCAGCGGGTCTTCGATCCGCTCGCGCGCACTGCCGAGCGGATCGTCCGCAAGCATGCCGACGATGGCGGCGACGTCTTCGCGGCGGGCGCGGCGGATCGTGATGGATGAAGCTTCAGTCATGGCGGCATTCACCTGAGGTCAGCGGACCGGCGGCAGCGCGAGCACGCGCTCGGCGTCGGCGATCCAGCGACGGATCGCGGGATAGCGCGCGAGCTCGAGGCCGCCATCTTCCGCGACACGCGTATAGGCGAGCAGCGAGACGTCGGCGAGCGAGAACGCGTCTCCGACCAAAAATTGCGTGCCCGCCAGATGCCGCTCCAGATGATCGAGCGCGACATAGCCGCGCTTGACGAGGTTCGGATCGATCTCCGAGATGGCCTTGCCGAGATACACGGTCTGAAAGCGGCAGACGGCGACATAAGGCTCGTGGCTGTTCTGCTCCCAGAACATCCAGGCATCCATCTGCGCCGCGCGATAGGGATCGCTCGGGATCAGGTCGCTGCCGCGCGCGAGATAGCGAATGATGGCGTTGGATTGCGCGAGCGTGCGGCCGTCATCCAGCTCAACCGTCGGCACCTGACCCCAGCCGTTTCGCTTGAGGAATTCCGCGGTCCGGCTGCCGCCCTTCATGGTGTCGATCTCGACCCATGTGTACGGCAGCGCCAGCCTGTCGCACACCCATTTCACCTTCAGGCAGTTGCCTGAATTGGCGTCGCCGTAGATTTTCATGTGAGATTGCTCCGCTTGCGGAGCGATATCCGATCAGCCGCAGATTGCGGTGTCAAGCCGAGTGGCGTGGGTCAGAACTTGTAGCCGATTGCAGCACGCACGCTGTTTTGCGTGACCGACGTGTTCTTGACCGGCGTGAACTTGACGTATTCCCACTCGCCTCGCACGAAAACACAGTTCCACAACATGTATTCCAAGCCGAGACCAGCGGTCCAGCCGGCAACGTAGTTGTTCGTCTTCGCATCCGTCACGGTCTGGGAAAACTGCGGTAGGGCAAAGCTGGTCGAACTTCCATCAGCGAAATTGATCGTCCGGTTCACAGAGCTCGTGACAGTGCGCGCAACGTCCATTCGGCCGACGGCAAGACCGCCGAAGATGTACGGCAGAAAGTCACCGGTTGCCCAACCCGCGCGTCCGCGGAACGTCATCTCATCCTTGAGCTTCAGCGCAGCGCTTCCATTCAACGACACGCTGTCTGCCGCAGTGGCGCCGGGTGGCAGGACCAGGGTTGGCTGAGCGACCTGAATCGGCCCCAGACTTCCAAAGGTCGTGGTCGTAAGCCCAGACCAATAGGTATAGTTTGCTTCGACACCCACCACGACGTCGTCATACTGCCAGTTGCGCCCGACAAACGCTCCGAAGCCCGAGCTTTGCGCATTGACCCGGCCAAGCAAGTTGAATTGCGACGTCGGCGCCTGCAGCGTGGTGTTGCGGAAGATGGAGTTGGTCAAGGACGCGACACTCCCGCCGAAGTCGGTGTTGATCCATGTCTGGCCGACCTGGCCGCCGACATACCAGCCGTCCCAGTTTCTGGTTGGCGCGCTGGAAGCGGGGAGACTGCCGCGAAGGAAATCGGGCATGTCGGCCGCATGTGCGCCGGTCATCGCCCCGAACATCATCGCCGCCAGCACCAACCTACGCATTGCAACGCTCCATCCACCGCACCGATTTCGCGTTGATCATCGCCTGTTAACCTTAACCAATCGTTGTCGCCGCCGGTTTTCGAGCACGCAAGTTGCAGAAGGTTCGTGCCATGATGCGGCAAAGAAAAACGGCGCGGGATGGTCCCGCGCCGTTTCAATCGTTAACCGTGAAGGCTTGAAATTAACCCTTGCGGATCAGCGGGGGCGGCGGCGGCGGAGGCGGCACGTCGCAGCAAGGCAGGGCGAAGCGCACGCCGAGCTTGACGTCCTGCGACGTGATATCCCGGAACTGGAACGACGACGGACCAGCATTGCTGCCATCGAACGAGCGACCGTTACCCTGCCCCGCGGTGCCCATGTCGAGATAGCGGTAAGCCAGTTCGACCGTGAAATTGTTGGTGACCTTGTAGGCGACACCGGCATGCACTGCCCAGGCGAGGTTGGTCTTGGTCGCGCCGTCGGCGGCGAAGGAACCGGTGAAACCGGACGCTCCCGGGAACGTGGTGACGTCGGAGAAGGCCGAGGTCTTGATCGTCGCGGCACCGACACCGGCGCCGATGAACGGCGTCAAGCACCACCAGGTGCCGAGATCGGCATAGACGTTCACGAGGCCGACCCAGCTCTGGAAACCGCCATGATAGGCATCGGCGATCGAGTTGGTGGGAAAGGTCACGAAGTCGGTGCCGTTGAAGCTCACCTTCGAGCGGTACTCACCGGTGATGTCGGCGCGGAACCAGCTGTTGAACTGATAGCCGACGCCGATGCCGTAGAGCGTGCCGCCGTCGAAGCCATGGCCAACCTGGGTGAGCGCGCCGGCGGGCAGCGTGTCATACGCGTTGACGTGCAGCCTGCCTTTGCTGCTGGTCATGCCGATGTCGCCGCGCAGGTACCAGCCGCCGAAATCCTGGACCGGCGGAGGAGCATACGCCATCGGAGGTGGCGGCATGATGGGCATGTCGGCGGCGAACGCCGCCGTGGACAACAGAGATGCCGCGCCGGCGGCAATCAGGGTCTTTACGCTACGCATTGGCTTCGTCCTTTTGGGCCAAGTGAGGCGACACGAAAGCCCCACGTCTGAAACTCACGGCCGGACGATGGCAGGAAATGTTTAAGCGGCACTTAACCCTAATTTTTAAGGTTGATTTTCTCTCACCTTTTTCTGCGGCTGCCGCTGATAGGTTCATTAAAATGGCGCAGGAGACAGCGAAACATCGCGATCTCGCCACAAGTGCTAATGAAGCGTTGACGCATGCGCGCCGTTCGCAGGGCACGCAAGCCGCGTGTGTTAGCGAATGCTTAACGCGGGCGTCGCGTCTGCGGCCGAGCGTTCAGCGCACGGCCTGCGGCATCTTCGGCAGGAACACCGCGAGCAGGCCGATCGCCGGCAGGAAGGCGCACAGCTGATAGACGAAGGCGATCGAGGTGTGGTCGGCGAGCTTGCCGAGCACGGCGGCGCCGAGACCGCCGATCCCGAACGCGACGCCGAAGAACACGCCGGAGATCATGCCGAAGCGATGCGGCATCAATTCCTGCGCGAACACGATGATCGCCGACGTCGCCGACGAGATGATCAAACCGATCACGACCGTCAGCACGGCGCTCGCGAACAGGCCGGCATAGGGCAG
The DNA here is from genome assembly GCF_054820065.1 of Bradyrhizobium sp. UFLA06-06. Lineage (NCBI taxonomy): Bacteria > Pseudomonadati > Pseudomonadota > Alphaproteobacteria > Hyphomicrobiales > Nitrobacteraceae > Bradyrhizobium > Bradyrhizobium sp. UFLA06-06. Next base: position 3,594 of record NZ_JADFUD010000105.1, read on the forward strand.
CGCCAGCGCGAACGGCAGCGCGCCGAGGATCGAGAACCAGATCACGTATTTGCGGCCGAAGCGGTCGCCGAGCGGACCGCCGATGAACGCGCCCGCGGCATTGGCGGCAAGGAAGATGAACAGATAGAGCTGCGCCGCCTGCGTCGAGACGCCGAACCGATCGATCAGATAGAAGATGTAATAGCTCGACAGGCTCGAGACATAGAGCTGCTTGGAGAACAGCAGCGCGACCAGCACGACGAGCGCGATCCTCACGCGCCGCTGATCCGGATGGTCGGGATGCCGCGCGATGGCGGCCGCCTTCTTGCTCGATATCTGCGGCTTGTACCAGACGCCGATGCGCCAGAGGATCACGATGGCAAGGAACGCGATCGAGGAGAACCAGACGATCGAGGGCTGGCCGAACGGCACCACGATCAGTGCTGCGAGCACCGGTCCCATCGAGGTGCCGAAACTGCCGCCGAGCTGGAACACCGATTGCGCGAAACCGTAACGTCCGCCTGACGCCAGCCGCGCGATGCGCGACGATTCCGGATGGAACACCGCGGAGCCGAGGCCGACCAGCGAAGCCGCGATCAGGATCACCCCATAGGTGTGCGCAACGCTGAGCAGCAACAGCCCGAAGAAGGTGAAGCCCATGCCGATCGCAAGCGAGAACGGCTGCGCCTTCTTGTCGGTGAAATGCCCGACCAGCGGCTGCAGCAGCGACGCCGTGAACTGGAACGCCAGCGTGATCATGCCGATCTGCGCGAAGTCGAGCGCGTAATTGTCCTTCAGGATCGGATAGACCGAGGCGATCAGCGACTGCATCGTGTCGTTGAGGAAGTGCGAGAAGCTGATGCCGGCAAGCACGACATAGGCCGGCCCCGCAGCGGTGGCGGCCTTCACGGCCGTCAGCTCCGGCACCGGCACCGGCTCGCCCAGCGCCTGTTTGCTCACAACGGGTTTGTTCAATGCTGCATTCCCGGACAGATTCGCAAAAATACCTCCGTGTCGTACGACGCGGAGGTGAGGCAAACCAGTTGCGTTAGCCGATGGCAGCGATGCGCTGTGTGGCCAGCCGGCGGCCAAACTCTATCCCCGTCACCCTGAGGAGCGCCAACGGGTCCGCGCAAAGCGCGGCCCGATGACAGGCTCCGCGCGTCTCGAAGGGTCGACGGCCCGGCGCTCGCCACATTGCGACAATGGGCCGTGCATCCTTCGAGACGCGCGCAAGGGCGCACTCCTCAGGATGACGAATCACGAGCTGACGAGGCCGGACGGAGCTTAAGCCGCGGCGGCGTGGCCGAGTGCGCTGACGATGTTGTCGACGACCTCTTCCACCAGGATGCGATCGTCGCCCTCGCCCATCACGCGGATCACCGGCTCGGTGCCGGAGGGACGGATCAAGAGACGGCCATGGCCGTTGAGGCGCTTCTCGCCGTCGGTGATCGCGGATTTGACCTCGGCGTCGTCGAGCGGCTTGCCGCTGCGATAGCGCACGTTCTTCAGGATCTGCGGCAATGGATCGAAACGCCGGCAGATCTCCGACACCGGGCGGCGCAGCTTCTGCACCACGGCCAACACCTGCAGCGCCGCGACGAAACCGTCGCCGGTCGTCGAATAGTCCGACATGATGATATGGCCCGACGGCTCGCCGCCGAGATTGTAGCCGCCGCTCAGCATCTGCTCGAGCACATAGCGGTCGCCGACCGGCGTGCGGACCATCTGCAGCCCGAGACCCTGCAGGAAGCGCTCCAGCCCGAGATTGGACATCACGGTCGTGACGATGCCGGGCTTGGCGAGGCGCCCCTCCTCCTTCCAGCTCTGCGCGATCACCGCGAGCAGCTGGTCGCCGTCGACGATGTGGCCGCGCTCGTCGACCAGGATGACGCGATCGGCATCGCCGTCGAGCGCGATGCCGATGTCGGCGCGCATCTCGCGCACCTTCCGCGACAGCGCTTCCGGCGAGGTGGAGCCGCATTCCTTGTTGATGTTGAAGCCGTCGGGTTCGACCCCGATCGGCACCACGTCGGCGCCGAGCTCCCACAGCGCTTCCGGCACCACCTTGTAGGCGGCGCCGTTGGCGCAGTCGACCACGACGCGCAGGCCGTCGAGCGAGAGATCGCGCGGCAGCGTGCGCTTGGCGAATTCGATGTAGCGGTCATGGACGCCGTCGATGCGGCGGGCGCGGCCGAGGCTCGCGCTCTGCGCCAGGCGGCGGTCGAGCGATTCGTCGAGCAGCTGCTCGATCTGCTTCTCGACATCGTCGGACAGCTTGAAGCCCTGCGGGCCGAACAGCTTGATGCCGTTGTCCTCGAAAAGATTATGCGACGCCGAGATCATGACGCCGAGGTCGGCGCGCATCGACTTGGTGAGCATCGCGATCGCCGGGGTCGGCATCGGGCCGACCAGCAGCACGTCCATACCGACCGAGGTGAAGCCCGCAACCATGGCGTATTCGATCATGTAGCCGGACAGCCGCGTGTCCTTGCCGATCACGACGCGATGGCGATGGTCGCCACGCTGAAACACCAATCCCGCAGCCTGCCCTACCTTGAGCGCGAGCTCCGGCGTGATCAGTCCATTGGCGCGGCCCCGAATTCCATCGGTCCCGAAATATTTGCGGCTCATGTAACCCCCAACACGGACCTCTCGAACCACCCGGCGAGAGAGTCCCGAACGCCTACCAGTCTAGCGTGCATCGGCCTTATAGACTGCCAGGCACTAAAATGACTTCAAAAAATATGATGAATCATTACCGGGGCCAAACCCCGCGCTTCGACTTTAACGCACTGAAAGATATAATATTATCGCTCTTTCGGCAACCTCGGGAACGAACCCTGTCCCCTACCCTTTGCCGCTGCGCTTGACGTGCTGGTCGCCCTTGGTGGGGGCCGGCTGGGTGACATTGACGGGGTCGGAACCGGGAAACGTCTCCTCCAGCCCCTCCTCCAGGGCCTCGTCGAGCCGGCGCTTCTCGGCGTTCTCGTCTGCTTTCGGCTTGGAGCCTGATTGGGTCATCGCGCTCTCCCATCCGTCTTCGATTTGGCAGGCCACCCATCCATGCTAGATGACGACAAGATCGAACACCCGCAAGACTTGCTGCTCAAAACAAGGCTCGCGACATCGAACTTGCGACACAGAAGAAGGGCCGGGAACGTCCATGAAGCACATTACCTGCATCGAAGATCTGCGCCAGCTGCACAAGCGCCGGGTGCCGAAGGCGTTTTTCGATTATGCGGACCGCGGCTCCTACACCGAGGACACGCTGCGCGCGAATTCGGAAGATCTGCAGCAGATCAAGTTCCGCCAGCGCATCCTGGTCGATGTGTCCAAGCGCACCCTGGCGACCACGATCCTCGGCGAGCCGGCCGCAATGCCGCTGATCCTGGCGCCGGTCGGCCTGCTCGGCATGCAGCATGGCGACGGCGAGATCTATGCCTGCCGCGCCGCGCAGGCGGCCGGCATTCCCTTCACCCAGAGCACGATGTCGATCTGCTCGATCGAGGACATCGCGGCCGCCGTCGACAAGCCGTTCTGGTTCCAGCTCTACGTCATGAAGGACCGCGGCTTCATCAAGTCACTGATCGAGCGCGCGATCGCCGCGAAATGCTCGGCGCTGGTGTTGACCGTCGACCTGCAGGTGATCGGCCAGCGCCACCAGGACATCAAGAACGGCATGACGGTGCCGCCGGAATGGTCGCTGTCGAAGCTGATCGACTTCGCGACCAAGCCCGCCTGGGTGTCAGGCGTGCTGCAAGGCAAGCGCCGCACCTTCGGCAACATTGCCGGCCATGTCAAAGGCACCGAAGATCTAACGAAACTGTCGGAATGGACCGCCTCGCAGTTCGACACCTCGCTGAGCTGGAAGGACATCGACTGGATCCGCAGCATCTGGCCGGGCAAGCTGATCCTCAAAGGGATTCTCGATGTCGAGGACGCCGAGCTTGCCGCCAAGACCGGCGCGCAGGCGATCGTGGTCTCCAACCATGGCGGCCGCCAGCTCGACGGCGCGCCGTCCTCGATCGAGGTGCTGCCGGAGATCGTCGATGAGGTCGGCTCGAAGCTCGAGATCATGTTCGACGGCGGCATCCGCACCGGCATGGACGTCATGCGGGCGCTGGCGCTCGGCGCGAAGTCCTGCATGATCGGCCGCGCCTATGCCTACGGCCTCGGCGCCGGCGGCCAGGAAGGCGTCGCCAAGGCGATCGATATCCTCGGCAAGGAGCTCACCACCACGATGGGGCTGTGCGGCGTCAACACCATCGCCGAGATCGACGATCACGTGCTGGCGGTTTAGCCGCCGGCGCTATTATCGTAGCCCGGATGAAGCGAAGCTAATCCGGGTCTTCCTCGCGGATAGATTGGGCCCGGATTGCGCTGCGCTCCATCCGGGCTACGCAATCTTCGTCGTCCCGGGCAAGCGAAGCGCGACCCGGGACCCATAACCACCGATGGCCGTCGTTTCCCAGCGCTGCGGCGACAGCGCGCTTCAGCAACTCAACCCTGTGGTTATGGGTCCCTGCTTTCGCAGGGACGACAGCAGAGCCTGTTCAGCCTCACATCGGCGGTGCGATCCCGTCGCGTCCGACATTGACGCGGTTGGCTTCCAGTGTGCCGTCGTCCTTCTTCACCGCGCCGAAGATGATGATCTTGGCGCCTGGCTTCAGCTCCGACTTGTCGCCGGCGACGAAGGTGACGACCGGGGTGCCCGGCGGCACCACGACTTTCTTCTCGCCGTCCTTGTACTTCACCGTGATGTTCTGGCCGTCGGTGCCCTTCACGGTCTCGGCGACGGTGGCATTGGTCATGGTCGAGTTGGCGCGCAGGTCCCAGGGGCGGAAGCCTTCGGCGGCGCCGCGCTGGTTCTCCGGGAAGATGTGAACCGCGATCGCCTTCTGCGTCCCGTCGGGCTCGGGCATCGCGGTGACGCCGATATAGGAACCTGGCTTGATCTCCGACAGATCGGTCTTGGCGACGCCGAACACCGCGACGTTGTCGGTGGTCCGCACCTTCATGTCGGCGCCGTCGCGCGATTTGATCGACAGCATGGCGCCGTCGACGGCCTCGATGGTGCCGCGAATGCGCACCGCCGGCGGCTGCTGTGCAGATGCAGCCGAGGCAAAGGCAACAAGAAGCAACGCGGCGAACAGCGGCGATTTCGGCATGGTGTCCCTCATGGGTTGGGCTGGCGGATTAGGGAACACCGGGGAATTGGTGGTATTCCGTGCAAGCCACAACTTCTCGCGGAAGCGACGGCTCACACGACAACTACGCGCCGGATGAGGGTGCCGTTACTGCGATAACGGACAGGTGATGCGCTCGCGTGTTCTGATGTGGCCCGTTCAGATCGTCATTCCGGGATGGTCCGAAGGACCAGACCCGGAATCTCGAGATCCCCAATGCGCAATTGCGCATTGGGGTTCGACGCTTCGCATCGCCCCGGGATGACATTGTGCGTCACATCGGCGGCGTAAGCCCGTCGCGGCCGACGCTGACGCGATCGGTTTCAAGCGAGCCGTCCGGCAGTTTTTTCATGAAAGCGATGACCTTGGCGCCGGCCTTCAGGTCCGCTCTGTCGCCGGGAACATAGGTCACGACCGGGGTATCGGGGGCGACCTCCACCTTCTTCTCGCCGTCCTTGTATTTGACCAGCAATGTGTGGCCGTCATTGCCGACGACGGATTGCGCGACGGTCGCATTGGTCATGCTGCTGTTCGGCTTCAGATCGTAGGGCCGCGACCCTTCGCCGGTGCCGCGCATGTTCTCCGGGAAGACATGCACCTCGACCGCCTTCGGTGTGCCGTCGGGACCGGGCACGGTGGTCGTGCCGATGAAGGAACCGACCTTGATGTCGGACAGCGCGACCTTGGTGAGACCGAGCACCACCATGTTGCCTGCCATGTGCAGCTTGACGTCCTCGCCGCTACGCGACTTCACCGCGAGCGTATCGCCGTCGACGCTCTCGACGGTTCCACGCACCCGCGTCGGCGTCGGCGGCTGCTGAGCGAGCGCGTAGAGCGTGGACACCGTCACCATCGCGAGCGCAATGAACGGCCGAATGAGATGGGAACGGCTGGCAGGCATAACTGATCTCCGGGAGGGAACGCGGGGGGACTAACACCAGACCCCGTTCCGGAGATGCTATTCCAGGCCTCAAGTCTTTGTGAGATCGGCCTCAACAAGCGCACGCAGTTCCGGCGTGACGTGCGGACGCCGCCCGAACCACAATTCGAAACCGCGCACCGCCTGATGCAGCAGCATGCCCAGTCCATCAGCGGTCTTCAGACCACGCGCCTCTGCCGCCGCAAGCAGCGGCGTCACCAGCGGTACATAGACGAGGTCGGAGACAACCGCGCCCTGCGGCAGCAGACCGACATCGACCTCGAGCGCGGGCTGACCATGCATGCCGAGCGAGGTGGTATTCACCAGCAGGCCGGCGCGCGGCAGCAGCTCATCAACCTTGTCCCAGGCTGCAGGATGAACCCGCGCGCCGAATTGCCCGGCCAGCGCGCGGGCGCGATCGATGCTGCGATTGACCAGATGCACGCGCGCGATGCCGCGCTCGATCAGGCCGAACACCACCGCACGCGCCGCGCCGCCGGCGCCGAGCACCAGCGCGTCTTCGGTCTTGTCCCAGCCCGGCGCGCAGGCGTCGAGATTGTTGATGAAGCCTTCGACATCGGTGTTGGTCGAGCGCAACTCGCCATCGGCGAACCACAAGGTGTTGGCGGCGCCGACGGCACGGGCGCGCTCGTCCGGTGCCGACAGCGCCAGCGCGCGCTCCTTGTGCGGAATGGTGACATTGGCGCCGACGAAGCCGCGCAGCGACAGGCGGAACAGGAAATCCTTGAAATCCTCCGGCGGCACCGCCTCGATCACATAGCCGCCCTCGATGCCGAGCGTGCGCAGCCAGTAATGATGGATCAGCGGCGAGCGGGAATGCGCGGCGGGCCAGCCGATCAGGCACGCGGCGCGGGTTTTGCTTGAGGACGTCATGATTGTGACATCGGCCAAGGCAGGCGCGCTGTCAATCCATCCGCTTCGCGGATGCGGCAACCAGCGCGCTGAGGGCGAACGCGGCGGCTGCGGCGAACCAGATCGCGGCGAGGTTGATCCAGCCATAGGCCAGCGCCCCGGCGAGCGCGCCCGCGACCAGCGCCGCCCACAGCAGCAGGTTCGGCAGCCAGGCCCAGCCCGCGCCGCCGGTGAGCGCGGCGGCGATCAGCTGGCCGGCCTTCACCAGCGCCCCGGTGACATAGGTGAGGCCGAGCCCGGCGCCGCCTTCGAGCTGGAATACGGCGTTCTCGAGCCCCATCGCCAGCACGATGGCGGCGACCGCGGCGCTCGGCAGGCCATAGGCATAGGCCACCGCCGCCGCCGTCAACAGCCACGCCTCGACGAGCAGGAGCAGGGGCTGGCGATGCGCCAGCGCGCTGAGCACGATCAGGCTGCCGGCTGCGGCACCGGCGACGAACAGCACGATCAGCTCCAGCGCTTCCAGGGCGTGCTGCCAATGCCCCTCGGCCAGCGTCACGCCGAGCCGCGTCGAGTTGCCGCTCATGAAGGAGACGAACAGCCCGCCGAGATGCAGATAGCCGATGCCGTCGACATAACCGGCCAGCGCGCTGAGTGCGCAGGCCAGCGCCAGGTTACGGCGGGATTCAAGCATGACGGTGGGAATCGCTCCAAGTGTTCAGAACGACAATGTTCATGAAAGCAGTCGGCTTGGGAAGGAAGGGAGCGAAGCAGTCTCCCCGTCATTACGGGGCAATGCGACAGCATCGAATCCCAACGCGCGATTGCGCATTGGGGAATCTCGAGATTCCGGATTCGCTCGCGGGCGCGAGCGCTCCGGAATGACAATTGGATCAGGCCGCGTCGCGATGCGCGGCGATGATCTGGTCGGCGGCGCGGCCCGTCACTTCGGCCATGCGGTCGAACTGGCGGGTGAAGGTGCCGGCGCCGGCGGTGGCGGAGCGCAGCTCGACGATCAGGTCGCCGATCTCGGATTCCGGCATCGTGGCGCGGACGCAATCCCAGCCGATCCAGCCCTCGCGGGTGTCGAAGCCGAGGATCTGGCCGCGGCGCGCCGACAGGATCGCGTTGATCTTGGCGGTCGCTTCGTTCGGACAGACGATCTCGACCATATGGATCGGCTCCAGCAGCACCGGCTGGCACTGCGGCAACCCCTCGCTGACCCCGATCCGCGCCGCGGTGCGGAACGCAAGGTCGGAGGAATCGACGCTGTGATAGGAGCCGTCGGTCAGCGTGACGTCGACGTCGATCACGGGAAAGCCGAGCGGGCCGCGCGCCAGCGCGTCGACGACGCCCTCTTCCACCGCGCCGATATAGTTGCGCGGCACCGCGCCGCCGACCACCTTCTCGTGGAATTCGAAGCCGGAACCACGCGGCTTCGGCTTGATGTCGAGCACGACGTCGCCGAACTGGCCGTGGCCGCCGGACTGCTTCTTGTGCCGGCCGCGCTGGGTAATGGCCTTGCGGATGGTTTCCTGGTAGCCGATCGCCGGCGGATGCGATTTGACGTTGACGCCGTAGCGGTCCTTGAGCCGTTCCTGCGCCACGCGCAGATGCATCTCGCCCTGCCCCCACAGCACGGTGTCGTGGGTGCGCGGGTTCTGGATCATCGTCAGCGAGGGATCTTCCTCGTTCAGCCGCAGCAGCGCCTGGCCGAGCTTGACGTCGTCCTTGCGGTCGGTCGCGGCAATCGAGATCGACAGCACGGCCGCGGCCGGCTCGACCTTGACCAGCGAGGCCGGCGCCGTCTTGCCGCTCGAGACCGTATCACCGGTCTTGATCGCATCGAGCTTGCCGAGCGCGACAGTGTCGCCGGCCTCGGCCTGCGGCCGCTTGCTGTCATGCGCGCCCGAGACCGCGAGGATGCCGGAGACGCGCCCGCTCTCGCCGCTTGAGGATTGCAGCGTCATGCCGTCGTCGAGCCGGCCCGCAAGCACGCGCGCCAGCGACAGCTTGCCGCCGTGCTGCAAGTGCACGGTCTTGAACACGTAGGCCAGCGCATCCTTTTGGTCCTTGATGCCGAGCCGATTGGCGGTCTCGGCAACGCCGGGCGCCTCATGGCGCAGCGCTTTCATCAGGCGCAGCACGCCGTTCTCGCGGCTCGCAGCGCCGAGCAGCACCGGACAGATCAGGCCTTCGCGCAGTTCGCGGGCGAGATCGTCGAACACGGCATCGCGCGGCGGCTGGATATCCTCCAGCAATTGCTCCATCAGCGCGTCGTCATGATCGGCGAGCTTCTCAAGCATCGAGAAGCGCGCTTCCTTCTCGCGATCGAGATTGCCGCCCTCGAGCGCCATCACCTCCGACGGCTTGTGCTCGCGATAGACGAACGCGCGCTCCAGCGCGAGATCGACAAAGCCTTCGATCAGATCGCCGTTCCAGATCGGGATCTGGCGCAGCACCAGCGGCACGCGCGAGGCTGGCTGCAGCGTCGCAAGCGTCTCGCGGACGCGCTTGTTGGCGCGGTCGATCTTGTTCAGGAATAGAAAACGGGGAATTCCGAGCTCCTCGAGCTCGCGCAGGATGATCTGCAGCTGCGGCAGTTTCTTCTCGTCGGCTTCGCAGACCACGACCGCGGCATCGACCGCCGGCAACGCTGCACGCATGTCGTGCGCGAATTCGACCGAGCCGGGACAATCGATAAAGGTGTAGCTGTCCCCCATAAAGGTGGTGGTGGCGGCGGTCAGGCCTACGCCCATCTTGTGCTGACGCGCCTCGGGGCTGGCATCGCCGACGGAGGTTCCGGCATCGACGCTGCCGGCATTCTTAATGGCGCCAGTGCGCGCCAGGATCGCTTCCAGAAGTGTGGTTTTACCGCTTTGGAAAGGGCCCACCAATGCGATGCACCGTGGACCTCGGGGACTTCTGACGTCTTGTCCCATTGCCGCCTCCTCGTTTTGGAGCTCGGCCCATGATTGGGTCGGCGACCGTTTATGCTCTGCCTGCGTTTGACATTTGGCAAGCGGGAAAACGTCGCTGCGGTGCGGCGTCGCGTAAGTTTGCAATCCCGAGCCATCGTCCGGACAATTGCGGCCGCTGCCTCAGTTCCTTCGCGCAAGTCCCGGAGCAATCTCGCGCAAGCGCGTCGCAAGGTCGAGCAAACGCTGCACGGCGGGCGAGACATCTTCATCGCGCCACGCAATCGTGAGCGGAGCCGTCACCGCCGGCGCGGCCAAGCGGACATACGCCACGCCGCGACCGGTCTGCGCGCTTGCAGCGGCCTCCGGGACGAGCGATACACCGACGCCGGCGGCGATCAGGCCAATCGCGGTTTGCAGATGCAGCACCTCCTGCGCGAGCCGCGGCGTGAAGCCGGCGGCCTGGCACGCGGCGACGATCAGGCCGGTGACCGACGGCTCCGGTCGCGCCGGATACAGCACGAAGGCATCGTCGGACAATTCGGCAAGCGCAATGTCGTCCCTCTCGGCAAGCGGATGCGCGCGCGGCAACGCCGCGACATAGGGCTCCTCCAGGATCAGGCGCTGGGCAAGTCCCGCCTCCGGCAATAGCGCCGGGCGTGCGAAGCCGACATCGATCCGGCGTCGTCGCAGCGCTTCGGCAATCTCGGCCGCCAGCATCTCGTCGAGCACGAGCTCGACGTCGGGACAGGCGTCGCGATAGCTGCCGATGAGATCGGGCAGACCGGCGAACATCGCGGAGCCGACGAATCCGATCGCGAGCTTGCCGGCCTGGCCGCGCCCGACGCGCCGCGTGTCCGCGACCGCGGTCTCGAAATTTGCGAGCAGCGCGCGGGCGCGCGCAAGCAACAGCTCGCCCGCCTCGGTGAGCCTGACAGGACGGCTATTCCGCTGCAGCAACGTCACGCCGAGCTCGTCCTCGAGCTGACGGATCTGCTGGCTCAGCGGCGGTTGCGCGATGTGCAGTCGCTCGGCCGCGCGGGTGAAGTTCAATTCCTCGCCGAGCGCCACGAAATATCTAAGGTGTCGCAATTCCATGCCGGCGGTATAGCACGGCGGCGGGTGCCGTCAGTCATACGCAATAGCTCTGCAACCGTATCGAACGAGTATTGGACCGGACGCGCGAACGCGGACAGCCTGCGGCAAACCACAGGGAGTCTCCATGACGGCGCTTGAAAAAGCCTTCGCGGATGCAGCCGCGGCAGGCATCACACAACAGAAGATCGATATCGGCGGCCTGCGCGTCAACGTCGCGCGCTTCGGCAAGGGGCCGCCGCTGCTCCTGCTTCACGGCTGGCCGGAGTTCTGGCTGGTGTGGCGCCCGCTGATGCTGCGCCTCGGCGACAGCTTCGAACTGATCGCGCCCGACTTGCGCGGCTGCGGCGACACCGGCAAGCCGACACCGGGGCCCGATGCGTCCGCAACCGCGGAGCGCCACGCGCTGGATATGTTTGCCGTCATGGACGCGCTCGGCCATGACCGCTTCGGCGTAATCGGCGGCGATCTCGGCGCCTATGTCATGCAGGCGATGTCGCATCGACAGCCGCAACGGCTGACCGGCACGCTCTATCTCTGCACGCCCTATCCGGGCCTCGGGCACCGCTACGGCCAGCCCGGCCACCTGATCGAGGTCTGGTATCAATACTTCCAGCAGCTGCCATGGGCCGCGCAACTGGTCGGAAGCTCGCGCGAGTCATGCCGGCTCTACTTCCGACATTTCCTCGACCACTGGTCGGGCGACGATCCCGCCGTGTTCGGCGAGCTGCTGGAAGCCTATGTCGACAACTTCATGAAGCCGGGCAACATCCAGGGCGGCTTCGACTGGTATCTCTCGTCCGCGCCCAATCGCCGGCGCTGGCTGGAAGGCAAGCTGCCGGCGCAGCCGCGCATCGACGTGCCCTCGCGCTTTCTCTGGGGCCGTCGCGATCCGTTGATCGCGCCCGAATGGTCGGACAGGTTGGGAGACTATTGGAGCGAACCTTCGATCAGGTTCGTCGAGACCGGGCATTACGTTCACGCCGAGGCGCCCACGATCGTTGCCGAAGAAGCGAGCGGCTTCTTCGGCAAGCTGATCAACCGCAAGGGCGCGCGTTAAAGCGTGATGGCATTAAGTTCGATAGCCTGAATTTTTGAGGTAGTTGGCACATTCCTCGGAGGTGAAGGCGTCG
>NZ_JADFUD010000106.1:0-15672 GCF_054820065.1 Bradyrhizobium sp. UFLA06-06
GACCGAAGACGGCGACGACGACAGCGACGGCTATTCGAGCTTCGGCCAGGAGCCGGGCTTCGTGCCGCAGCAGCAGCAACCTTTCATGCGCGACAACGGCCAGCAGCCGTACCAGCGCGAGCAGCAGCAACCGCGCGAGCATCGCGAGCGTGACCAGCAGCCGCGTGAGCACCGCGAGCGCGAGCATCGTCCGCAGCCGCAATATCAGCCGCAGCCGCAGAACCAGCCGCAGCCCGCGATGGCCGATGCCGGCGGCGTCGATCGCCTGCCCTCGTTCATCACCGGTGGCGCGCAGCCGCAGGTGAATGGCACCTATGAAGGCAATGGCGGCGCAGAACGCGGCGAACGGAGCGAGCGCTTTCCGCGCCGCCGCCGCCGCCCGCACGGCCCGCGCCCGGACATGGCGACGCAGCCCGCACCGAGCGACGACTTCAATCCGGGCAACGAGTAATCGTGAGAATCTGTCACCCTCCCTTCACAGGGAGGGTGAATTGTCCGCGTCACGACTCTGCGTGACTGGATTTGCGCGTCGCCGTCGAGGACGGCACCAGCACCGGACGCAATGACGGGATCAACTGCGTGCGCTCGCGGCGCGCGGGGATCGCGCGATAGACCTGCTTGGTCGCCTCCACGATATGCACGCCGGCGAACGGCATCGACAGCGCCGCGCCGACCCGCTCCCACGCCATCGCCGAGCGCAGGAACCAGCTGCCCTGCACCGGCGGCATGAACAACGCCTCGCCCCACGACGACGGCGTGAACCAGGTCTGCCGCAACAGCTGCGTGATCTGCGCCCGCGAATAGGGCCGGCCATGGCCGAACGGCGTGGCGTCGGTGCGCGTCCAGACGCCGCGGCGATTCGGGATGATCGCGATCAGCCGCCCCGAGGGCGAGAGCACCCGCCACACCTCGCGCAGCAGCCGCTCCGGATCATCGGACATCTCCAGCGCGTGCACCAGCAGCACGCGGTCGACCGCGGCATCCGGCAGCGGCATCGAGAATTCGTCGATCAGAGTGGCCAGCGCCGGCCGGCCGGTCGGCCATTTCAGCACGCCCTGGGCCGCCGGCATGAAGGCAATGCAGCGCTCGCAGGACTCACGGAACAGGCCGAGATAGGGGGTCGGATAGCCGAGGCCGAGCACGCGCTGGCCTTCCGCGTTCGGCCACCGCGCGCGGATACCCCGGTTGATCAGCTGCCGCGCCACGATGCCGAGGCGCTGCGAATAGAAGTCGCGCAGGTCGATGACGTCCATGGTGTTTAGCCTAACACGCCCCCTGCTGCCCGGGTGCGCCGAAAATTGCATTGCCGCCGGAGCGTTAACGCCATATTTCACCCCTATATTGGGCGCGTTAAAGCATGATCCGGGAAAGCCGATACCGGCCTTTTCGAATACATCATGCTCCAAAATGTCCGTCCCGTTTGTTCGTGGAGATATCATGACCGCCGAAATTCGCACCTTCAGCTGCCTCACCGACAATTTCGGGTATTTGATCCACGATCCCGCGACCAAGGCGACCGCGTCGATCGACGCGCCGGAGGCCGGCCCGATCATCAAGGCGCTGGAGCGCGAAGGCTGGACGCTGACCGATATCCTGATCACCCATCACCATGGCGACCATGTCGGCGGCGTCGCCGAGCTGAAGCAGAAATACGGCTGCCGCGTCGTCGCCCCGCACGACCAGTCGGCCAAGATTGCCAATGTCGATTTGCGCGCCGCCAATGCCGATGTCATCAAGGTCGGCAGCCTGTTGGCCCGTGTGGTCGAAACTCCCGGCCATACGCTCGACCATATCTCCTATGTGTTCGACGGCGAGAAGGCGGTGTTCGCCGCCGACACGCTGTTCTCGATCGGCTGCGGCCGCGTGTTCGAAGGCACCTACCCCATGATGTGGGATTCGCTTTTGAAACTGCGCTCGCTGCCGGACGATTTCCGTCTCTATTGCGGCCATGAATACACCGCCTCCAACGTGAAGTTCGCGCTCACCATCGAGCCTGACAATCCGGCCCTGCAGGCGCGCGCAGCAGAGGTCACAAAACTGCGCGCCGAGAACAAGCCGACGATCCCCGTCCTGCTCGGCGACGAGAAGAAGGCCAACGTGTTTCTGCGCGCCGACGAGCCGGCGGTGGCGGCCAAGCTGCACATGAAGGGCGCCGACCCGGCGCTGGTGTTCGGCGAGCTCCGCGAGCGCAAGAACAAGTCGTGATGGCAGACCTCTCGGCGGCCGATATCATCGCGCAGCTTGCGCTGCAGCCGCATCCCGAAGGCGGACATTATCGCGAGACGTTTCGTGACGAGCGCGTCGACGCCAATAGCCGCGCGCATTCGACCGCGATCTATTTCCTGCTGGCGCGCGGCGAGCGCTCGCATTGGCACCGCATCGACGCCGTCGAGATGTGGCACTATTACGCCGGCGCGCCGCTGACATTGCGGATCGCGCAGGACGGCGCCCCACATTCGATCACGCTCGGGCCGGATGTGGCGCGCGGCGAGCAGCCACAGGCGATCGTGCCGGCGGACGCATGGCAGGCCGCCGAAAGCAGCGGCGACTGGACGCTGGTCGGCTGCACCGTCGCGCCGGGATTCGAGTTCGCGAAATTCGAGCTGGCGCCGAAGGGCTTTTCCCCGTCATCCTGAGGTGCGAGCGGAGCGAGCCTCGAAGGATGAATCGGCCACAGACGGGGCCGTCCACCCTTCGAGACGGCCGCGTTGCGGCCTCCTCAGGGTGACGGTGAAACAGTAGCAGCAACCTTCTTCGTAGGATGGGTAGAGCGCAGCGAAACCCATCATCTCGCCGCGTGGATAGGAGTTGATGGGTTTCGCTTCGCTCTACCCATCCTACGCTTTCTACGTCCTTTTTCTCAACACCATGTCCTTTGCTGCGATCAGCCCGCCGCCGGCGATCAGGATCGCGGCGATCGCGATGTTGGCGCTGGGCTTGGCGAAGCCCGCGAGGATGAGGAACGCGGTCGAGAGCAGCGGCGTGGCGTAGGATGCGGCACCGAGCACGCGGATATCACCGCGCTTCATGCCGATGTCCCAGGCGAAGAACGCAGCCCCCACCGGACCGATGCCGAGCGCGACGACGGCCAGCCATTGCAGCGGCGTCGCGGGCCACACCGTCGTCTCCACCATCATGTGCACGAGCGCGGCAAGCACGGCGGTCGCGAGGCAGAAGCCTGCCACCGCATCGGTCGGCACCGCCTTGAGCCGGCGCGACATCACCGAATAGGACGCCCAGACGAACGCCGCGACGAAGGCGGCCGCGAAGCCTGGAATCTGCTCTTTTGTGAAGGCGCCGGTGTTGCCGGCGAACAGCAGCACGGTCCCGGCGAGCCCAAGCAGCGCGCCGACGATGTGATGCACCGCAAGCCGCTCGCCCGGCAGCAGCGACGAGAACAGCACGATCAACAGCGGCCAGAGGTAATTGAGCAGGCCGGCCTCGGCCGGCGGGGCGAAGCGCAGCGCCAGGAAATACAGCGCGTGATAGCCGAACAGCCCGCCGACGCCGACGACCCAGGCGACCAGCGGTTGCTTCAATGCGCCGAAGGCTGATGGACGCAACAGGAAGCTCGCGAACGCCACCGCGGCGCCGATCGCAAACGTCATGGCCGCGAGCTGGAACGCCGGGATAGCCCCGGTCGCGACCGTCATGACCGACAGCAGCGACCACATCAGGATGGCGGTCAGTCCGACAAGGGTGGCAGTTCGGGTCGTCATCTCAAATCAATCCGTCGTGGCCGGGCATGGCTGTCCAAAGGATGGCGGTCTGAAGCCGCTCGCCGATGTCCCGGCCGGCCACGTCTTCCTTCGCGTGTGGCGCGTTGTAAAGACGAAAATGCCCGGCACAAGGCCGGGCATTCGCTGGTCGATTGTGCGCGCCGGCGACGCGACGACGCTTCTCGCGTCAGGCGTGATACTGGCCGCCGTTCACGGTCAGCGTCGAGCCGGTGATGAAGCCGGCATCGTCGGCGGCGAGGAAGACCACGGCCCGCGCGATCTCTTCGGGTTCGCCGAGCCGGGCGACCGGAATCTGCGGGATCACGTTCTTCTCGAGCACATCCTTCGGCACCGCCTGCACCATCTCGGTGTTGATATAGCCGGGGCAGATCACGTTCACGGTGATGCCGCCCTTGGCGTTCTCCAGCGCCAGCGCCTTGGTGAAGCCGATGTCGCCGGCCTTGGCCGCCGAGTAGTTGACCTGGCCGAACTGGCCCTTCTGGCCGTTGATGGAGGAGATCGAGATGACGCGGCCGAACTTGCGGGCGCGCATGCCCTCGATCACCTGGCGCGTCATGTTGAACAGCGAGCCGAGGTTGGTGTTGATCACGGCATTCCACTGCTCGACCGTCATCTTATGGAATGCGGTATCCTTGGTGATGCCGGCATTGTTGACGAGCACGTCGACCGGGCCGAGATCGGCCTCGACCTGCTTGACGCCGGCCGCGCAGGCGTCGAACGACGCGACGTCCCACTTGTAGACCGGAATCCCGCTCTCCGCCTTGAACTTCTCCGCCGCGGCGTCATTGCCGGCGTAGCTCGCCGCCACCTCGTAGCCCGCCGCTTTCAGCGCCTTGCTGATCGCAGCTCCAATACCGCGCGTTCCGCCCGTCACCAATGCAACACGTGCCATGTCCGTTTCCTCCTTGGCCGTCTTTTATAACCGGATAACTCCGGCCTACGCACTCACTCAACAAAGCGCGATGAGATCAGGCTGAATCGTCATCGCGCCTTGGCTCCCTTTTTGAGCATGATCCTTTCGGAAAACCGCTTCACACTTTTCCGGATCATGCTCTCGAAACAAAAATGCCCGGCGCAAAGCCGGGCATCTTATTTATCAGCTCGCTTCGCGGTTGACAGATGATCTTTTCATCACCTAACCGGCCTCGCTGCCTTTTGTTCAGTCGCGTGCAACGCACATAGCGATGCCCATGCCGCCGCCGATGCACAGCGTCGCGAGGCCCTTCTTGGCATCGCGCTTCTGCATCTCGTGCAGCAGCGTCACCAGCACGCGCGCACCCGACGCGCCGACCGGATGGCCGATCGCGATCGCGCCGCCATTGACGTTGACCTTGGCCGGATCCCAGCCGAGGTCCTTGTTCACCGCGCAGGCCTGCGCCGCGAACGCCTCGTTGGCCTCGATCAGGTCGAGGTCGGCGATGTTCCAGCCGGCCCTCTTCAGCGCGGCGCGCGAGGCGGGGATCGGGCCGGTGCCCATGATCTTGGGGTCGACGCCGGCCTGGCCCCACGACACGATGCGGGCCAGCACCTTCTTGCCCTGCTTGGCGGCTTCCTTGGCGGTCATCAGCACGACGGCGGCGGCGCCGTCATTGATGCCCGAGGCGTTGCCCGCGGTCACGGTCCCGTCCTTCTCGAAGGCCGCGCGGAGCTTGGCCATCGCGTCGAGCGTGGCGCCGTGGCGCGGATACTCGTCGGCGTCGACCACGATATCGCCCTTGCGGGACTTGATGGTGACCGGGACGATCTCGTCCTTGAACTTGCCGGCCTTCTGCGCCGCCTCGGCCTTGTTCTGCGAAGCGACCGCGAACTCGTCCTGCTGCGACCGGGTGATCTGGTACTGCTTGGCGACGTTCTCGGCGGTGTTGCCCATGTGGTAGCCGTTGAAGGCATCCCACAGCCCGTCCTTGATCATGGTGTCGATCAGCTCGAGGCCGCCCATCTTGACGCCGCCGCGCAGATATTGGGCGTGCGGGGCCATGCTCATGGATTCCTGGCCGCCGGCGACGACGATCGAGGAATCGCCGTTGAGCAGCGCCTGGTAGCCGAGCGCCACCGTGCGCAGGCCGGAGCCGCAGAGCTGGTTGACGCCCCAGGCCGGGCTTTCCACCGGGATGCCGGCCGCGATCGAGGCCTGGCGCGCCGGGTTCTGGCCCTGCGCGGCGGTGAGGATCTGGCCCATGATGACTTCGGAGACCTGACCGCCCTCGACGCCGGCACGCTCCAGCGCCGCCTTGATGGCGATCGCGCCGAGGTCATGGGCCGGGGTGGTGGCGAAAGCGCCGTTGAAGCTACCGACGGGGGTGCGGGCGGCGCTGACGATGACGACATCGTCTGACATGGACATCTCCTATGGGTTGTAGCTGGGTTTCTCGACGGCGGGCGGCCGATGTGGCGGGCCTGTCTCTTGACGGCTATCCTGTAAACCTCGTTGAGACATGTCAATCGCACTGTCGGGCAAATCGCGCCGCGACGCACTCAAAATGACGCCCTTGGCACTTTCCTGAGCAAATCCTATGCTTTGGAATTAACCGCACAGCACAAAACTGTAGCCGAACCGCTTTGAAAATGCTTACCTTTGCTGCGATGCGTTGCATTTTGCCCTGCGGCGATGCCGTAGGGTTCCAGGTTCTTCGGTGTTGAAGTGAGAGCCCATGGCAAAATCTGAACAACCGACCACGATCAAGAAATACGCGAACCGGCGGCTCTATAATACCGGGACGAGCACCTACGTGACGCTCGAGGATCTCGCGGCGATGGTGAAGGAAGGCGAGGATTTCCTCGTCTATGACGCCAAGACCGGCGACGACATCACCCGCTCCGTGCTCGCGCAAATCATCTTCGAGCAGGAAAACAAGGCCGGGCAGAATCTGCTGCCGACCACCTTCCTGCGCCAGCTGATCCGGTTCTACGGCGACAGCATGCAGATGGTGGTGCCAAAGTATCTCGAACAGTCGATCGAGACGCTGACCAAGGAACAGGAAAAATTCCGCAAGCAGATCGCGGGCGCGCTGAGCGGCACGCCGTTTGCGCCGCTGGAAGAACAGGTCCGCCGCAACATGGAGCTGTTCCAGCAGACCTTCTCGATGTTCAAGCCGTTCGTGCCGCAACGCGGTGGCGGCGAGGCCGAGAAGGTGTCGGAGCCGACGCCCGATGACGGCAACATCGACGATCTTCGCCGCCAGATGAAGGACATGCAGGAACGCCTCGAGCGCATGTCGCAGCCGACGAAGAAGGACGAGTAGGTCGCTTCGCCGATCGGCCGGACGCACCGGCCGCTCTCGTTTCGCGAAATCCTGACGGCGGCAACCCTGGCCGGCGTCAGGCGTCGCTTGCCGCGGGAAGCATGCTCTTGCGGACGATTGCGTGCACGCCCCAATTGCCGTCGGCAACCTGCGTGACGCCGAAATCGACGCCGAGCGAGATCAGCGCCAGCGCCTCATCCTCGCTGAGGCGATAACACTCCATCAGAAATTTGCGCGTCGCCCGGAACGCGTTACGCAGCGCCAGATCGACCGACGAGCGCTGGTAGATTTCCGACTGCGCGTTGCGCCCGAGCTCGCGCAGATAATTGCCGTAGCTGAAGCCGTGCAGGATCCACTCCTCCGGCGTTTCCAAAAGCGGGTGCGCAAGCCCTTCGACATGCGGCTTGGTCGCCTTGCCGCTCTTGTGCAGGATGAAGCGAAACTGGCCGGTGAGCGAAAGCTCGAGCGCGGTGCCGTTGACCTCACCATCGCCTTGCGCGAAATGCGGATCGCCGATCGAGAACAGCGCGCCGGATACTGCGACCGGCAGATAGAGCGTGGTGCCCTTGGTGGCGCGCCAATTGTCGACATTGCCGCCGAAATAGCCGGGCGGAATCGAATCGATGATGTCGGACTCGCGCGGCGCCACCGCCATGAAGCCGAAATGCAGCCGCGCCGGAATCCGCACGCCGGCGAGCACGCCGGCCTGCTTCTCGACGGTGGCGTGATCGACCGGCACGCCCGGATAATCCATCGTCTCGTGGCGCACGCCGAACGGATCGGTCTGCGGCGTCCAGCGGTAGGAATAGACGGCGCGGGCCCACTCGGCCTCTGCATCGGTCTCGAAGATCGTGATGGTCTCGCGCTTGGCCGGCGGATCGATCAGATCGTTGTATTGAAAACCCCACCAGGCCGCGGCATTGCTGCCGAACGACTTGCCGGCGTAGGCCGGGTTGGCTGATGGCCGCGGCCAGATATCGAGGATCTGCACCTCGAGCACATCGCCCGGCTCCGCACCGCAGACATAGATCGGCCCGGTGCAGATGTGCACGCCGAACCCTTCGCCGGCGCCGCGGCCGAAGATCGAACCGTCCATCGGGCCGGCGCCGCGCCGTTCGACCGACTTGCCCTCGGCGGTCCAGCGAAACACGCTCTCCGCGCCGGGATCGCCCTTGATCATGCGCTCATAATCATCGAAGGCGTGCTGGGTCAGCGTCTCGATTGTCACCACCGCGCCCGACTGCACGCTCATGACAGGCGGGATGGCGCGGCTGAGATAGCCCCAATGCGCGGTCTCCCTGGACACCTTGAGGTGGTGATGCGAGGCGCCCCGCCCTTCCGGCACAGCCGCCGGCGGTTCAACCGGCACGATCGGCTCCAGCGGCGCAACCGTCTCGCGCGCCACCGGGCTTGGTGCGAGCCGCAGTACCGTTGCGGTGCCACGCGCCAGCCGCGGCCGGCCGCGCGTGCGCTCGCCCTCCACATCGCGCGGCACCGCCTTGCGGAAGTCGCGCGGCGAGGTGCCGTAGGTCGCGCTAAACATCCGGCTGAAATGCGCCTGATCGGTGAAGCCCCAGCGGTAGCTGATTTCGGCGATGCGCTGGTCGGCATAGTTCGGATCGATCAGGTCGTTGCAGCAGCGCTCCAGCCGCCGCTCGCGCACATAGGCCGAGAACGTCGTGTTCTGCCGCTCGAACAGCCGTTGCAGATAGCGCTGCGACAGCCCTTCCTGCCGCGCGATGTCGGCGATGGTCAGACCGGCATTGCCGAGCTGGGCCTCGATCGCGGCATCGACCCGGCGCAGATGGCCGGCCTGGACCTGCGTCATCGCTTCTGCATCGAGCCGCGTCTCGCCGAGCAGCGCGCCGGCGACGAGTTCGGTGACCGCGACCTCGGCGGTGGCGAGATCGGCCTTGTCCAGGATCGCGAAATTGCCGCCCAGGGTCCGCATCACCGGACGCACGGACGCAGCGGCGATCGTGGCACCGAGCACCGCCGGCAAACGCAAGCGATTATGCCCGAGCCGGCCGAGCAGCCGCTCACGCGGCAGTTCGAGCAACAGGATCTCGAAATCCTCGCGCAAAGTCATCCGCCACGGCGATTGCAGGTCGCACACCGAGACGTCGTTGTCGGCAAACTCGCAGCTCCGTTGGCCGGACGCGATGCTGCCGCGGCCGTAGCCGTGGAAGATGATGGCGACCCGCGCCGGCATTCCCGGCGAGGCCGCATGACCGCTGCAGACGATCTGCTGCTCGGTCGAACGCAGCAGCGCGAGCTGGCCGCCGCTGGTCGAGCGCTTCGCGGTCAATTCGCCGAACTGGAATTGGCCGGCCTCCGGCAATTCGCAATCGAGCTGCAAACCGGCCAGCGCCTCGCGCCAGACCTCCCGCCGGTTTTGCCGCGGGATCGCATCGACCGAAACCCGAAAGGTCGTCGCGACCATCACCCCTCCAGGCCGCAGCACCGCAGCCTTCCACTCACAGAGCCGTGAACGCAGCCTGCACCGATTGCAGGCAGGCGGCAAGCGTGTTGCGACGGCACATGTTGCCCAGCCTGAGTGCAACGCGCGGAAGCGGCCGCTTTCGCGTGGCAGCGCTATCAGCGGCGAACGCAGTGCAACTTGATCGAATGCGTCCAAATTCTTGACCGCTCCGGCCATGCCGCGATGCGAAGGCGGCCGCGACAGATGCCTTGCACGCTGTTGCACAGCCCTTTGCGCTGCGAAGACAGCAAGCGCGCCGACAAATTATTGGGCGCGCCCGGTCATGTCGGAGCGGCGCGGCGCCATGCACTCTCATGCGCACTTTCGATCCAAGGAGGAGCTCAAGATGTGCGCAGGTGACGACAAGAACTGCCCGGACTTCGAATTGCATCATCGCCAGTTCAAGGAGACGCTCGACCGCGAACGCCGTTCGTTCCTGCGCTCGAGCTTCGCGGCGGCGGGCGGCGCCGCGGCAATGACCGCCGGCGGCATCTCGCTGGTGACGCCGAAAATGGCGGCCGCCGCCGAGAAGCATCAGCCGGCGCAGCGCGCCTATCACCATTTGCCGGCCAATGCCGACACCGTGCATTGGGGCTATTTCAGCAAGTCGCTGAAGCCGCGCGTCGAAATCAATTCCGGCGACTTCATCACCATCGAGGCGCTGACGCATCACGCCAATGACGATGCCGAGCGCATGGTGAAGGGCGATCCCGGCGTCGAGAGCGTCTATCTCTGGACCAAGGAGAAGAAAGGCGTGAACCGGCGCGGCGCCGGCCCGATGGATGCCTCGCTGTACGGACGCGGCGCGGGCGAAGGCCTCGGCGTGCATATCTGCACCGGGCCGGTGTTCGTGCGCGGCGCCGAGGAAGGCGACGTGCTCGAGCTGCGCATCATCGACGTCGCGCCGCGGCCCTGCGCCAACCCGAAATATTCCGGCAAGGCATTCGGCAGCAACGCCGCGGCATCGTGGGGCTTCCACTACAAGGATCTGCTCACCGAGCCGAAGCCGCGCGAGGTCGTCACCATCTACGAGGTCGACGCGACCGGCGAGCGCAACTGGGCGCGCGCCGTCTACAATTTCACCTGGACGCCGCAGACCGATCCGTCCGGCGTGGTGCACAAGACCATCGATTATCCCGGCGTCCCGGTCGATCATTCGACGGTCAAGGAGAACCACGGCATCCTGAAGAACGTGCGCATCCCGGTGCGTCCGCATTTCGGCGTGATCGGGCTCGCCCCGAAAGAGGCCGAGTTCGTCGATTCGATCCCGCCGAGCTATACCGGCGGCAACATCGACAATTGGCGCATCGGCAAGGGCGCCACGATGTATTACCCGGTGGCGGTCGAAGGCGGACTGCTGTCGGTCGGCGACTCCCACGCCTCGCAGGGCGATTCCGAACTGTGCGGCACGGCGATCGAATGCTCGCTCAACGGCACCTTCCAGATCATCCTGCACAAGAAGGCCGACCTCGCCGGCACCGCGCTGGAAGCGCTCGACTACCCGATGCTGGAGACCCAGGACGAATGGCTGGTGCACGGCTTCAGCTATGCCAACTACCTCAGCGAGCTGGGAGCCGGCGCGCAGACCGAGATCTACAAGAAGTCGTCGGTCGACCTCGCCTTGCGCGATGCCTTCCGCAAGATGCGCAAATTCCTGATGACGACGAAGAAGCTGACCGAGGACGAGGCCATCTCGCTGATCTCGCTCGGTGTCGACTTCGGCGTCACCCAGGTGGTCGACGGCAATTGGGGCGTCCACGCGGTGATCCGCAAGGACATCTTCGCCGGCGGCGAGAGCTGACGAAAAGGCCAGGAGCGAGCGTGGCGGTCAGCCGAAGAAGGGCGAGTAGGGCTTTGCCGCGCGCACTTAATACAACGTCGCCCCGGCCTAGTGCGCAATTGCGCACGAAAGCCGGGGCCCATAACCACAAATGTCGGTTGTTTGAAGCAAGCGTCTACCAGATCGCTTCATCGAGAAGCCGCGGCGTATGGGTCCCGGCCCCGTGCGCAATTGCGCACTAGGCCGGGACGACACCGTTAATTTGGCCGGCGACTATGAACTAGCCCGTGGCGGGCACGGGCTTCTCCGCCGGCGAGTTCCACGGGCGGTCCGGCGAGGCGAGGCCGATCAGGCGGCCCTGGATGAAGTCGCAGCCCCATTCGCGCAGCATCACGGCGGCTTCCTCGTCCTGCACCCATTCGGCGACTGTCTTGATCTCGAGGCGGCGCGCGAGATCGATCAGCGTCTGCACGAAGGCGCGGTCGTCGGCCGAACGCACGATGTTCTGCACGAAGGCACCGTCGATCTTCACGATGTCGACGCCGAGCTTGCGCAAATTGCGGAACGAGGTGTAGCCGGCGCCGAAATCGTCGATCGCGATCCGGCTGCCGAAGTTCTTCAGGCGCGTGACGAAGCCACGTACGTCGTCGATATCCTGGATCGCAACCGTTTCGGTGATCTCGACGATCAGCCGCTCGCCGACGCCGGGATGCGCGCGCATCAAGGATTCGATGGTGGCCCACCAGTCCGGATCCATCGTGGTGTCGGGCGAGATGTTGAGGCTGAGCTGTACGCCGGGGGCGGCGGCGAGCTCGGCGATGGCGAGCTCCAGCACGCGGTGATCGACCAGCCGGATCAGGCCGAGCCGCTCGGCTACCGGCACGATATCGGGCGCGAGCAGCGCGCGGCCGTCGTCCTGCTCCATGCGGACCAGGCACTCGTAGAACGCGGGCTGCCGCAAGCGCGCATCGACCACGGGCTCGAAGCCGATCACGATGCGGCGCTCGTTCAGCGCGGTGACGATCTCGTCGGTGACGCGGATGTTGACGCGGCGCTGGGCGTCGCGCTCGACATTCGGTTTCCACAGCGCGAACGATCCGGCGCGGCGGCTCTTGGCGGTCTCCAGCGTCTCCTGGGCGCGATTGACCGCCTCCTCCGCCGACCTCGCATGGCGCGGAATGGTGACGGCGCCGATCGAGACAGTCACCGACACCGGGCCGGACTTGGTCGGCACCACCTCGTCGCGCACCGCGGCGAGGAAACGCTCGGCCGCGACATTGGTATCGTCGACGGTGCAGTTGCGCAGGATCAGGCCGAACTTGTTGCCGGAGAAGCGGCCGAGCATGTCGCCGCTGCGCAGCCGCGCACGAATCCGCTTCGCGACCTCGGCGATGACGGCGTCGGCGACATCGAAGCCGAAGGCATCGTTGACGCGCGCGAGGTGATCGATGCCGATCAGCATGAAGGCGCAGGAGGAGCGGAAGCGCGCGCACTCCTCCATCGTCTCGGCGAGCGAGGCGATCAGATGGGTGCGGTTGAGCTCATTGGTCAGCGGATCGTGCCGCGACAGCTTGAGCAGCTGCTCGTCGCGGGCATGCCGTTCATTGTTGATGCGGACGACGCCCTGCACGCGCGCCGGCCTGCCGTCGGCGCCGGCAAACCAGCAGCCGGTCTCCTCGATCCAGATCACCGGCGACGAGGTGACGGCCCGCACGCCATATTCGATCCGGTAGGGCACGCCCTCCCCGCCGCGCACCGGCGCCGGCGCGCCGAGCGCATCGGATCGCACCGAGCGCGATGGCTCGATCAGCTTGGCAAGCTCGGCACCGCTCGCAAGCGCCGCAACCGGGATATCCGGGAAGACCGCCGCCACATTGTCGCTCCAGGCAATCGCATCGGTCGCCAGGTCCCAGGCGAATGTCGCTTGGCCGAGCGAGGCGAGGATGCTGGCAGCTGGCGGGACAGGGGGCATCGAACATGTCTCGATTTGGGACGGCGCCCGGTGATTCTACACGCTCTCAAGATAGTGGTTCCGGCGAATCCAACGCTAGGTGAAGTTGATAAATAATCTGGAAACCACGTTTTCGACTGTCCGGGAACGAACTGGGGACGGCGGGCATGACCCTTGCCAGAGGGGTGTTGCGGAGGGACGCAACGTCCCAAACTATGACGCTCCAACGGGTCGCAGACGATGCCGGATATCGATCAATCGGAAATCCTCGACGGTGAGTGCACCGGCGATCCTGCTGCGGCCGGCACGGCGCTGGTGCCGCTGGCCGCGACCACCCATTGGGCGCCCAAGATCCCGCTGCCGCATGCCGATCCGTCGTTTGTGGCTCATCTGATCGCAACCGCCGCACACGAACCGCAGACGCGCGGACAGCGGCGTGGGTCATTGGCCGACGCGCAGAGCGCTTACGGCCCGCATGTCGACGAACGCCGCAGCGTGGCGCGGCGGACCCGGCAAATCATCTAGCAAATCATCCAGAAAGGCCGGACGCCGGAACTGGCGTCCAAGCAGCAGGCGGTCAGCGGGCCTTGACGGGCCGATTGCCGTGACTGTCCTGCGGCACGCCGCGTTGCAGCGACATGTGGGAATGGATGCCGAGCCAGCGCCCGTCGGCCTGACGCGCGAGAATGATCGTCGCTCGCCCCGGCCGATCAAAGCGGCTGCCGTCCGCATGGAAGCCGGCGCTCGTCCAGGGCGTGATCACCGTCGCCATGCCGCCGTCGGCGCTGATCAGCACCGCCGTATGCGCGAGATCGAAGGCGAAATCCGCGGTGCGGGGCCAGACATTGTCCCATTGCATCTCGGTCCAGCGCGCGCGGCCGTGGATGAGTTCCTGGTAGGTGCCGAACGAGATGATATCCGAATGCCAGAACGGACGCGCGGCAGCATAGTCGACCGCCCTGACGCAGGCGGCGAACCGTTCGAGCCAGTCAAATATGGATTGAGTTGTCGTTGAGTCGGCGATCGGAAGAGGCGTTTCTGCGCTCATGATCGGCCTCGAAAACACTCAGCGCTGCGGCGCGTCCGACGGCGGATGGCCGCCCGGCTGCAAGTCCGGTGAAGCGACGGTCGGCTTCGGCGCGGACTGATCGAGCAGCACGGATTCCGCAACCGACGTCGCCGGTGGAACGGGCGCGGCTGGCGGCGGAACGGCAGGCGCCGGCGCGGCGACGGGCGCGGGCTCGGAACGCGGCGCGGACGCCTCTGCCGGTGCGGGCTGCGGCGCGTCGGGCTGCGGCCTGCTGACGCTCGGTGCCGCAGGCGCGACCACCGCACGGCGGCGGGTGCGCAGCGCAATTCCGGAAATGAAATCGACCAGCGCCAGCAGCGTGAGCAGGCCATAGGTCGAGTTGCCGAATTTCGGCCAGAGCACGAATTCGGCGGCGGCGGCGCCGAACACGATCAGCGACAGCAGATGGTCGGTGAGATATTTCGCGCCGGGGCGCGCGCCCTTGATGACCTCGAGCAGCAACAGCAGCACGGCGGCCGCGAGCAGCATGTCGCTGAGCGTGATCTGCCACTGCTCGCCCGACAGCAATGTCAGCCTGATCAGCGGGTCCGTGAAGGACACGCCGGGCATCAGGAAAGCGATGATGTTGTAGACCGCGAGCGGAACGAGCAGCAGCGGAAAACCGACCATCGGGGCTTGCGCCTTATTCAGGGAGAACCAGCAATGCGGCGATGCTCATTGGCCACGCCGCGGACGCGCCCGTCTTGGCCGCACTCGTTGACCGAATTCAGGCACCGCGCCGCATGGCTGCGGCGCGTAGGCCGAATGTCCGATCAGGACTCTTTCTTGGCCTTCAGGACCTGGCGGCCCTTGTACATGCCGGTCTTCAGGTCGAGGTGGTGCGGACGGCGCAGCTCGCCGGAGTCCTTGTCCTCGACATAGGTCGGGGTCTTGATCGCATCGGCCGAACGGCGCATGCCACGGCGCGACGGCGAGGTTTTTCTTCTGGGAACGGCCATGACGGTGTCCTCTAGGGGTGTTGCGGAGGCATCGTCCGAAATGCGGACGGCTCAGCGCTTCGAAGCGCAAGCTGCGATGCCGGTAAGGCCGCGCTTATAGAGGAAGGCATCGCGTAAAGCTAGGGTCCGGGCCAGCAAAAAGCGCCCGAAATGGCCCTCAGGAGCCGCGATTTTCGCGCCAGCAGCGCTCCACCGCGTTGGCCCGGACCATATAGGTCGCAGACAGCCTGCGGACCCCCGGCCCCGGGTTCCGGGCGCTTCTCTTGACCGGATTCGGCAGGATCGCCGCCAAAAGCGCGGCCTCGCGGGGTGACAGCCCCGCCGCCGACCGGCCGAAAGCATATTGGGCGCCGGCCTCGGCGCCGAACTGGCCGGACGGGCCCATTTCCGCGATATTGAGGTAGATTTCCAGGATCCGCTGCTTGGGCAGCACGAGATCGATCCAGAGC
>NZ_JADFUD010000107.1:0-15533 GCF_054820065.1 Bradyrhizobium sp. UFLA06-06
GCTGCTGCTGCGGCACGAAGCCCGGCTCCTGGCCGAAGCTCGAATAGCCGTCGCTGTCGTCGTCGCCGTCTTCGGTCGGGGTGACCTCGGCGTCGGGGCGCGGCGGCTGCTGGTTCTGCCGGAACTGCTCCTGTGCGGCCGCGATGATCCGGTAGTAGTGCTCAGCATGCTGGTAGTAGTTTTCAGCCGCCACCGGATCGCCGGAGGAGCGCGCATCGCGCGCAAGCTGAACGTATTTCTCGGCCACGTGGGAGGCCGTGCCGCGGATCTTGATGTCGGGTCCGTTCGATTCGTACACCCGTGTCAGGGGATTCTGGCCGCGCCGGTTATTGTTGTTGTTATTGTTGTTGTTATTCCGGTTGCGCATCCGCTTGTTGTTCTGACCGTTTCTCATCTGTCGCCTTTTATTCCAGCCCTGAAGTTATTGCAGTCCACAGTCCGATTTCTCAGCAGTCCGATTTCTCAGAAGTCCGAATTCCCAGAGTCCGATTCGGCGCGCGACTAGGCACACGGAATCGCAATACCGTTCGAAGTGGTTTCGATGTCGCCGACCATCTCGTTCAGCAAAGTCGCGTGCAGCAAAGACGCGTTCCCCAACCGCCGGCAATCGCGCCAGCGACCAAATCATTCCGCCCGTTGAGACAGGCTCAGTTCTCGTGCGTAAGTCTTCAAGCGCAATAACAGGCTTTCGTTCGCTTGGCGGTCGAGAGCAGCACAGCTTCGGCTATTGCGCTCTATGTGACCTGCGTTCCTGGAACCTTTCGATCGGCGGGCTCTGCTGAACCCTGGTCATCACCCGTAACGGATTACGGGGCCAGCACCGATGTTGTGCCCGGAACGTAGTCGTTCCCGGGGGATAATCCAAGAGGTTTTTTTTCGTTCCAATAGGACTTTATCGGGGCAGCCGGCGGGCGGAAACGGCCCTCGGGATGCCCCCCAGATCGGCTTTTGGCGGCCCCGTTGGGGATAAGCCGGACGCCGTCATCAGCGCTTCAACGTCGTCGCTCTGACCCTGTCCGACCTCCACAACCAGAAATCCTCCTGAGGTCAAAAGACCCGCAGATTGCGAAATCAGCGCGCGGTAGGCGTCGAGCCCGTCGGCACCGCCGTCGAGCGCCGCGCGCGGATCATGCGCGCGCACCTCGATGTCGAGCCCGGCGATCTCGGCCGAGGGGATGTAGGGCGGGTTGGACACGATCAGCTCGAACGCGCCGGCCAGCCCGCTGCCGTAGTCGCACTCGATCCATGTCGCGCGCTGGCTAAGTCCGAGCTCGGCGGCGTTGCGCCTCGCGGTCTGCAGCGCCTCCGCGGAGATGTCGGTGGCGAAGCCATGCGCGTTCGGCAGTTCCGAGAGCAGCGCCAGCAGGATCGCGCCAGAACCGGTGCCGAGATCGGCGATCCGCAGTGCGCGCTCGGCCACGCCATCGGCGCGCAGCAGTTCGAGTGCGCGCTCGACCACCGTCTCGGTGTCCGGGCGCGGCACCAGCGTTGCGGCGGACAGATGCAGCGGCAGTCCCCAGAACTCCTTGACGCCGAGGATGCGCGCGACCGGTTCACCGGCGAGGCGGCGCTGCGCGAGGCGCTCGAGGTGATCCGCCTCGTCCCTCGTCAGCGCGCGTTTGGCGCCGGTGACCATGCCGGTCAGATCGAGCCCCAGCGCGGCGCCGACCAGCAGTCGCGCATCGAGCTCGGCGGCGTCGCTGCCGGCCGCCTTGAGCCGCGCGGCGAGGCTGCGCCTGATACGCTCGACGGTCTGGCCATGTCCTGCGGGTTCGTTCATCGCGCGTTGTTAGCCGATGGTCGATGCGGCGTCGATATGGCTTGCGCCCCGTGCGGCCGGCGCGCACGGTCGAAATCTCAACCCATCGATCCGGAACGCGCGACCATGACGTGCTATGACGACCAGAACATCTTCGCCAGGATCCTGCGCGGCGAGGTCCCGAGCTTCAAGGTCTACGAGACCGACCGGACCTTTGCCTTTCTCGACATCATGCCGCGATCGCCGGGACATACCCTGGTGATTCCGAAGGCGGCTGCGCGCGGAATCCTCGACATCGCGGAAGACGACCTCGCCGCGGTGGCGCGGTCGGCCAAGCGCATCGCCATCGCCGCGATGAAGGCGTTTGCCGCCGACGGCATCATCATCCAGCAGTTCAGCGAGCCCGCCAGCGGCCAGGTGGTGTTTCACCTGCACATGCATGTGATGCCGGTGAAGGCCGGCGTCGCGCTGCTGCCCGCGCAGACCGTCAAGGCGGAGATGGATGTGCTAGCAGATCACGCCAAGCGCATGATCGCGGCGCTGGCAGACTGAGCTGGAGTCTGAAGGGTTAGCGCTAAAAGCAGTCGCAACGGCGGCGCGCTCCCTCTCCCGCTTGCGGGGGAGGGTTGGGGTGGGGGCTCTCTCCGCGAGTCGCATTGTGGAGAGAGCCCCCACCCGCATCGCATCTTCGATGCGATGCGACCTAAGAGCGAGCTTCGCTCGTCTCGACCCCGCAAGCGGGAGAGGTGCAGTGAGCGTGCGGCGAGATCTATTCGCCCTGGCTTCATCACGAATTAGCGGGTTAAACCCCGAGATAGCGCTGCAGGACGTCGGGCTGCGCCTTGATCTCCTGCGCCGGCCCCTCATGGACGATGTGCCCGTTGTTGATGATGTAGATGCGCTGCGCCAGCGCGAGCGTCGCGGCGAGGTTCTGCTCCACCAGCACGATGGTCTGTCCGGCCTCGGCCAGATCGCGGCACGCCTTCATCAGGTCGCGCACAATCACCGGCGCCAGGCCCTCGAACGGCTCGTCGAGCAGGATGATCTTGGGATCGCGCACCAAGGCGCGCGCGATCGCCAGCATCTGCTGCTCGCCGCCCGACAGGTCGGTGCCGCGGTTGCTCCGCCGCTCGCGAAGCCGCGGAAACATCTCGTAGATGCGGTCGAGTGGCCAGCGCTGCGAGGCGGTCAGGCCGGCGATCACGAGGTTCTCCTCGACGCTCAGGCTGCCGAAGATACGGCGCTCCTCATGGACCAGCTGCATGCCGGCCTGCGCGATCTTGTGGCTCTTCCGGCCGGAGATCTCGACGCCGTCGAACATCACCGAGCCGCGGCGCGGGGTGACGACGCCCATCAGGCTCTTCAGCGTCGTGCTCTTGCCGGCGCCGTTGCGGCCGAGCAGCGCCACCACCTCGTTGCGCTCGACGCGCATCGAGACGTCGAACAGGATGTGGGAATCCCCGTAATAGCTGTTCAGTCCGTTGACCTCGAGCAGGCTCATGCGGCGAGCACTCCATGCACGCCGCCAAGATAGGCCTCCTGGACGGTCGAATTGTTCTTGATCTCTTCCGGCGTTCCCTCGACCAGCACGCGGCCTTCCTGCAGCACGGTGACGCGCTCGGCGAGCTCGAACAGCGCATCCATGTCGTGATCGATGATGATCATGGTGCGGCCTTGGCTGATCGACTTCAACAGCTTGACGGTCTCGACGCGCTCGCGCGGGCTCATGCCGGCGAGTGGCTCGTCGAGCAGCAACAGGCTCGGCGACGTCGCCAGCGCCAGCCCGATCTCCAGCCGCCGCTTCTCGCCATAGGCGAGCTCGGACACCGGCGTATCCGGCCTGGACGTGAGATTGACCAGCTCGAGCGTCTGCTGCACGCGCTCGGACAGGCCGGGGATGCTGTCGATGCTGCGAAACAGGTCGAGCTTGAACTTGCCGCGCAGCGCCGACAACGCCGCGATCACCAAATTCTCGCGCACTGTCAGCCCGGCAAACAGCTGGTTGACCTGGTAGCTCTTGGTCAGGCCGAGCTGGCAGACGTCGGTGACATTCATGCCGGTGATGTCGCGGCCCTCGAACAGGATGGTGCCCGAGGTCGGATGCACCTCGCAGGTCAGCATCTTGAAGAAGGTCGACTTGCCGGCGCCGTTCGGGCCGATGATGCCGCGCAGCTCACCGTGATTGACGGTGAAGTCGATGTCGCTGTTGGCGAGCAGGCCGCCATAGCGCTTGGTCAGGCCCCTGGCCTGGAGGATCGGGCCGGACCGATTGCCGCCGGCACGGGGCGCTGCCGGCTTCGGCGCGGGCGCTGTGGCGTGCCGGTCGCTTGCCATGGGGACGACCTCGGGTACGCTCTCGTCCGGCTCCTTGGCGCCGCGCTGTCCGGTCAGGAGACGGTAGAGATCGGCGAGGCCGCCGATGATGCCGCGGCGCAGGAAGCACACCAGCAGCACGAACACGATGCCGAGCACGAGCTTCCAGGCCGCGCCGAGCCCGAGCGCCGCCTGCAGGAAGTCCTGCAACGACAGCCACACCGCGGCGCCGACCAGCGGCCCGAACAGCGTGCCGCGGCCGCCGATCGCGGTCTGCATCACGAGCTGCCCCGACGTGTCGAAGGTGAACGCGTCGGGCGGCATGAAGGCCTGCAGCACGCCGAGCAGCCCGCCGGCAAAGCCGGCATAGGCGGCGGCGATCACGAAGGCGGTCAGCTTGTAGCCGTGGATGTTGTGGCCGACCGCGGTCGCGCGCAGCGGATTGTCGCGGATCGCGCTGAACACGGCGCCAACCGGCGAGCGCACGATGCGCAGCGCGATCACGACGCCGATGAAGTAGCACAGTGCCAGGAACTGGTAGAGCGACCAGCCGGTGGTGAAGTGCAGGGTGGTGAAGCCGAGATTGAAGCTCGGGGTCGGCACGCCCGGCAGCCCGTTCTCGCCGCCGGTGAAGTCCGACAGCGGATTGAACTCGACGAAGAAGAACACCTCGGCGATCGCCACCGTGATCATCGCGAAATAGATGCCGGTGCGGCGCAGCGCGATCAGGCCGATCAGATAGCCGGTGGCGGCGGCCGCGACCATGCCGATGACGAGCGCGAGCACGACGTAGGGAAAGCCGGCGCGCGTCAGCAGATAGGCGGCGACGAAGCCGCCGGTGCCGTAAAAGGCCGACTGGCCGAACGACAGCAGGCCGGTGAAGCCGAACAGGATGTCGAAGCCGAGGCCGAACAGGCCCCAGACCAGGATCCGGTTCACCGTGTTGGGCGCGAAGCCGAGCCACGGCAGCACGAAGGGCGCGACGATCAGGCCGGCGGCGGTCAGGAATTCGATCAGGTATGGGCGCTGTTTAAGCATCTAAATATCCGTCGTCATTCGCGGCCCTGCGTGCCGAGCAGGCCATGCGGTCTGAGCACCAGCACGAGCGTCATCGCCGCGAACAGCATGACGTAGGCGTAACCGGGGTTGAACATCGAGGTGATGCTGATGATCTCGCCGGCGATCAGTCCGCCGAGGATGGCGCCGGGAAACGAGCCGACGCCGCCGATCACCAC
The DNA here is from genome assembly GCF_054820065.1 of Bradyrhizobium sp. UFLA06-06. NCBI lineage: Bacteria > Pseudomonadati > Pseudomonadota > Alphaproteobacteria > Hyphomicrobiales > Nitrobacteraceae > Bradyrhizobium > Bradyrhizobium sp. UFLA06-06. Next base: position 5,308 of record NZ_JADFUD010000107.1, read on the forward strand.
CACCACGAAGGTTTCGACCAGGATGTCGTCGCCGACACCCGGCGTGAGCGACACCACCGGCGCATTGATGATGCCGGCGAAGCCCGCGGCCATCGCGCCGATGCCGAACACGATCATGAAGACGCGGTAGACGTTGATGCCAAGCGAATCGACCATCACCGAATCCTCGATGCCGGCGCGCACGATCATGCCGAGCCGCGTGCGGTACAGGATCAGGAACAGCGCGCCGAGCGCGACCGCGACGATGCCGACCACCGCGAGCCGGTAGGTCGGGTAGAACAGGAAGCCGAGCGAGGTGATGCCCTGCAGCAGCGCCGGCGGCGGCACCACCTGCGACTGGCTGGTGAAGATCAGCCGCACGATCTCGACGAAGCAGATGCCGAGGCCGAACGTGACCAGCAGCTGGTCCTCATGCGGGCGATGGTAGAAATGGCGGATGATGATCCGCTCCATCGTGACGCCGAGCAGCATCACGAACAGCGATCCGGCGATGACGGCGAGGATGAACGAGCCGGTGTAGGAATAGGCCACATATCCGGCGTAGCCGCCGATCATGAACATGGCGCCGTGGGCGAGGTTGAGCACCCCGAGCGTGCCATAGATGATCGTCAGCCCGGAGCTGATCAGCGCAAGCAGCGCGCCGAGCGCCAGCCCGTTGAAAAGTTGCGAGACGAAATTTGGCCAGTTGATCATGGCGCGCGTTCACTCAGCCGTATATCTGGCCCGGTCGATGGAGGATGCGTTCCGAGAAAAGCGGCGCCGCGGGCCGGGTCGCCCCGCCCACGGCGCCGAGTCTTCCCACGTTAATCAGGTGTAGTCGCCGAGATGGCAGCCGAACGCATCCGGCTTCTGCATCAAGCCGTCGCCGGAGACGATCTCGATCACCTCGTAATAGTCCTCCTTGTTCTTCATCTCCTTTTCCATCTTGCCGCGGACGATGACGACGGGGCGGACGCACTGGTGATCCTCGGGGCGATAGTGGACGTCGCCGACCAGCGAAGGCAGCGTCTCGCCCTTCTCATAGGCCTTGATGACGTCGGGCGGATAGAGGCTGCCGGCTTCCTCGACCATGCGCGCCCAGTGCGCGAAGCTGACATAGGCGTTCTCCGCGCCCCATTCCGGCTTGTAGCCGTACTTCTTCTCGAAGGCCTCGTTGAACATCTTGGCCAGCGGATACTTGTCCTCGATGGTCCACCAATAATCGGTCGCGGCGTAGACGCCCTGCATCAGGCCGCCGGTCTCGCGGGCGATGAACGGCACCTGGTAGGGCACCACGAGCTTCATCTTGTCGAGCACGCCGAACTGCTTGGCCTGCTGCGTCGACAGCACGGCGTCGTGACCCCAGTTGACGTTGATCAGCACGTCGGCGCCGGAATTCGCGACGTTGAGCAGATAGGACGAATAGTCCGGCGCGCCGAGCGGCGAGACCTGGTTGGTGACGGTGGTCCAGCCCGCCTGGGCGAGGTAGTCCTGCATCGACTTGGTGACGGTGTGGCCGTAGGTGTAGTCGGGCGTGAGGTAGGCGGCCTTCTTGTTCTTGCCGAACTGCTTGATCAGCACCGGCGCGATCGCCGCCGCGGCGGTCTGGCCGAAGAAGTTCTGGCGGAAGCCGTAGCGCACGCAATCCTTGCCGGTGGTGTCGTTGGAGCCGGAAATGCCGCAGACGAAGATCACCTTCTCGCGCTGCGCCAGCTTGTTCAGTGCCACGGCGACCGCGCTCGACGTGCCGCCGGTGATCATCACCGCCTTGTTCTCGGAGATGAAGCGCTGCTGTGCCTGCACGGCCTCGTTCGGCTTCGCCGCGGAATCGGCGACGCCGAACTTCAGTTCCTTGCCGAGCACGCCCTTGCTGGTCTTCGGCGAGATCTTCTTGATCAGCTCGTGGCCGCTGTTGATGTGCTCGATCGCGAGCTGGTAGCCCTTGAGTTCATCCTCGCCCTGCACCGCATAGGTGCCGGTGCGCGGCACCGAGATGCCGATGAAGGCCGAAGAGCCCGACGTGCCCGCGGGATAGGTTCCGATTGCCGGATGGTCCTCGGCGAATGCCCGCGATGCGATCGAAGCCGGCAGCACGGTGCCGCCGATCAGGCCCGCGCCGGCTTGCAGCAAAGTGCGGCGCGAAACGTTCAGGGCGCTGCCCGGCCGAAAATCCTTGGTGCTCATCGCTCAGTATCCTCCAATTATATTGATTGTTGCCGCGCATGTTCACTCGTCGCCGGATCGGATCGATCGGCGGCACGATGCGCCGGCTGCAATCGAGCAGCCTGTCACAGCTACAATTCCTCACCGGCATATTTAGTCAATGTCACCTTTCGTCGAATCATATCGGCCTACGATAGAAATAATATCGTTCTACGATGTATCGAGGGTTTACCGACCGGGTGCGGGTCCTGTAAGTGAGGGAGCGATGATCCAGGAGCCCTCAAGTCGCACCGGAAATGCCGGAGAGCACGCCGTGACCGAACACGGTGGCGCCGAGCAATCGGGCAGCCTGAGCATCCGCGCGATCAACGTCCTGAAGGAGCTGGCGGTCGAGCTGCTCGACGAAGTGCCGCCGAAGGTGGGCTGGACGCCGTCGGACGATCTGCTGCGCCTGCTCACCGCGCGCCATCTCGCGACGGCGCGAAATTGCGGACGGCAAACCATGCGCGAGATCATTGATTGGGCCGAGACGCGCGGAATAACGATCCCGTCTCCGCATCACACCGGCAAGTCGTTGTCGGAGGTCTGGGGCGATCTGGTCGCGCGGGCCTCGGCCGGGCATCTCACCAAGAGCGAGATCACCGAGGCGCTGGAGAAATCCATTCGCCGCAGAAGCCCGCGGATTCCGGTCGCCTTCCAGATCGTGCTGCTGAAGATATTGAGCTCGACCTACGATCGCTGGCCGCAGCCCTGAGCTTGCCCCGGCCCCGCTCGATCGTCAAACCGTTCAAAACATGGGTGGAAGGATGACCGGTAGTATGGTGCGTCTGGCGCGGCCTTGATAGCGTTGCGCAGCGTCTGCCGTCCGGCGGAGCGAGCCAGCAGCAGGACGATCGAATGCCGCAACCAAAGCAACGACGAGCGCCAGCCGGCGCAACGAAACGCAAGGCGGCGGCCGCGACGGTGGACTACCGGGCGCTGGCGCAGTTTCGCTACGAGTTGCGGAGGTTTCTCGCATTCAGCGAGGAGGGGGCCCGGAAGGCCGGAATGACGCCGCGGCAGCATCAGGCGCTGCTCGGCATCAAGGGTTTCGTCGACCCCGGTCCGCCGACCGTCGGCGACATCGCGCGGTTTCTGCTGATCCGGCATCACTCCGCCGTCGAGCTGATGAACCGCATGGCAAAGCTCGGGCTGGTCAGCCGCCTTGCCGATCCCGACGACGCGCGGCGGGTTCAGCTCAAGCTGACGGCAAAGGGCGAGCAGAAGCTCCAGTCCGTTTCGAAGAAGAACATCGAGGAGCTCCGCCGCGTCGCGAGCCCGGCGCTGCGCCGCTTGTTGAAGTCTTCGCCGTCTTCCGGAGAGGACTGAGCGTAGCATCCGCCGGCGCAAGCGGCGGCGCGCGTCAGGCCGCGGCGCCCTGCGCGGCGAGCTGCGCCGCCTGGTGCTCGGTGGTCAGCGCGTCGATCAATTCGCCGAGCGCTTCGCCCGCGATCACCTGCGGCAGCTTGTAGAGCGTCAGGTTGATGCGGTGGTCGGTGACTCGCCCTTGCGGGAAATTATAGGTGCGGATGCGCTCCGAGCGGTCGCCGGAGCCGACCTTCTCCTTGCGGTCGGCGGAGCGCGCGGCCTCGACGCGCTGGCGCTCGGCATCGTAGATGCGCGAGCGCAGGATGTTCATCGCCGACGCCCGGTTCTTGTGCTGCGAGCGGCTGTCCTGCATCATCACGACGATCCCGGTCGGCAGATGGGTGATGCGGATCGCCGATTCGGTCTTGTTGACGTGCTGGCCGCCGGCGCCGCCCGCGCGCATGGTCTCGATCCTCAAATCGGTGTCCTTGATATCGACGTCGACGTCCTCGACCTCGGGCAGCACGGCGACCGTGGCGGCCGAGGTGTGGATGCGGCCCTGCGTCTCGGTGTCGGGCACGCGCTGCACGCGGTGCACGCCGGATTCGAATTTCAGCTTGGCGAATGCGCCGCGGCCCTGCACCTCGGCGATGATTTCCTTGTAGCCGCCGACGGTGCCTTCGCTCGCCGAAATCACCTCGACCTTCCAGCCCTGCAAGGACGCGAAGCGTTCATACATCCGGAACAGGTCGCCGGCGAACAGCGAGGCCTCGTCGCCGCCGGTGCCGGCGCGGATTTCCAGCATCACGTTGCGGTCGTCCATCGCGTCCTTCGGCAACAGCGCGATCCGGATCTGCTGCTCGAGCTCGCCGAGCCGCGCCTGCAGCGTTTCCAGCTCGGCTTCCGCCATGCTGCGCATCTCGGCGTCGGTCCCGGCATCCGCCAGCATCGCCTCGGTGTCGGCGAGTTCGCTACGCGCAGAACGATAGAGCTTCACCGCGTCGATCAGCGGATTGAGCTCGGCGAGCTCGCGCGTGATCTGCACATAGCGCTCGGACTTGACCTCGCCGAGCAGCTCGGCCTCGAGCGAGGCATGATGGGCGAGCAGGACGTCGAGTTTGGCTTCGGGTAGCATGGCGGTATCTCGAATTGCGGAAGGTACGGAAGGGCGGCAGCGGCGACGGCAGCGTCGCTACAAGGCCAGCCCCTCGGTTTCCGCAAACTTCGTCAGCGCCGCGCGGATCGAGACGCTGCCGACCGGCGCATCCAGCAGCGGATTGATCATCGCCTCGGCCTTCTTGGCATCGAGGTCGAGGATCAGCGCCTTGACCGGGCCGTGCGCGGTTGCCGACAATGAAAGCGAACGGTAGCCGATTGCGATCAGCGCCAGCGCGCCGATCGGCTTCGACGCCATCTCGCCGCACAGCGAGGCGGCCTTCTTTGCCGCCTTGGCCTTGCGCACGATGTCGCGCAGCGCGCGCAGGATCGGCGCCGACAAAATGTCGAAGCGTTCGGAAACCTTGGCATTGCCGCGGTCGACCGCAAACAGGAACTGGAACAGGTCGTTGGAGCCGACCGAGACGAAGTCGACCTTCTTCAGCAGCTCGTCGAGCTGGTAGAGCAGCGCCGGCACCTCGACCATGGTGCCGATATCGATCCGCTCGGGCAGCGAATGGCCGTGCTGGCGCAGATAGGTCAGCTCGCGCTCGACGATCGCCTTGGCCTGGTCGAACTCCGCGATGTCGGAGATCATCGGGAACATGATCTTCAGCGCGCGGCCGCCGCCGGCACGCAGCAGCGCGCGGATCTGGCCGCGCAGCAGACCGGGACGGTCGAGGCCGAGCCGGATCGCGCGCCAGCCGAGCGCGGGATTTTCCTCGATCACGGTCTCCATATAGGGCAGCGCCTTGTCGCCGCCGATGTCGAGGGTGCGGAAGGTGACGGGCTTAGAGCCCGCGGCGTCGAGCACGGTGCGGTACAGCGCGAGCTGGTCGCTCGAGCGCGGCAGGTTCGGGCTCACCATGAACTGCAATTCGGTGCGGAACAGGCCGATGCCGGCGCTGCCGGTGTCGTCGATATGCGGCAGGTCGATGGTCAGGCCGGCATTGATCAAAAGCTCGATCGGCTGGCCGTCCTTGGTCACGCAGGCCTTGTCGCGCAGCGCCGAATATTGCGCCTGCCGCCGCGCCCGGAACCGGACGCGCTCGGCATAGGCGGATTCGATCTCGGTCGAGGGGCGGACATAGATCTCGCCGGAAATGCCGTCGACGATGATGGCATCGCCCGGATCGGCGATGCCGGGCGCGTTCGGTACCTCGCCGACCGCGGGAATGCCGAGCGCGCGCGCCACGATCGAGACGTGGGAATTCGCGGTGCCTTCCTCCAGCACCAGGCCGCGCAGCCGCTTGCGGTCATAGTCGAGCAGCGCTGCGGGGCCCATCGCGCGGGCGATCAGGATGGCATTGTCGGGCAGCTGCTCGCGCGAGGGCGCATGGTCCTGGCCGACCAGCTGCCGCATCAGGCGATGGCCGAGATCCTCGAGGTCGTGCAGGCGGTCGCGCAGATAGGGATCGGTCGAGCGCAGCATGCGCGCGCGGGTGTCGGACTGCACGCGCTCGACGGCGGCTTCGGCGGTAAGGCCGGTGGCGACCGCCTCATGCAGCTTGTGCGACCAGCCCTGGTCGTTGGCGAACATGCGGTAGGCTTCCAGCACCTCGCGGTGCTCGCCGCCGTCGGCGACGTCGCCGCGCTCCAGCATGCGGTCGAGATCGGCGCGCAAATTGGCGAGCGCAGTGTCGAGCCGCTTGATCTCCTTCGGCAGGTCCTCGGCGATATAGTTGGTGATCACGACACGCGGCTCGTGCAGCACGACATGGCCGAGCGCGATGCCGTCGGAGAGCACCGCACCGGTCTTGTGCAGCGAGTGCCGCGCGGCGGGCTCGGCGCCGGGCTGCGCCAGCGCGGCAAGCTCGCCGGAGGCGATCATCTCCGCCAGCACCATGGCGGTGGTCTGCAGCGCCTCGACCTCTTCCTCGACATAGGTGCGCTTGGCGCGGTTCTGCACCACGAGCACGCCGAGCGTGTTGCCGGCGCGCAGGATCGGCACGCCGAGGAACGAGTGGTAGGCCTCTTCGCCGGTCTCCGGGCGGTAGGCGAAGGCCGGATGGCTTTGCGCGTCGGACAGATTGAGCGGCGTCGCCTCGCTGGCGACGAGGCCGACCAGGCCTTCATGCGCGCTCATCACGGTGCGGTGGACGGCGTCGCGGTTCAGACCTTCGGTGGCATAGAGCTCGAGGGTGTTGTCGATGCGCAGCACGTAGCAGGAGCAGACCTCGGCCACCATGTTGGCCGCGATCAGCACCACGATCTTGTCGAGCCGCTCCTGGGCGGAGACTTGCTCCGCCATGGTCTCGCGAAGCCGTCTCAACAGGATGCGGGGGCCTCCCGACGCGCTCCGCATGTGTTTCAGTCCCTCCCCACGAAGCCGGCGCACCGGTGCGGCCGGCCGCTGGCGTAAAACTCGTCAAAAACAACAATTTTAGTCATTCGGTGTCGCTGCTCGCCAGTTCCCGCCGATTCGCGATCACCGAAACTGTGCCACAGTTTGCGACAGCCTACCTGACTGGCCGTATACCCAATCGAGGCTTGCATTGCCAAGCAAAACGCCTGCCAGTAGCAAATAACGTCTGCGTCAGCCCAATGCTGCGCCCGCTAAGAGAAATTCTAACTCCGGGCGGGGCTGGGGAGCACGGCCAATGCTCGGTCTCGTCGTTCCGGGGCGCCGCGAAGCGGCGAACCTCGAGATTCCACAATTCGCAATTGCGAATTGGGGTTGATGCTGTCGCATCGCCCCGGAATGACAGCGGAGCGAGCCCCGCCCCTGCTGGTCGCGCCTACGCCTGGTCCAGGCCGTACAGCGTGTGCAGCGTGCGGACCGCGAGTTCGGTGTAGGCGGCGTCGATCAGGACCGAGAACTTGATCTCGGAGGTGGTGATGGCGCGGATGTTGATGTTGCGGTCGGCCAGCGCCTTGAACGCCTTGGCCGCGACGCCGGCATGGCTGCGCATGCCGCTGCCGATCACCGAGACCTTGGCGACGTCGGTCGCGGTATCGAGCCTGGCGTAGCCGATCTTGGCCTTGGCGGCGGTAATCGTATCCTTGGCGCGGTTATAGTCGCTGGCCGGAACGGTGAAGGTGAGGTCGGTGGTCTTGCCGTCCTCGGACACGTTCTGCACGATCATGTCGACATTGATACTGGCGTCCGCGAGCGGCCCGAAGATCGCGGCGGCGATGCCGGGCTTGTCCTCGATCTGGCGCACGGAAATCTGGGCTTCGTCCTTGGAGAAGGCGATGCCGGTGACGACGTGCATTTCCATGATTTCCTCCTCGCTGCAGATCAGCGTGCCCGGCGGCTGGTTGGCGTGCGGGTCGATATCCTCTGGCTTGTCGAAGCTGGAGCGCACGAAGATCGGCATGTTGTGCACCATGCCGAGTTCCACCGAGCGAACCTGCAGCACCTTGGCGCCCTGCGAGGCCAGTTCCAGCATGTCCTCGAAGGCGATCTTGTCGAGCCGGCGCGCCTTCGGCACCACGCGGGGATCGGTGGTGTAGACGCCGTCGACGTCGGTGTAGATGTCGCAGCGGTCGGCGCGCAGCGCGGCCGCGATCGCCACCGCCGAGGTGTCCGAGCCGCCGCGGCCGAGCGTGGTGATGCGGCCGGTGTCGGGATTGATGCCCTGGAAGCCTGCGATCACGGCGACTTCCTTGCGCTCCTTGAAGCGGGTGATGATCTCGGTGCCGTCGATATCGAGGATGCGCGCCGAAGCGTGCGCCTCCGAGGTCTTGATCGGGATCTGCCAGCCCTGCCAGGAGCGCGCCTGGATGCCGATGCCCTGCAGCACGATCGCAAGCAGGCCCGAGGTGACCTGTTCGCCGGAGGCGACCACCGCGTCATATTCGCGCGCGTCGTGCATCGGCGAGGCATCGGTGCACCAGGCCACCAGCTCATTGGTCTTGCCGGACATCGCGGAGACGACGACGGCGACCTCGTGGCCCGCGTCGACCTCGCGCTTCACATGCTGCGCGACGTTGCGGATACGATCGATATTGGCGACGGACGTACCGCCGAATTTCATCACGAGGCGGCCCATGACGACGCGTCTATTCCTTTAAGAGGATAAGTAGGTTAACCCACGCCGAAAACCGCAAGCGCGGGGACCGAAACGCGCGTATACATAGCGCCGCGCCCGGGGGCAAGCCGGTAGGTAGGGGGCCCTCGAGTGTCTTTTGGGGGTGTTTTGACCGGTTGCGGGCGGGTTGTGGCGCACGGGTAACACGGGACAACTCGAAGGCGGATTGGATGGGACGTTATATCGACGAGATCCTGCAGCCTGGCGAGAAGGTGCTGTATTCCACCAATGCGCACTGGATGTTCTATTTGCCGGCGATCGGGGCCTGGATCGTGGTGCTGGCGCTCTTGATCCTGTCGCGGATGACGACGGTCGACGGCCTCGTGATGGCCTGCCTGGCGGCCGCCGCCGTGGTCGCGGTCGCGGCGCTGTACTGGACCGCCGCGGCCTGGTTCCACCGCTGGACCACCGAAACCGACGTCACCAATTTCCGCGTGGTGCACAAGAGCGGCTTCATCAAGCGGCGCACCTTCGAGATGAGCCTCGACAAGGTCGAGAGCGTCGACGTCAACCAGAGCATCATGGGACGCCTGCTCAATTATGGCGACGTCACCATCCGCGGCGTCGGCGAGGGCATCGAGACCATCAGGACCATCGCCGCGCCGCTGTCGTTCCGCAATTCGATCACCGCGCGATAGGGGCGCGCGCAATCATGGCCACGCAATCAACGCTTTCCGGTTTCTCCGCCAATGCCTCCGCCAGCTCGGTCGATCCGGCCGAGGTCGCGAAATTCTCGAAACTGTCCGATGAATGGTGGGATCCGCGCGGCAAGATGGCGCCGCTGCACAAGATCAACCCGCTGCGCCTGACCTATATCCGCGACGCCGCCTGTCGCAAGTTCGAGCGCAACGCCAAGAGCCTCAGCTGCCTGTCCGGCCTGCGCCTGCTCGACATCGGCTGCGGCGCCGGCCTGCTCTGCGAGCCGTTCACGCGGTTAGGGGCCCAGGTGATCGGGATCGATCCCTCCGCCACCAACATCGCTGCCGCGAAGCTGCACGCCGACAAGGGCCATCTGTCGATCGACTACCGCTGCACCACGGTGGAGGAGATGGACGCCCGCGAGCGCTTCGACATCGTGCTGGCGATGGAGGTGGTCGAGCACGTCGTCGACGTCGGCGCCTTCATCAAGCGTTGTACGGCGATGCTCAAGCCCGGCGGGCTGATGGTGGCGTCGACGATCAACCGCAATTGGAAGAGCTTCGCGCTGATCATCGTCGGCGCCGAATACGTGCTGCGCTGGCTGCCGCGCGGCACCCACGAGTGGAGCAAGTTCGTCACCCCCGCCGAGCTCGAGCGCTATCTCGGCGACGTCAACCTCACCATCACCGAGCAGGCCGGCGTGGTCTACAACCCGCTCGCCGACAAATGGACCGTGTCGACCGACATGGACGTGAACTACATGGTGGTGGCGGAAGAGGTGTGAGTTAGATACCATGGTCTCGGCCACACAATAGGTGTCGTCCCTGCTTTCGTGTTTGGTCCCGTTTGATTGGCAAGGGCCTGGATTGGCGTCTTGTAGCCGAGGCATTTGAGGCGGGTTCGGTTGTA
>NZ_JADFUD010000108.1:0-15357 GCF_054820065.1 Bradyrhizobium sp. UFLA06-06
CGACGCCTTCACCTCCGAGGAATGTGCCAACTACCTCAAAAATTCAGGCTATCGAACTTAATGCCATCACGCTTTAGGTCATACAAAAATCGAGAGTACGGTCCGCTACCTGGGCGGAGCAGACATGCTCTACCCCTCAGTTTTCGGCGGGTGAGCGCCATCTAAGGTGACATCCCCTAAATGTCTTTTGCCGGCCAACGCAATGAGGAATGCTTTTGATGTCGTCAGCGGGATGGGAGGCACTCCGGCAGTGGGGTGAAGACGTAACTCGCATCGAACCGCTCACTGGCGGAGTCGCGAACGACGTGTGGAGCGTGCGCATCCACGGGCACCGCGCCGTCGGTCGTCTCGGTACGAGGAGCGACGCTGATCTCGCGTGGGAGACGAAGCTCCTCCAATACCTCGATCGTGAAGGTCTCACCGTGCCGGTGCCGATCCCGACGATAGACGGCCGGTTGTTCGCGGACGGTCTGGTGGTCATGACATATGTGGAGGGCGGACCGCCGGAGACGGAGGCCGACTGGCGTTGCGCGGCCGACACGCTCCGCCGGCTGCATCGGTTGACGCAGCACTGGCCGCAGCGCCCGGGCTGGCGATCATCGACCGACCTGCTGCACGCCGAAACCGGAACGAAGATCGACCTCGCCGCGATGCCGCCTGAGGCCGTTGCCCGATGCCGAGCCGCGTGGGCGCGGCTCGCCGGACGTCAGACCTGCGTCGTCCACGGCGACCCCAACCCGCGCAACATCCGCGTGACCGCGGATCGGGTCGCGCTGATCGACTGGGACGAGTCGCATGTCGACGTCCCCGATCTCGACCTGGTGCTGCCCCACAATGCCGCCGGTCTCGACGGCGTCGCGCACGACATCGCCGCGCAAGCGTCGGCCGCATGGGAGGCCGCTGTCTGCTGGGACGACGCGTACGCAATCAAGCGGCTTGCCGACGTACGAGCGGTCTAGTGTGGGCGTTTCGATCGCTTGAGTTCGGCGACCTTAAACTTCCCCGCGGCCTGCAGGCTGCTGCAAAGCCACCAGGCTCTGTTTCGGTACTCGCCCAGGAACCATTTGGTCTCGACGCAATCGACGTAGGATTTGTAGGTGAGGTTGTCCCGGCACGTCGACGAGAACGGTCCGTGGGTTTGTCCGCCCGTCGACTCGCTACACCCGACCCAAGGATCCTTGCCATGCGGGAGGCTCGATTCGCAGCCACCGTTGCAATTGCTGGCGACTTTCTCCAGCGCGGCAATCCTGCCCAGCACTGAATCCGGTGCCGGCGATCGAGCGGTTGACGATGACGTCTGGGTGGTTCTCGATCTGCGGTGAGATGCCCCTGTGGTCACCACCTGGGTCGGACGATTTGGCCTTGCCACCGGCTTCGGTGCCTCGACCGTGATGGACGGAAGCGGCTTGGCGGGATCTGTTTGCGACGCTGCCGGGCCGCACAGCCAGGCAGTTGACAACACAGCGACGGCTGAAGGCGCGACAAGGCTCGACGGCAATTTCATGACATGGCCCTCCCAAATCCGGGACGGAAATGCCGTCCCGACGAGCGCACGGTACCATGCAGCTCGGGTTTGGCTACCTAGGGTTGAAGAAATATCTGCCGGTGTCTCGGGGTCGACATGGCGGCGAGAGAACGCCGACCGCTCGCGCCGTTCCGGCGTCTGCTCCTGGCCCAAAGCTGAGCTCGAAGGGCGCTTGCCGATATTCGCCTTTGACCCGAAGCGGTCACTTGAGCGACACCGACACGCAGCGGGATCGGATCGATTTTGCAGGACCCTCGCCATTAGGTCAGCGATCCTGCCCCATAGCCCCTGTGACGAAGTTGTTGGCGCCCCCTACTCTCGATCCAGCGGCCATGCTTTGGTCAAAACTGCGTTGAGTGTTTGGCAGGGGTCATCGACATGGTGAAAATGCAATCGCCTTCCTTCGGGTGACATTGGACCGGGTGCCAGGTCGTTCCCTACCGCATTCTTGAGGTGCCCACCGCAAAGGCTTGTGATGGAACGGGCAAGGTTCGATAAGGCCGGCATTTTCGCCTTTGGCGATGCTCGGAGCGCTGTGACCTATTCGGTCGAAGTTTTCATCGTCACCGCGATCTACGGGAGCCTTGCGGCCTCCGCACATCTCCTTCCCGCTATCAATCCAGCCGCGACACCGCTGTGGCCGCCGACCGGGGTTGCGCTCGCGCTGATGCTGCTGCGTGGGTACCGGGTCTGGCCCGCGATCCTGGTGGGCGCCGTCGCGCCTTACCTGATGACCGACCGATCGCTCCTGGAGTTTGTCGCCGCCGGGATCGGCACCCTCCTTGCTGCAATGGCCGGGACATGGCTGATCGGACGCTGGTCGAACGGTCGCCAGACGTTTGCCACACCATCCGGTGTCGCAAAGTTTGCAGGCATTTCCTTTGCACCGACCGCGATGATCAGTTCATCCACCGCTTTGGCCGGATTCATCTTCGTCAACGAACCGAGCTTTCCCGATTCCGTCGCCGCGGGGCTGACCTGGTGGCTTGCCGACGCAGCCGCGACCCTGGTGATTGCTCCGGTCATCGTGCTCTGGGCGACGATGCCCTTACGGATTTCCTCCAGGTGGGCTCTGCTGGAATCGATCGCAGTTCCCGTTCTCGCCGGTCTCATTGGGATCGTAGCCTACAGCCCGCTCATCGGCAGCGACCTCGTCAGCGACGATCTCAATTTGCCGTTGCCGCATCGCAGCCTGCTGGGCTTTCTGGCTTTGCTCCCGTTGATCTGGACCGGTCTGCGCGGCAATCGATGCACCGCGGCTACGGCTGCGCTCATTTTCACCGGAATGGCAGTCTGGGGGTTCGCGTCCGGTAATGATCCGTTTCCGAAGACGGATCTGAGCGGCGCATTGTTGTCACTGCTCGTGCTTTCGATCATCGTATCGGCGCCCCCTCTTGCCCTGGCTGCGGCAATTGCCACGCGCCAGACCACGGAAGCCCATCTGCTTTCCGTGCAGGACCAACTGAACGGTCAACTTGAACGGAACGCCTCGGCGCTCGAAAGCATCAGACGGCACTTCCAGACCCTTATCGAAGGCGTCGTCGACTATGCGATTTTCGCGCTTGATAGAGAAGGACACGTTACGAGCTGGAATAGCACCGCTCAAAAAATCATCGGCTACACCTCGGAAGAAATCATAGGCAAACATTTTGGAATATTTTATCGGCCGGATGAACGCCGCGCGGGTTCGCCAACACACGCGCTGGAGACGGCAATCGAAAGAGGCAAGTACGACGTAGAGGGTTGGCGCATCAGAAAGAATGGTACGCCGTTCTTCATCACGGGCTCGGTCTCGTCGAGCCATGATGACGCGGGAAATCTGATCGGCTTCATCAGTATTCTGCGCGACGCAACCGAGCGACGCGATGCGGAGGAGAAGCTGGTTCAGGCACGCGAGCAGCTCGCGATGTCGCAAAAAATGGAGGCAATCGGCAAGCTGACCGGCGGGATTGCACACGACTTCAACAATCTATTGATGATCATCGGAGGCAGTGCCCAGATCTTTACTCGCCTGCTCGATCCAAAACTGCCCAAGGCAATTGAAGCCATACAGACCGCGGCCAAACGCGGCGAGAGCCTCACACGCCAATTGTTGACGTTCTCTCGTCATCAGCATCTCAGCCCGACGGTCGTCGACCTGAATACGTCCATCAAGAACATGCGGACCATGATCGAGAGCTCGCTGCGCGGGAACATCGTGTACAACGAGAACGTCGGCGAGGGCGTAGCGTCGGTCAAGGTGGACCTCGCCGAGCTGGAACTTGCGATCGTCAACATCGCCGTCAATGCGCGCGATGCCATGCCAAGCGGCGGCACGTTCACCTTATCCGTCCATGCGGTGACCGCGAACCAGGAAACCGGCGGCGATCGCCGCGCAAAGGCCTTCTTTGCGATAGCGCTTGGCGATACCGGCACCGGCATTCCGCCAAACCTGCTGTCCAAGATGTTCGATCCGTTCTTCACGACCAAGGAGGTCGGCAAGGGCACCGGGCTCGGCTTGTCCCAAGTCTATGGTTTCGCGCACCAGGCCGGTGGAACGGTGACGGCGGACAGCAAGGTTGGACAGGGGACAACGATTACAATCTACCTGCCGTCCTGCGCGGACGAGCAGATCACCAGCAAAGACCTCGCCGCTGCCAGAGCAAGAGCAAGGCAGCCGCAGCGGCAGACGGTTCTCGTTGTCGACGACAGCCCCGAAGTGGCGGATGTGACATCTTCGCTGTTCGAGCATCTGGGTTATGACACGATCTATCGAGATTCGGCCGAAGCGGCGCTGAAATTGCTCGAAGCAGGGACAAAGATCGATCTCGTCTTCAGCGATATCGTCATGCCCGGGACCATCGATGGCGTCGGGCTCGCGAGAGAAGTCAGGTCGCGATACCCCGGTTTGCCGATAGCCCTTACAACCGGCTACAGCGATGCCGCAAAAGCGGCTCCGCCAAGTCTAAAAATACTCCGCAAGCCGTTCGATACCGAGGCACTGAGAGATTTTATCCACGATCTTGCGCCTCCGCGACCAACGCGATCGTCCGGCACGCCCATGGCGTCAAGCACGACCGAAGCCTCGCGCAGAAATTGACCGGTCGGGCCATTGCAGAAGCTGCTCGTCGCGCAGCTTGACGAAGCGTTGATCCGCACCATCGCCGCTGATGGACATGACTGCTGCTAGAGCCTTTCCCGTTCCGATAGAATCGGAACGGGGCTCTAGACTCTTGTTGTGACGCGTTTTCTTCACGCGAACCGGTATCCACTTCGCTCGAAAACGCTCTAGCGATCCTGGAAAGCCAGCCGCGCGCCGAGCGCGACCAGGATGCTGCCACCGATCCGCTGCATGATGCGCTGCGACCGCTTCGAGCGCTGCAGCTTCGACATCACGGCGCTGGCGAAGAACACGCAGACGATGTCGACCGCCGAGAAGGTCAGATTGACCGTTGTGCCGAGCAGAAACAGCTGGACCCAGACCGGCAGGCCGGCCGACGCATCGACGAATTGCGGCAGGAACGCCAGGAAGAAGATTGCCGTCTTCGGATTGAGCACCTCAACGACGATGCTTTGCACGAAGGCGCGCTCCGCCGAGAGCGGCGCAAGCGTGGGGCGCTTTGCATTGTCGCGGTCGCGGAACAGCGAGAGCCCGAGCCAGACCAGATAGGCCGCGCCGGCAAGCTTCATCGCCATGAACAGCGGCGGCACCGCATGAAACAGCAGAGCGAGGCCGGCGGCCGCGGCGACGACATGGACATAGCCGCCGAGATGCAGCCCGAGCGAGGCCATCAGCCCCGCGCGCCTGCCGCCCGCTAAAGTGCGGGCCGCGGCGTACAGCATGGCGGGGCCCGGGATCAGCGCGAAGGTTGCGGTCGTGATCGCGAAGGCAAGGTACAATTCCATGTGCGGGCGTCAATCTCTGAAGGGGTTGAGCGGGCGCAACTTCCTCCGCCGTCATTGCGAGCGAAGCGAAGCAATCCATCTGCCCGCATATGCCGATGGATGGATTGCTTCGTCGCTGTCGCTCCTCGCAATGACAGGCTGCATTTTGATTTAGAGCACTCTAATGCGCCGGGATCATCGCCGCGACCTCGCGGTCGACCGGATTTTCGCTGGCGCCAAGACCCGCGATGACGCCGGCGCGATCCTCGGGCTTGCGGTTCTGGCTCATCTTCTTCTTGGCGTCGATCCGCGTGATCGGCATCCGGAAGCCGACGATGCCGCGCAGCTGCGCCTTGATGAAATCGTCAGGCGCGTCGCTGACCTGCCAGGCCTCCTGGCGCGAATTCTCGTGCAGCTCGGTCAGCCGGGTCACGACGTCGAGCAGGCGGTCGGGATCCTCGAAGAACTCGGCCGCGCCATAGACGTGGACGGCGACGTAATTCCAGGTCGGCACCACCTTGCCGTGCTCGGCCTTGGTCGCATACCAGGACGGCGTCACATAGGCGTCGGGCCCCATGAAGATCGCCATCGCCTCGCCGAGCGCGGGCAGGTTCCACTGCGGATTGGGCCGCGCGACGTGACCGTACAGCGTGCCGTAGACGCCCTCGTTCTCATTGAGGATCAGCGGCAGCGGCGTTCCGATCAGGCCATCGGCGGTTGCGGTGACCAGCGTCGCGAGCTTTGAGGCCCGCATCGCGGCGTGGATCGGACCGAGCTCATCGATCTTGAAGTGCGGCGGCAGGTACATTGCGAACCTCTCGGCAGACCTTTGGCAGGCCTCATCAATTGCTGCTCCACCATAGCGCCGAAGTGGCCTATGATAAGAGCCACTTTCGATCATCTTGATTAGTCCACTATGCCCCGCCTGCGCGCCACGATCAGCATCCCTTCGCTCCGCGCCGTCGACCGCGCCGCCGGACAGGTCGGGCGCCAGATCGCGCAGGCCCTGCGCGCCGCTATTGCGAGCGGCGAGCTGAAGGCCGGGGAATTCCTGCCGTCGACGCGCGCGCTGTCGGCCTCGCTCGGCGTTGCGCGCGGCACGGTCACGGAAGCCTTTGAGCAGTTGCTGGCCGAGGGCTATCTGGAATCGCAGGTCGGTGCCGGCACCCGCGTCGCGCCGACGCTTGCCGAGCAGGCGCGGCCTGTCGTGGTCGATCGCAACCCGAACAAATCAACGCCGATCCAGTTGCCGCCGCGCGCGGCGCGGCTTGCCAAAGTGGCGGCAGCCTTCACGCCGATGCCGGAAGTCCCGTTTGCGATCGCGGTCCCCGGCGGCGCGGTCGCGCCCGACGACCATTGGCGCCGCCTCGGCAACCGCGTGCGCGCATCGCGCGCCGCGGCGCCTGCGAGCTACGGCGATCCGCGCGGCCTGATCGAGCTGCGGCAGGCGATCGCCGACTATGTGCGCAAATCCCGCGCGGTGCATTGCGAGCCCGAGCAGGTCGTGATCACGGCCGGCACCCAGCAAGGCCTCTATCTCGCCGGCCGCGTGCTGCTGTCGTCAGGCGATCGCGTCTGGGCCGAGGATCCCGCCTATCCCGGCATGACGGCGGTGCTCGACGATCTCGATCTCCTCACGACGCGCGTATCGGTCGATGCGCAGGGCATCGACGTCGAAGCCGCCGTCGCCGCGTGCCCGCACGCACGCGCGGCCTTCGTGACGCCGTCGCATCAATATCCGCTCGGCATGCCCTTGAGTATGGCCCGCCGCAACGCGCTGGTAGCGTGGGCGCAGCGAAGCAATGCCTGGATCGTCGAGGACGATTACGACAGCGAGCTGCGCTATGCCGGGCATCCCTTCCCGTCGATGCAGGGCCTCGCCCCATCGCGGGTGATCTATCTTGGCACGCTGAGCAAGGTGCTGTTTCCCTCGCTGCGGCTCGGCTACGTCGTGGCACCCGCGCCGCTGATCGACGCCTTCGCCGGCGCGCGGGCGCTGCTCGACCGGCATTCACCGACCGCGGATCAGCATGTGCTGGCGGCCTATATGCGCGAGGGCCTGTTCGAAGCGCATATCCGGCGCATCCGCGGCGTCTACGCTGCGCGTCGCGCGACACTGATCGCGGCGATCGAACGACACATGCCACAAGGCGTCACGCTGCAGCCGAGCGATCAGGGCATGCATCTGCTGTCATGGCTGCCCCACGGTCTCGACGATGTGCAACTGGCAAGGGCTGCGCTTGCCGCCGGCATCGTCGTGCGGCCGATCTCACCGATGTACCAAGCCGCGCCACGCCCCGGCCTGATGCTCGGCTTCGGCGGCTTCGAAGCTGAGGAGCTGGAGGCGGCGGCGCTACGGCTACGACGTGTGATCGATCAGCACACATCGCCCCGGCGGACCAAGCCACGCCGCGCGGACGCGTCACACTGATTTGACTGCCTGGATTACTGCTCGAACGCGGCCTTGAGGCGGTTGAGCTGCGGCACCAGCGGGTTGCCGATCGACGAGCGATCCGGCGCCGGTGCGTGGATCGTGGTGTCGAGGCGGCGGACGCGCGCCTGCAGATCCATCGAGCGGGCGATCAGCTGCTGCAATTGCTCCGGCAGCTTGGTCACCATGTCGACCGGACCGGGATCGGCAGCCGACAGCTTCACCTTGGTCTTTTCGCGATTGGCCTGGGTCAGCGTCATCTCGCCTTCCTTGACCGCGCGATGCAGCAGCAGCCAGGACGCGAGCTGCATCAGCCGCGTGGTCAGGCGCATGCTTTCGGTGGCATAGGTCAGGCTCACGGACCGTTCGAGCGCCTTGGCCTCGGCACGCCCGTCACCGTCGAGATAGGCCGCGGTCTGCTCGACCAGGTCCATGCCTTCCCGGAACAGCACGCCGAATGCCGCAGAATTGGTCAGCCGTTCACTGAACAGCACAAGCCCGGCTTCGTTCTGGGAACGATCGGCCATGGTTAACGCCCTCACACCATCGTAACGCCCGCTGGCATCTGACGCGCCAGCTTATGATGAACAAATCATTGCGCGGGCGCGCCGAAGAGTCCAGCCGCAACCGGATTTATGGTTTCCAACGGATAGGGGGCGCAAAAAAGAGCCGCCGTTTCCGGCGGCTTTTGAAGTTGATAACAGGGAGGCGTCAAACAGAGTGGACAGGAGCCACTCGGTGTCCAAACGAGGACAATGCAGTCATAATCGAGAAAGCTTAACCGATCGTAAATGAACGGATTTCTTGACGCTTTGTTTGCCATGTCGGCCATTGACCTAGTTTGGGACAGGTCTCTTCGTAGTCCGGACGGAGCCAACGGGTCGCGCGAACGCGTATTCCGTCATCCCCGCGCAAAGGCTCCGCCTTTGTCGCTGGAGGAGCGCGTAGCGCGTCTCGAAGGATGCGCGGCCCGGCCAGTGGCCGTCGATCCTTCGAGACGCCGCTTCGCGGCTCCTCAGGATGACGGATTGAGGGCGGCTTCGAACAAAATCGCAGTGGCGTAGCCCGGATGGAGCGCAGCGAAATCCGGGAACGGTCCATCCGCGGATAGCGCGGCTCCCGGATTGCGCTTCGCGTCATCCGGGCTACGACAGAAATGATGGCGTAGCACTTACGACTTGAAGAACGCGTTCGCGGCATCCTTCGAGGCGCGCTTCTTTGTCATCGCCTCTTTCAGGCGATCGACTTCGGTCGTGAGCAGCGCGATGCGCTCGGTCAATTCCTCGACCGACAGCAGCGAGAGATCCTGTCCGATCTCGTGGCTGATTTTCTTCCGCGGCCGGTCCTCATCCTCAATCGGCATGTGTCCTCCCCGCGAAGCTGGTCTGGCGCCGTGCGTCCAGAGCTGGTAGATGTCCCAAAGCGCGATAAGATTGGGTTGAATCGTCATCGCGCTTCAGCTCTTTGTTTGAGCATGATCTTTTCGGAAAACCGCTTCGCACTTTTCCGGATCATGCTCGAGGAGAATTTTGCAGTGACTTTCGTGTGCGCGCAACATCTGACGCGAATGCCCCGGCCCGACCGCAAGGAGTCTGACCGGAGGGGATAGTTGCGCGCCTGCGCGCCAGGCATGAGCCGACCCCAAGCCCTTCCGGTCACGCGGGAGGGCTT
This sequence comes from Bradyrhizobium sp. UFLA06-06, assembly GCF_054820065.1. Taxonomy (NCBI): domain Bacteria; kingdom Pseudomonadati; phylum Pseudomonadota; class Alphaproteobacteria; order Hyphomicrobiales; family Nitrobacteraceae; genus Bradyrhizobium; species Bradyrhizobium sp. UFLA06-06. Next base: position 9,492 of record NZ_JADFUD010000108.1, read on the forward strand.
TTTGATTTTCCGATTTGATTTCGTCGGAATTTCTCTTGGGGGTCGGCATCACCGAACGCGAAAGACCTTAACCCATGACCAAGATTCTCATCACCAGCGCGCTGCCTTACGTCAACGGCGTCAAGCATCTCGGCAATCTCGTCGGCTCGCTGCTGCCCGCCGATGTCCATGCCCGCTTCCGCCGGCAGATCGGCTGCGACGTGCTGTTCATCTGCGCGACCGACGAGCACGGCACGCCGGCGGAGCTCGGCGCCATCGAGGCCGGACAGGATGTCCGGGCGTTCTGCGACGCGCAGCACGCCATCCAGGCCGACATCTACCGGCGCTTCGGCCTCTCCTTCGATCATTTCGGCCGCACCAGCTCGCCGCATAATCATACGCTGACGCAGCACTTCTATCGCCGGCTCGACGACGCCGGACTGATCGAAGCACGCACCTCGCGACAGGTGTTCTCGCCCGCCGACCGCCGCTTCCTGCCCGACCGCTACGTGCTCGGCACCTGTCCGCATTGCGGCGACGCTGGCGCGCGCGGCGATCAATGCGACCATTGCGGCACGCTACTCGACCCGCCGGAGCTCATCGATCCCCGCTCGGCACTCTCAGGCGACCGCTCGCTCGAGATCCGCGAGAGCCGTCATCTGTTTCTGCGGCAGTCGCGACTGGTCGAAAAAATCGGCGCATGGATCGACAGCCGCAGCGGATGGCCATCCTTCGTGGTGTCGACCGCGAAGGGCTGGCTCAATGCGGAGCTGCGCGATCGCTGCATCACGCGCGATCTCGCCTGGGGCATCGCGGTGCCGCGCGAAGGTTTCGACGGCAAGGTGTTCTATGTCTGGTTCGACGCGCCGATCGGCTACATCGCGGCGACGCAGGAATGGGCCGACGCCGCGCCGGGCCGCGACTGGCGGCAATGGTGGTGGCAGGCCGATGACGTCAGCTACATCCAGTTTCTCGGCAAGGACAACATCCCGTTCCACACCGTGAGCTTTCCGGCGACGCTGATCGGCGCCGGCGAACCGTGGAAGACCGCCGATGTGATCAAGGGATTCCATTGGCTGAATTACGAAGGCGGCAAGTTCTCGACCAGCAGGAAGCGCGGCGTCTTCACCGATGCGGCGCTCACGGAATTGCCCGCCGATCTCTGGCGCTGGTGGTTGATCGCCAACGCGCCCGAAAGCGCCGACACCGATTTTGGCGTCGCCAGATTCGTTGCCGACGTGAACAAGGATCTCGCCGACATCTTCGGCAATCTCGCCAACCGCATCATCAGTTTTGCGCATCGCGCCTTCGACGGCCGCTTTCCCGAAGGCGGCGTGCCCGGCGATGCCGAGCGACAGCTGGCGCACGATCTGGAGCAGCGCATCGCGACGCTGCACCGCCATCACACCGCACTGGAGTTTCGCGGCGCGCGTGCTCGGCGCGCTCGGTCAGAGCGATGCCGTGCCACGCTGGCCCAATGGCCCACTCCTCCCGCTGCTGGATCGCGGCGCGGGCACGCCGGCCGCAAGGCTCGGGCCGCTGGTCGAGAAAATCACGCCTGAGAGAGCCGGCCAGCTCACGGCGCGGTTCGGGGCTTAATGGCGTTTCGCTTCGGTGGAAAAGGCGGTATGCCATCCGCCAATCCTCTCCACTGACCAGGGACCGACCATGCCAAACCTGCCCGCGCAAATGACCGTCGTCGCCATCAGCAAGCCGGGTGGCCCTGAGGTGCTGGTGCCGGAGACCCGTGCGGTGCCGGTGCCGAAGGCCGGCGAGATTTTGGTCAAGGTCGCGGCCGCCGGCGTCAATCGTCCTGACGTCGCGCAGCGCTCCGGCTCCTATCCGCCGCCGCCCGGCGCCAGCGACCTGCCCGGCCTCGAGATCGCGGGCGAAGTGGTCGCGCTCGGCGAAGGCGCAAAGCACAAGATCGGCGACAAGGTGATGTCGCTCGTCGCCGGCGGCGGCTACGCGCAATATTGCATCGCGCAGGACGCGCAGGCGATGACCGTGCCGCCCTCGCTGTCGATGCAGGAAGCCGGCGCTACCCCGGAAACGCTGATGACGGTGTGGCACAATGTGTTCGAGCGCGGCGCGCTCAAGGCCGGGGAGACGCTGCTGATCCACGGCGGCTCGTCGGGCATCGGCACGATGGCGATCCAGCTTGCCAAGGCGTTCGGCGCCAAGGTGATCGTCACCGTCGGCTCGCAGGACAAGGCCGACGCCTGCCTCAAGCTCGGCGCCGATCACGCGGTCAATTACAAGACCGAGGATTTCGTCGAGGCGGTGAAAAAGGCCACCGGCGGCAACGGCGCCGATGTCATCCTCGACATGGTGGGCGGCGACTATATCGACCGGAACTACGACGCCGCCGCCGTCGAGGGCCGCATCGTCCAGATCGCGTTCCTGTCGGGAACACCGAAGGCCACGGCCAATTTCGCCAAGCTGATGGTCAAGCGGCTGCACCACACCGGCTCGACCCTGCGCCCCCGTAGTAATGCGGACAAGGCGGCGATGGTCGCGGCGATCGAGGCAAAGGTGCTGCCCTTGCTGCGCGAAGGCCGCGTCAAACCGCTGATGGACAGCACATTCCCGCTGGAAAAGGCCGCCGACGCGCACCGGCGCATGGAGACCAGCGAACATATTGGCAAAATTGTGTTGGTGGTTTAACCCTCGCGACGGAAGCAGGGGCGGAAACCCTTTGATTCCCTTCGCTTTCGTGTCATTTATCGCGCCACCGCCGGGCCGGTCGCCGGGCCCGGTCAGTTTGTCGATCGCGGAGTACTGACATTGCGTCTGATCAGGTGCCTTGCGCTGCTCGCGCTGGGCCTCATGATGTTTGCCGCCGCGCCTGCCGCGTATGCGATCGACGCGGTGAGCGTGCGCAGCGATGCGCCGGCGATCGATTTGACGGCGGTTCTCGACCATCAGCGCAGTGAAACCGACCGCATCCAGGTCTCCACCGCACCCGGAACCGACGGCATCGTGCGCCGCATCGAGGTTCGCGCCCGCGAAGGCGGCCAGAACTGGGTGGTGTTCGCGCTCGCCAACAACACCGACGACCAGCTCGACCGCCTGATCGTCGCGCCGCACTATCGCATCGTGTCGTCAGGCCTGCTGTGGCCCGACCTCGGCCTGTCGCGCATCGCCACCATCACGCCGTCGGTCGGCGATCGTCCCGAGCGGCAGGAGAGTCCGACCGCCGACGTGTTCCGCATCACGCTCGATCCCGGCGCCGTCGTCACCTATGTCGCGGAACTGCGCACCGACAAGCTGCCGCAGCTCTATCTGTGGGAACCCGACGCCTACAAGGACAAGGTCAACTCGTTCACGCTGTACCAGGGCATCGTGATCGGCATCTCGGGCCTGCTCGCGCTCGTGCTCACGATCTTGTTTGTGGTCAAGGGCAGCATCATGTTCCCGGCCGCCGCGGCGCTGGCCTGGGCGGTGCTGGTCTATATCGGCGTCGACTTCGGCTTCTGGGGCAAGGTGCTCGACATGTCGAACAACGCCGAGCGCGTCTGGCGCGCGGCGGGCGAGGCGATCCTCGCGGCGACACTGCTGGTGTTCCTGTTCGCCTATCTGAATTTGAGTCGCTGGCACGTCCGCTACTCGCACATCACGATCGGCTGGCTGGTCTTCCTCGGCTCGCTGGTCGCGCTGGCGCTGTTCGATCCCGCGGTCGCCTCCGGCATCGCGCGCATGTCGCTGGTGATGATCGCCTTCGCCGGCTTCGCGCTGATCGTCTATCTCTCGACCCACGGCTTCGACCGCGCCGTGCTGTTGATCCCGACCTGGTTCCTGCTGGTGGTCTGGGTGGTCGCGGCCGGCATGACGGTCGCCGGCTCCGTCACCAACGACATCGTCGGCCCGGCGCTGCTCGGCGGCCTGGTGCTGATCGTGATGCTGATCGGCTTCACGGTCATGCAGCACGCCTTCGCCGGCGGCGGCGCCACCACCGGCGTCGTCTCCGACGTCGAGCGCCGGGCGCTGGCGCTGACCGGATCCGGCGATCTGATCTGGGACTGGGACGTGTCCGCCGACAAGGTGTTCACCAGCCCCGAGACCGAGGCCCTGCTCGGCCTCAAGCGCGGCACGCTGGAAGGCCCGGCGGCGAAATGGCTCGAGGTGCTGCACCCGCTCGACCAGGACCGCTTCCGCGCCGCGCTCGACAGCGTGCTCGACCAGCGCCGCGGCCGCCTGGTGCAGGATTTCCGGCTGCGCACGCCCGACGGCCACTTCATGTGGTTCGCGCTGAAGGCGCGGCCGGTGGTCGGCTCCGACGGCGAGGTCTCGCGCGTGGTCGGCACCCTGACCGATGTCACCGAGTTCAAGAATTCCGAAGAGCGGATGCTGCATGACTCCGTGCATGACAATCTGACCGGCCTGCCGAACCGCCGGCTGTTCATGGACCGCCTCGGCGCGGTGGCGAATCTCGCCAAGACCATGCCGAACCTGCGGCCGACCTTGATGGTGATCGACCTCGACCGCTTCAAGCAGGTCAACGATTCCGTCGGGATTGCGGTCGGCGATTCCATCCTGCTGACGCTGGCGCGGCGGCTGACCCGCATCCTCAAGCCGCAGGACACGCTGGCCCGCATGGCCGGCGACCAGTTCGGCCTGATCCTGCTGTCGGAACAGGACCCGGCGCGGATCACCAATTTCGCCGAGACCATCCGCAAGACCATCCGCGCCCCGATCGCGTTCAACGACCGCGAGATCTTCCTGACCGCCTCGATCGGGCTTGCGCTGTCCGACCCGGCGGCACCGCTGACCGACGAGATCATCAAGGACGCCGAGCTTGCGATGTATCATTCCAAGCGGATCGGCGGCGACCGCATCGACGTCTACAAGCCGGCGATGCGGGCGCGGAAGACCGACCGCCTGACGCTCGAGAGCGACCTGCGCCGCGCCATCGAACGGCAGGAGATCACGATCCTGTACCAGCCGATCGTGCGGCTGGAGGATCGCGCGATCGCCGGCTTCGAGGCGCTGGCGCGCTGGGACCATCCCAAGCTCGGCCGGATGTCGCCGTCGGAGTTCATCAACGTCGCCGAGGAAACCGGCCTGATCGTCGATCTCGGCATGTTCGTGATGGACCAGACCGCGCGCCAGCTCGCGGTGTGGCAGCGCGCGATGCGCGCGCGCGAGCCGATCTTCGCGTCGGTCAACGTGTCGTCGCGACAATTGCTGCGCCACGATCTGATCCACGACATCCGCACCGTGCTGTCGCGCTCCTCGGTCGCGCGCGGCACGCTGAAGCTGGAGCTGACGGAATCGCTGGTCATGGAGAACCCGGAGCACGCCGCCCAGATGCTGGCGCGGATCCGCGAGCTCGGCACCGGGCTGTCGCTCGACGATTTCGGCACCGGCCACTCCTCGCTGTCCTATCTGCAGCGCTTCCCGTTCGACACCATCAAGATCGACCAGTCCTTCGTCCGCACCACGAGCCGCGGCACCCGCCCGGTGATCCTGAAATCGATCATCGCGCTGGCGCACGATCTCGGCATGGAAGTGGTCGCGGAAGGCGCCGAGACGGATTCGGATGCCGTCGAGCTCTACCAGCTCGGCTGCGAATACGCCCAGGGCTTTGCCTTCGGCGAGCCGATGGACGCCGATGCCGCGACCCGGCTCCTCACCGAGGAACGGCTGGAAGCCGCGAGCTAAGCTCGATCAAGTAAGTTAGCATCGATCTTGCAGCGGGCTCGCCGCACCTCTCCCGCTTGCGGGGGAGGTCGTATCGCATCGAAGATGCGATACGGGTGGGGACTCTCTCCACGGAACGACTCGCGGAGAGAGCCCTCCCCCGCAAGCGTAGGGCAATCGCATATGACCCTTCGGCGGCTGCGGAGGTAACTCGGCCTCGTGGTTCGAGACGCGCCGCAAGCGG
>NZ_JADFUD010000109.1:0-15304 GCF_054820065.1 Bradyrhizobium sp. UFLA06-06
TTGCGGCACAATAGTAGACCCTCATGGTGAGGAGCGCCGCTTGCGGCGCGTCTCGAACCACGAGGCCAAGCACTTGCCCGGTCGCCAAGGGGCATATGCGATAGCCCTGCGCTTGCGGGGAGGGCTGGGGTCTCTCCGCAACCGATCAGCCCGGTTTGCCCGCCTTGATCTCCTTGAACCTGGCAAGCGCCTGCTCGAACTTGGCGTCGAACAGCCACATCGCATCGAGGATCTCGCGGAAGGTCGCAGATGTTCTTGCCCGGTCGGCCCGGCCGAAAGCGAAGATGCTGTTGTTGCGCAAGTATCGCATGATCCTGGCATCGGAAATTCTGTAACCGACGAGGTTGCCCGACCTGAGTGCGGCCCTGGTCGGCGTCGGAATGATCTGGATCAGCTCAAACAGCTTCATTTGATCGATCGGATCCGGCAGGGTTTTCAAAATCGCGGGGATCTCCGGGAAAATATCCGCGTGTGCGTTCATCAGGGCGTCCCGCACGGCGGTCCAGTGATTGAACCTGTGATCAAGGTTGCCGGCCCGCGCCTCTTCTTTGTCGTCACGACCGCTCAGTGCAGGATCGAGGGCCGCGATTGATCCCTTGATCGCTGCCCACTTCCTTCGGCCGTTGCGGTCTTCGGACGGACCGGTCTGCAGGCTCCCTTTGTAGGTGTTCGACCGCGCATTCCCCGCATTTTGCTTGCCGCCGGTCTCGGCAAAGAAAAGGCCGAGGCTGATACGGCCCGCGGCCGCGGCGTCCTTGGCATCGAGACCCTTGGCTCGCGCGATCGCGGCCGCCAGATCGACCACGTCCGTGAATGGCGTATCGGATCGTTGCGCGCTGGCGGGCGGCGCCTCCATGATGTCAAAGAGCTTCCTGTACTCGTCGAACAGCGGCTCATTGTCGGCGTCAAAATACGCCGGGGGAATTCGGAATCTGCTGGGTCTTCCAACCCTGGACGGAAGCGCATCGGTGAGATCCTTGTATGCGCTCATCATTTCGACGCGGGCCAGGTAGAGGGCCTGGCCCGGCAGATTGGGCAGCGGCTGATTGGAATCGATCTGTGCGCGTCGCTGGCGCAGGATCGACTCGAAGCTCTTCAGGGCATTCTCGTACGCCTCACGTGCGGCCGATTGCTGGCTCGTGAGCGCGAGGGGCGTCGCAATGGTTGGGGACGCGGAACCACCGATGACGGCCGAGGCCAGCGACAGGACCACCCCAAGCAGCCCGAGGGATCGCGCTGCTGCCGGCGCAACGGCAGATGTCCTGATCGCCATGACGGCTTTCCAATGCCGGTGCGTCGCCGAATCCAACAGCTTGGATCGTAGACGACGAACGCGCCGGCGGCGAGGCCGAAGCCCGGCAATCCGTCAGTGGCCGTTTCTCAGCGCCGCCTCCAGCGCCTCGCTCGAGCACGGCTTGGTCAGCCGCGGCTTGCCGGCGAGCGATGCCGGCAGCTTGATGTCCGCGCCATAGCCCGTGACGAACGCGTAAGGCACCTTCAGCGCATCCAGCCGCTCGGCGATCGCGAACGTCTTCTCGCCCCTGACGAGGCCGACGTCGAGCAGCGCGAAATCCGGCGCGCGCTCGGCGATCAACTCGAGCGCACGGGCGACGTTCGCCGCGGTGCGCACCGTGCGGGCGCCGAAGCCGAGGATGGTGTCCTCGAAATAGAGCGAGATGATCGGATCGTCCTCGACCACGAGGACGTCACCGGGCATGCCGGCATTGGGGGTGAAGTCCATGGCGTGCCAGTTTCCGTTGCTAGAGCTTGTTGTCTTGACGCGTTTTCTTCACGCGAACCGGTATCCAATTCGCTCGAAAACGCTCCAAAGCATGGATGAAATCCCGCGACCGGCGCCTGAAAGCACGCCGGCTGTTCCCGAGATGAAACCACCACATCGCGAGCGACGCCGTCTGTTCACTAGTGAACATAAATCCGGGAACCTTTCGATTATTGTCGGCGTTGGGTTTTCAGGAATTTCCCATGATCGCGAAACGGACCGAGTTGGCCGGGACGAGTGACCGGCCATTCAACAATCTTTTGCGCCGGCTGAACGACGCCGATTACCAGTTGATCGCACCGCATCTGGGGTTGGTCGACGCGCAGGCCAACGACCTGCTCTACAGCCCCGGCGACGATGTTCAGACCGTGCATTTCCCGTGCGGGCCGAGCCTCGTCTCGTACATGGTGCCCAATGAGGACGGCCGCGATATCGAGACCATCCTGGTCGGTCGCGAGGGCGCGGTCGGCGGCATCGTCAGCCAGGGCTTCCTGCCGGCCTATACCCGCATCGCCGTCAAGTTCGGCGGCCCGTTCGCGCGGCTACCGATCAGCAAGCTCAACGCCGCCAAGCTGAAGTCGATCTCGGTGCGCAACATCTTCGCGCGCTATGCCGATTGCATGCTGGCGCAGATCTTCCAGTCGACCGCCTGCAATGCGATCCACTCGATCGAGCAGCGCGCGGCGAAATGGATCATCTCGGCGATGGAGCGCACCAATGGCAACGGCATGGTGCCGCTCACCCATGAACAGCTCTCGACCCTGCTCGGCGTCGGCCGCAGCTACACCAGCCGCGTGATCCAGAACTTCAAGGCGGAAGGCGTGCTGGAGACGCGCCGCGGCGCGATCGTGATCCGCGACACGGACAAGCTGCGGCAGCGCTCCTGCCTGTGCAACGACGCGGTCAAGGATCATTTCGAGGAGGTACTGCGCGGGGTCTATCCCAGCGAGGACAACCCGGCGAACTAGGGTGTGTACGCATCATTCGTCGCATCCGCCATGCTTCCGGAACCCGACGCTAAACCCGACATCGCCGTAGGGGTTCGTCCTATCGCCCCAACCCGCGCGCTTAATGAGCGCTTAACGCTTTTGCGCAACAGATAGGATCACCAGCGCGGAATTAGTCCTTGTTATGAGTGCGAGCCGAGCTCCCGAGGAGGGGAATCGGATGGGACTGCTTGTTGTCGGAGCGCTGGCAGGAATCCTGGTCGGCTTTGGCTGGTTTGCGCCTTCCCGAGGGTATTTCCTTGGGTGTGGGTCAAGACCCTGTTTCGACAAGGTTGCAGTCGCCCCGCCCACAGAGCCCCTGCCGGCGGCGTTAGCGCCAGCTCCTGCGATCGTCAAATCGAATTCTGCAACCCCGGCAAAATCCGGCAGGAGACCATCATCGAAGAAACACCGACCGGCCGACCTCGCCAAGGCGGCGTCCCCGCGGACGCGGATCAACGTCCCGACACCCGAACGCGCCGCGGACATAGCAGATCCTGTCCTCACCAAAGCGAAGGTCACGATTGCAGCGCAGATAGAGGATCCGGGATCGGCCGAATTCAGCGACATGAAGCGCGCCATGCGAAAGAACACGCTCGGGCGCGCCGTGGATACGATTTGCGGGCGCGTGAAAGGAAGCAGTGCGTCGGGCGGAGAGACTGGAGGGAGGCCGTTTCTGTATCTTGTGAAGGAGGATGAAGCGTATGTCGTCGACGGCAAGTCGGGGTCGGCGGCGTCAACGGCGTATCGAAATATCTGCAAATAGGGGATGCGTCGACCGCGCCACGGCGCGCGTCCAAATGATTTGAGCGGAAAGAATTTCCACCGAGGCGCCAGGCTATCCCGCAATGGATGAGATCCTGATGTCGGCGCTGCGCGTGATGATGCATTCAGGATGAATGCCGCAACGGTAAATGCGCAATACGCATCGATGGGACTGTCGCAGAAATTCTTTTCATTCCGAGGAAATCATGGACGACATAACGGACTCCTCAAAACGGCTCAACGGAGCGCTTCACGTACCGGTTCTGGTGATCATCGAGCAGCACCTGTTGCCCCGCACATGTATTCTCAACGTCCTCAGGCGGGAATTGGCCGACTTCGAGATCCTCGACATGGCAACGGTCCAAGGCCTGGACTGCATGTCGGCCCGCGACATTCGTCTGGTGCTGCTGAGCATCGCGGACAAGCCCATCGGCGATCCCTCGGTCGAGGACGATCTCGCCTTCGTGGCCGAGCACTGTCCCAATGCCGCCGTCGCAATCCTGTCAAACCATGACGACGAGCCGACCGCACAAGCCGCGATGCAGCGGGGTGTTCGCGGCTTTCTTCCCACCTCGCTACCAATCGAGGTCGTCATCGCCGGCCTGCGCCTGGTTCTTGTCGGTGGCGTCTACAGGCCGTTGCCGGTCGCCGAAATGAACAGGATGCCGGGTTTCGATCCGCCGGACGCGCGCGGGCTCGCGTCCGCATATCTGATGAACGAGGCAGCCAGGGCGGTCATCGACAGGAGCGATCTCACGCCTCGAGAGCAGCACGTTCTGGCGGAATTGGAGCTCGGCCTGCCCAACAAGCTGATCGCAGCCAAATTGAAGCTCTCGGAAAGCACCGTCAAAATGCACATTCAGCATATCATGAGGAAATGTGCCGCTCACAATCGCACGGAAGCGGTCCTCCGCTGGCGCGGCCGGTCGCTCGCGCAGAATCGCGATCACGACCCGGGTACAGTTCCAATGCCGGAGACCTAGTCGCCCTGAGCGGGATCAATCCTCTCTGAATGCACCGCGGAAGCTGTCGAGCAGGGGCCTGAGCGCGTAAAGTGCGACGGTACCGCGCCCCGTGGTGATGAACACTTGAACCGGCATACCGGGGACGATCTGGAAGTCGTTTGCGGCGATCTGCGCGTCGTCGATCCGGATCTTGGTCGCGTAGTATGGCTGGTCGGTACGCTTGTCGAGGAGCCGGTCTGCCGATACGTGCACGACGATTCCCTTCAGGCGCGGTACGCGACGCTGATTGTACGGCACCAGATGCACCTCGGCATTGAGGCCGGGATGAACCACGTCAATGTCCTCGGGCCTCAGGCGGGCGGTCACGATGAGGCGGTCTTGCCGGGGCACCAGATCCATGAGCGGAGCACCCGCCCCGATGACGCCGCCCGCTGTATGAATCCGCAAGTCGGTTATCACGCCGTCCTCAGGCGCCTTCACCTCCGTTCGCGATAGCTGATCCCTGGCCGCAAGCAACCGCTCGCGGAGCTGGAATATCTGGTTCTGTGCTTCACGAAGCGACTGTGCGATCTCGTTCTGCCTGTCGCTCTCGAGCTTGAACAATGTGGCCTGCTGCTCGCTGATGACCTGCCCGGCGCGAGAAATCTGCGCGGTGATCTCGCCGCGGCGACCCTCAACGTCGGCCAGTTCACGTTGCAGGTTCAGAAGCCGCGGCCGCCGTTCGAGTCCCTTGTTCACGAGCGTCGTGACCATATCCAGTTCTTCCCGGACGATGTCGACCCGCTGCCCGGTGGCGCTCTGCTGAGCCTTGAGACCTTCGATCTCCCTCTCGACTTGAAGCCTCCGTTCGCGAATGACCGCAAGCTGCGACTCATGAACCTGCCGGCGCGCCTGAAAAATGAACTGCTGCGCCGATACCGTGGCGGCGGCCACCCCATTTCGCTTGCTGTCCTGTTCCAGCGCGCTCGGGATTGCGATGCTCTCAAAGTTCTGCTGCTCGGCCTGAAGCCGTGCGGCACGAGCAATTGCATCCCACAACTGGCCTTGAAGGCTTTGCACCTCCGAGCCGGGCCGGGTGTCGTCCAGCGCGATCAGCGTCTGTCCGCTTCGCACGATATCGCCGTCCGAAACCAGGATCTTCCTGACGATCCCGCCTTCCAGGTGCTGAATCGTCTTGCGGCTCGATTCTGATTCCACGACGCCGGAAGCGATCGCGGCGCTCTCGAGAGGCGCGAGGCACGCCCATGTGCCAAGCCCCAGCATGAAGCAGAGCACCAGCAGGTTGCCCGCCAGGGTGATACGGCGAAGCCGTCCACGCGGAGAGATGGGTGTCGGGGTCGCACACCATGGATATTCGAGAGGCTCGAAATCGTCGATCGCAGTAACCACGACCCCGGATCGTCCGGCAAGCGCGGGACTTGCCGGCGTTCGCACGAGCTGGTCCCAGATCGCGGGTAGCCTCGATATCTTGGGAAGCTTCCAGATGGTGAGAGGATTCCGGATCATGGCGCAATCCGCGAGGTAACCTGGGGTCGGTTCAGGTGCCGCTCAAAGATTTCCTCGCTGTCGCCGAAAGCGACGACCGCCCCCTCCTCCATAATGGCAATCTTGTCTGTGGCTGCGAGGAGACCCATACGATGAGTGACGACGACCAGGATGACACCGGCGAGCTTCATGCGCTCGATCGCGTCCAGCAGCATTCGCTCGCCCCCGTAATCGAGACTGGCATTCGGTTCGTCGAGAACGATCAGGCGGGGACCGCCGAAAAAGGCCCGGGCAAGACCGAGGCGCTGCCGATATCCGCGCGAGAAGGATTTTTCACGGTGAATCACCGTGTCGTACCCGTGCGGCAGGCGCATGATCGCTTCATGAATTCCGGCCAGCTTGGCCGCTTCCACGACCTTCCGCCGATCGGCATCATCAAGCCGCGCGATGATATCGCTTATCGTATCGCCGAGCAGGTCGATGTCCTGGGGGAGATAACCGAGACGGTGGCCGCTTAGGCCCTCGCGAAGCAGCGAGACGTCGGTATTGTCGAGCAGGACACAGCCATGAGTTGGCGTCGACAGCCCGGCAATCACCTGGCCAAGCAGCGACTTGCCCGACCCGGACGCACCGATAATGCCAAGGCATTCTCCGCTCGCGAGCGTGAACGAGACACCGTTCAGCAGAACGTGGTTGGTCCCCGATAGCCTCACGCCGACGTTGTCGACAACGAGACCGCTCGACGCTTGCCGCTGCGAAACTTCTGGATCCTTCTGTCCGGCGGCGGGGGACGCGGCGAGAACCGCGCCGAGCCGCTGACAGGCACTCACGGCCGTCCTGAGTGACTTCCAGCCTGCGATCGCACTTTCGACCGGCGCGAGCGCGCGGCTGAACATCAGTGTCGAAGCAAAAATGATCGCCGGACTCTTTCCGTGATCGAGGACAAGCCACGCGGCAGCCCCCATTATCAACACCTGCGACAGCGCGCGGACCGGCTTGGTGACCAGCATCACGATCTCGCTTCGCCGGACTGCCACATCGTGCTCTCTGCGTGCCTCCTGCGCGTCATGGTAGATCGTGCGCGCAGCGCTTTCGAACATTCCCATGGCGCGGATCATGTGGATGTTGCCTGCGGCGGACTGGAGGCGGCCGTAGCTTCTGGACAGCGCGGCGCAGGATCTGAGCAGAACGTCCTCGGTAACCAGATCTCCGGCGACCGTGAGAGCGAAGAGGAAAGCCACACAGCAGGCGCCTACCACGCCAAGCAGGGGATGGATGAGAAAGAGGACCAGGAGAAATAGGGGCGCCCAGAGTGCGTCGAACAGCATCGGACATGCGCCGGAATCGATGAACTGGCGCAGCACGGTGAGATCCCGATATGCGTCCGACGCCCGCGTCCAATCGCTGCGAAACGCGGATTCGAGGCTGGCCGAAAGCACGCAAGGACGGAGCCGATCGTCGAGCCAGGCGCCAAGGCGACCCAGGACAGCGCGCCGCAAGGCATCGAACACGCCGCCGACCACGACCGTGATCGCGACAATGAGCGTGAGCAGGAGCAGCGTGTCGCCACTCCGGCTCGACAACACCCTGTCGTAGATCTGAAGAAGGTAGATGGAGGGCGCAAATAAAAGCAGGTTGTAGCTGCAGCTATACGCGAATACGAGACCAAGCGGTCCCGCACAGGACCAAAGGGCCGCGTGCAGTGGCGTCGGGATCTGCGGCAGAACAGGCAACCGAATGGGCGGCATCAGCATGATCGTCACCGCCTGAAATCGAAGTCCGGCGCACTTGCCCGACGGCCAACGCGATCTGCCAAAAAGGGCATCGGCAGGGCATCGGCTTGAACTGCGGGACCGGCAGCAAATGGCGGCCGGTCCCGCCACGGTCGGACGAGCCGATGGTCAGAATGTATCGAGGTGGAAGCTCACTTCTCCACCCAGCGCGGCGTTGCCGTCTCCGCCATTGCCGCCGATGCCAGCCAGGACCTCCTGGTGCTGGTCCACCGCGAGCTTGTTGATCTGAGTGGCATCCGTATTGGCATATACCTTGGAGGTATCGTGGCCGCTGTAGGATTTCTGGCTTCCGTTCGACTCGGCGCTTCCGCCATGGGCCTTCGCAAACACCGAGGCCGTCGCGTTTGCGCCGCCGGCGTCCCAATCTGCCGTCTGAGTGACGTGGTCGCCGGTGTTCACATGCACATCGGCACCTTCTGCCTTGTTGGTTGGATCGAAGTTGAGGGTCGGCTTGCTGATGATGGCTCCCTTGAAGGTACCGTCGCCGCCATTTCCGACACTTTGACCACCGGTGTTGATCGATTTGAATTCGATCGAATCCGAGATGCTGATCGCCTTGGGCAACATTTGAGCCTCCGTCCTTGTGTTGGCTGTCGTGCATCATCCATCCCGATCAGGCGGACGCGCACGGGCGAGTCTGATCCGGCGATACGCGCTGCCGATAGATGTCAAATCGGACACCATCCGGGTTGGTCGACCTACGTACGAAAGTATGACATTCGTCGCGCGACATCGGAGCTCGAAGCATCGGGGAGGCCGCCTCCGCGAGATTTGCATGCGCAGAGAATCCGCGACCTTGCGACCGGCCTGCGCGAGCGGTGCGATGTTTCGCTATGCCAACAGGTGAAGATCCGACAGAAGATGGGCGGAAAGATCGCCACCCAGCGCGAGATTGCCGTGGCCGCCGTCCCCACCAAGTCCGGCAATCTGGACCGCACTCTGGTCGATGTGCAAATTGTTGACCTGATCGGCCACGGCCGTCGAATGGGGCCCCGCGATTGCGATATTGATGGGTGCATAGATCGCGACGCTGACATCGATCAGGCTGCCGGCAAAATAGCCGTTGCCGCCATTGCCTGCGCCGTTCGAGCCGGTCGCAATCGTGTCGGAGCCGCCCCACAAGCCGTGGGAAAGTAGGCTTGCATGGCCGCCCGTCGCGGCGTTGCCATTGCCGCCGTGCCCGCCCATGGCGGCGATCTGAACTACGGATTGATCCACGCCGGCGTCATTCGTCTGGACTGAATGAACGTTAGAGCCATAGCCCGCGACTGCGATGTTGATCGGGTCGTACACTACGATCGAGGAATGCACGAGACTCCCGTAGAACGCGCCGTCGCCGCCGTTGCCGGCCTGACTCCCGCCCGTTTGAACGTCCCAGACGCTCCCTCCGTTGCTTGATCCCCAACTGGGGTCGAGCGTGATGATGCTGCCGCCGAAGGCCACATTGCCATTTCCGCCACTGCCGCCGACGCCCGCGATCTGCGTAGCCGATTGATCGATGTCGACTGTGTTCGATTGACTTGCATAGGCCGTGCCGCCTGAGCTCGCCACCGCAATATTGATCGGATGATAGATCACCACGGGAGCGTCCACCAACGCACCCGAGAAATAGCCGCTGCCGCCATTTCCGGCGCCGTTGTCGCCGCTCCCGATCACGCCGGGGCCCAGGGAAGCACTCAAGGAAGCACTGATGCTACCTCCCGATGCAAGGTTGTCATTCCCACCATGTCCGCCGACGCCGGCCATCTGAAAGGCGGATTGATCGACATTCAAATCGTTGGACTGATTGGCCACGGCGACCGAGCCGTATCCCAAATTCACCGAAATGTTGATCGGTTCATAGATCAACAGGGATGCGTGAATGATACCTCCGTAAAAGTAACCGTCTCCGCCGTTCCCGGCGGTGTTCGCCCCGCTCTCGATCGAAGCGACGCCCGTCGCGGAATGGGATGCGCCGGCAGCAGGCTTCGTTGCCGAAGCGTCCAGGCTCGCCGCAGTGTGGTTGCCGACGTGGCCGCCGGGGCCGCCCCCCGACGCGGTGGGATGGTCGGATTGGCCTGGGCCAGAGTCATAAGACGGGGAATTCGCGGTCGCGGGATGCGCATCGAGCCCTGCAAACGGGCCGCTCGGTGCCGGACCCGGCTCGTCGTCACCATCGTGCCCATCGTGGCGATGAGAGGCGTGATGCAGCCGGATCCCATCCGACATCCGCGAAAAATCCATCGTAGCCTTCCTCATCGCAATCGCTCCGCCCAATCGGGACGGGTTCTGCACTCCGGACAGAATGTCATCCTGAGAAGGTCGAAAGCCCAGCCGTCAGTTCGGATATAGCGCTTCGGATGGTCGCCGTAACATCGGCTATATCCGTTCTGGCGCGGTTACAGCCTTTGTAGTTTTGCGCGGGCTGGCGTCGCAGGCGTGGTCCATCAGCCCGCCGCTCCCAGGCGGACGGGTTGATAACCTCGCTCCGTCATTGCAATCGGGAAGCCGCTATCGCGGACCGCGAAAATCACGCTACACTCGCCTCATGAGCGGGGCTGAACTTCACGCCGTTTTCGACGTTGCAGCATGGGGCGCGGCCGCGCTCGCCATGTGGTGGCTGTCGCGGCTGCGCGGGCTGCAATTCCCCCGGCAATCCTTCGAGCTGCCCTACATCGCCGCGCTGCTGTTTGGCGCCGGGATCGGCGCCTACATTTTCGGCACCCTGAACCTGTGGTTCTCGGGCATGGCGGGCGTCGCCCGCTCGGTCGAGGGCGCGCTGGCCGGCGGCATCGTCGCGATCGAGCTCTACAAATGGCGACACGGGATTTCGCTGCGCACCGGCGCGCGGTTCGCGCTGCCGCTTGCGATCGGCGTCGCGGTCGGCCGTCTCGGCTGCTATTTCGCGGGGCTCGAGGATTTCACCTATGGCACGCCGACCACGCTGCCGTGGGGCCATGATTTCGGCGACGGCGTCCTGCGTCATCCGGTGCAACTCTACGAGAGCCTCGCAATGGCGGCGTTCGCGGCCTTCTATGTCTGGGCCGTATTGAACCGAAATGCCGCCGTCATCACCAACGGATTCTACCTCGTGCTGTTCTACTACGGACTGCAGCGCTTCCTGTGGGAGTTCATCAAGCCCTATGGCGCGCTGATCGGACCATTCTCGCTGTTTCACCTGCTGTCGCTGTTTGTCATGATTTACGCCGCCGTCATGCTGGCGACGGCGCCGAATGTGAGCTTGAAGCATGAACGCGCCGCTGCGTAAGGCACGCCCTTACATCTTCTGGGGCCAGACCCAGTCGCTTTGCGAAACCTGCCTGGCCCTGGTGCCGACCAAGATCCAGATATCAGGCAACGAGGTCTGGTACGAGAAGCGCTGCAAGCAGCATGGCGTGCAGTCGACGCTGGTCTCGACGGATGCGGCCTATTGGCGGCTGTGCAAGGATTTCATCAAGCCCGGCGACCGGCCGCTCGCGTTCCAACGCCACACCGAATTCGGCTGCCCCTATGATTGCGGGCTGTGCCCCGACCACGAGCAGCACTCCTGCCTGGCGCTGATCGAGATCACCGAGCACTGCAATTTGACCTGCCCGGTGTGCTTTGCGGATTCCTCGCCGGCGCGCACCAGCTTCACGCCGCTGGCGAAAATCGAGAAGATGCTGGACGCGCTGGTCGCGAGCGAGGGCGAGCCCGATCTGGTGCAGATCTCCGGCGGCGAGCCGACGCTGCATCCGGATTTCTTCGCCATTCTGGATGCGGTGCGCGCGCGCCCGATCCGCCATGTCATGATCAACACCAACGGCCTCAGAATCGCGCGCGAGCCCGACTTCGTGGCGAAGCTCGCCGAGAACAAGCGCGGGCTGGAGGTCTATCTGCAGTTCGATTCGCTGAAGCGCGAGGCGCTGGTCAATCTGCGCGGCGCGGATTTGCGAAAAATCCGCCAGCAGGCGCTGGAGAATCTCGAGCGCCACGGCATCTCGACCACGCTGGTCGCGACCATCAAGCGCGGCGTCAACGACGGCGAGATCGGCGACATCGTCCGCCACGCGCTGACCTGGACATGCGTCCGCGGCGTCACGCTGCAGCCGGTGCAGGACGCCGGTCGCAACGAGCATTTCAACAAGGACACCGACCGCATCATGCTGTCGGAGATCCGCCGGCGCGTGATCGAGACCGGGGTGTTCGGCGCCAACGACATGATCCCGTTGCCCTGCAACCCCGAGAGCATCTCGATCGGCTATGGCCTACGCAACGGCGACAAGGTACTGCCATTGACCTCGCTGATCCCGCAGGAGCAGCTCATCGCCGTGATGCCCAACACCATCAGCCCGGAGAAATATCCGGTGTTGCGGGAGAAGTTTGTCGACCTGTTCTCGCTGTCGTCGGGGCCGCTGAACACCTCGGAGCGGGTCTGCGAATTGCTGTGCTGCCTGCCGAGCTTCGAGGTGCCGGAGGGCCTGACCTACGAGAACGTGTTCCGCGTCACCATCGTGCAGTTTCTCGACCGCTTCAATTTCTGCGTCGGCAACGTCAAGCGAAGCTGCATCCACTTCGTCACCGAGAGCGGCGCGATCATTCCGTTCGACACCTACAATCTGTTCTACCGTGACGGAAAGATCGACGGCATCCGCGCCGCGATGGCCGGCCAGACTTACCGCGAGACGCGGCAAAGCGAGGAGGTGCCGCGATGAGCGAGACCAATCCACCGCCCATCGCGCCTGCACCACCGGAGCCACCCTACCAATACATCCCGCCGCCACCGTCACCACGCAGCGGCTGCGCCACCGCGTTCATGGTGCTGTTCGGGCTGGTCCTGCTGCTGCCCGGGCTCTGCGCCCTCCTGTTCGGGTTCGGAGTCCTGAGCGAGTCGAAAACCGATCCCTCCATTCTCTTCCTGATCCTGCTCGGGCTCGCGGTCTGCTTTGCCGGCGTGATGCTGATCCGCGCCGCGATCAAGGGACGGAGCTGACGGACCATTCGACGACGCATGTCCGACACCGACGAGCCGCCCCCGGAACGACCATCAACGCCGCCTTCGGCGGCGGAAGGCTGCCTGTCGATGCTGATGCTGCTGATCGGCATCGTGTTGTTGCTTCCCGCCTTATGCGTCGTGATGGCTGGCCTCAAATCCGGCATGTCGCTCAGAGCGGCCGACTTCCCTATCCTGCTCGTCATTCTCGCGATCGCCCTCATTGGTGGCTGGCTGATCTGGTTGGCGACGCGTCCGCGGACTCGCTAGATCGGTAAATCTCATGAGCAATATCGAGCAGACCCCGCCGATCAGACCACCGGAACGCGGGCAGCGCAGCGGTTGCGCCACCGCCCTCATGCTGGTCGTGGGGGTCATCCTCCTGATCCCGGGGGTCCTGTGCGCCATTCTCAACGCCAAGATGGGCGCCGGGGCCGGCGGCGACCCCATCACCATGTTCGTGATGATGGCGGCGCTGGGCGGGCTTGGCCTGATCGTGTTCGCGATTACCCGGAAGTAAGACCTGAAAGCCCTCAAAACCCGCCTTTGGAGCGAAAATCAGCCCTCCAAACAGCCAATAAATCATTGTTTTTTGGCGTTTTCTGACTATATTGCGCCGCAACGCGCAAGGTGCCCGGTCCTCTGACCGGGCTTCCTTTTTGGGGTGATGCGTCCCCGTCAAATTTCTTGGGTATGAGCGTGATCCGGGCCCGAATGGGCCACGCGAGCGAGCGGCCGGCCAAACTGGTCCGGCGAGATCGCGCATCTGACCATTGCACGACCAGAAGAAGAGCCATGAACCTTCGCAACGTCGCCATCATCGCCCACGTCGACCACGGCAAGACCACCCTCGTCGACCGCCTGCTGCAGCAATCCGGCACCTTCCGCGAGAACCAGAAGGTCACCGAGCGCGCCATGGACTCCAACGACCTGGAGCGCGAGCGCGGCATCACCATCCTGGCCAAGGCCGCCTCGGTGCAGTGGAAGGACATCCGCGTCAACATCGTCGACACCCCCGGCCACGCCGACTTCGGCGGTGAGGTCGAGCGTATCCTCAACATGGTGGACGGCGCGCTGGTGCTGGTCGACGCCGCCGAGGGCCCGCTGCCGCAAACCAAGTTCGTGGTGTCGAAGGCGCTCAAGATCGGACTGAAGCCGATCGTCGTGATCAACAAGGTCGACCGTCCCGACGCACGCCCGACCGAAGTCATCAACGAGGTGTTCGACCTGTTCGCGGCGCTCGACGCCAGCGAAGAACAGCTCGACTTCCCGATTCTGTACGGGTCGGCCAAGCAGGGCTGGATGGCGGAGAGCCCGGAGGGTCCGAAGGATCTCGGCATGCAGCCGCTGTTCGACCTGATCGTGCGTCACGTCGAGCCGCCCAAGGTCGAGGAAGGTCCGTTCCGCATGATCGGCACCATCCTCGAGGCCAACCCCTATCTCGGCCGCATCATCACCGGCCGCATCTCCTCGGGCTCGATCAAGCCGAACCAGCAGGTCAAGGTGCTGTCCGCCGACGGCAAGCTGATCGAGAGCGGCCGCCTGACCAAGATCCTCGCCTTCCGCGGCCTCGAGCGGACCCCGCTCGAGGAGGCCGAAGCCGGCGACATCGTCGCGATCGCGGGCCTCACCAAGGGCACCGTTGCCGACACCTTCTGCGATCCCACCGTCGAGACGCCGCTGCCGGCGCAGCCGATCGATCCGCCGACGGTGTCGATGTCGTTCATCGTCAACAACTCGCCGCTCGCCGGCACCGAAGGCGACAAGGTGACCTCGCGCATGATCCGCGACCGCCTGATGCGCGAGGCCGAGGGCAATGTCGCGCTGCGCGTCGTCGAGGCCGCCGACAAGGATTCCATGGAAGTCTCCGGACGCGGCGAATTGCAGCTCGCGATCCTGATCGAGACCATGCGCCGCGAGGGCTTTGAGCTCTCGGTGTCGCGCCCGCGCGTCGTGCTGCAGAAGGACGAGGCGACCGGCGCCTGGCAGGAGCCGATCGAGGAAGTCGTGATCGACGTCGACGAGGAGCATTCCGGCGTCGTCGTGCAGAAGATGAGCGAGCGCAAGGCCGAGATGATCGAGATGCGCCCCTCCGGCGGCAACCGCCTGCGGCTGGTGTTCTACGCGCCGACCCGCGGCCTGATCGGCTACCAGGGCGAACTGCTCACCGACACCCGCGGCACCGCGATCATGAACCGCATCTTCCACGGCTATGCCGCCTACAAGGGCGAGATCCAGGGCCGCCGCAACGGCGTGCTGATCTCCAACGACCAGGGCGAAGCGGTGGCCTATGCGATGTTCAAGCTGGAAGACCGCGGCCCGATGATGATCGAGCCGGGCTGGAAGGTCTACAAGGGCATGATCGTCGGCGAGCACACCCGCGACAACGACCTCGAGATCAACGTGCTGAAGGGCAAGCAGCTCACCAACATCCGCACCACCTCGAAGGACGAGGCGGTGCGCCTGACGCCGCCGATCCGGATGACCCTGGAAAAGGCGCTCGCCTATATCGAGGACGACGAGCTCGTCGAGGTGACGCCGAAGTCGATCCGGCTGCGTAAGAAGCACCTCGACCCGAA
>NZ_JADFUD010000010.1:0-201055 GCF_054820065.1 Bradyrhizobium sp. UFLA06-06
CGACGCCTTCACCTCCGAGGAATGTGCCAACTACCTCAAAAATTCAGGCTATCGAACTTAATGCCATCACGCTTTAGTGCGCAATTGCGCACGGGAGCCGGGACCCATACGCCGCGGCCGGCGTAATCGGCACGGGGCCAGACGGCTTTCTAACAACACGCATCAGTGGTTATGGGTCCCGGCTTTCGCCGGGACGACGCCGATGATGTAACGGGCCACGCGCCATAAAAAAATCCCCGCTTTCGCGGGGATTTGTTTTTCAGGTCTTCCGTAGTTTCCCGAGTGCTCACTTGATCTGCGGTTTCGCCGACGGCCGGCGGCGATCGGCGGCGGGCTGGTAGGCGACGCGCGAGTGATGCGCGCAATAGGGCAGGCCGCCGAGCGCCTTGCCGCCGCAGAAGAAGAATTCCGGGCTTGAGGGATCGCCGACCGGCCAGTGACAGGTGGCCTCGTTGAGTTCGAGCAGCGACAGCCGCTGGCTCATCGGCACCACATTGTCGTAGGAGATCGGATCGGGCTCCATCTCGACCTCGAAGGCGTGCGCCAGCGCGGTGTTGCCGCGGGACACCGGGCGCGCCACCCGCATCATGTGCTGGGCGGGGCGGGCCTTGCGCTGCCGCGGCGCGGCCGTGGAGGGGGCCTTGGCGCGGCCGGAGAGGCCGAGCCGATGCACTTTGCCGATCACGGCGTTTCGCGTCACATTGCCAAGTTCCGCCGCGATCTGGCTGGCCGACAGGCCAGACTCCCAGAGTTTCTTCAGCTGCTCGACGCGATCGTCGGACCAGGTCAATACAGTCATCGCATTCTTCCCTTCGCGTAGCGCCGGCCAATCATTGGAGCGGCGCTGCGAGCCAATCTGGACAAATATCCCTGCGGCCAGAATCCCTTAGCCCTCGCCGGGCGCGGTCTTGCGCCCGAACGTTTACGCGCGATACGAAGGCTACTTAGAGGGTCCAGTACTGCCGCACGAGATGTCGTACCCGACAGGCCAAACGCTACAATATGGCGTGACTCTGGCGCAAGAGTCCGCGGCCGTGCGTCCACATGTTCCGATACAGTTAAGCATTGCGATGAGGCTTTTCCACCGCACCGGAATGCTCCGGATTGCGCTCGTTTCGCATTGCAGGAAGGCCACTTCGTGGCGATTGACACCTACCGACCGCAGCATAGAATGTCCGCCACGTGCCGCCCGCAAAGGCGGCCGTTTTGTTTTCCGAAGCTGGCCGTTGCTGCGCTGGCGTCAAGCCCCGCGGCAATTGTCGGCTCAAAAACCGTCAGTGAACGCCATGACCAACGCTGCCACGTCGCATCTGCTCCCCGTCTTCGCCAGGGTCGATCTCGGCTTCGAGCGCGGTGAGGGCGCCTGGCTGATCGCAACCAACGGCGACCGTTATCTCGATTTCACCTCGGGCGTTGCGGTGAACGCGCTCGGGCATGCGCATCCGCATCTGGTCAAGGCGCTGCAGGACCAGGCGACCAAGCTCTGGCACATGTCGAACCTGTTCAAGAGCCCGGACGGCGAGGTGCTGGCCGCGCGGCTGTGCGAGCAGAGCTTTGCCGACTTCGTGTTCTTCTGCAATTCCGGCGCCGAAGCGATGGAGGGCGTGATCAAGCTGGTCCGCCATTATCACTTCTCCAAGGGCCATGGCGAGCGCTACCGCATCATCACCTTCGAGGGCGCCTTTCACGGCCGCACGCTGGGCACGCTGGCCGCGACCGGCTCGGCGAAATATCTCGAAGGCTTCGGCCCGCCGATGGACGGCTTCGACCAGGTGCCGCATGGCGACATCGAGGCGTTGAAGAAGGCGATCGGTCCGCACACCGCCGGCATCCTGATCGAGCCGGTGCAGGGCGAGGGCGGCGTGCGCTCGGCGCCGCAGGCGTTCTTCAAGGCGCTGCGCGCGCTCTGCGACGAGCATGGCCTGCTGCTCGCCTTCGACGAAGTGCAGACCGGCATGGGCCGCACCGGCGAGCTGTTCGCCTACAAGCGCACCGGCGTCACGCCGGATGTGATGTCGCTGGCCAAGGCGCTCGGCGGCGGTTTCCCGATCGGCGCGGTGCTGGCGACCGCGAAAGCGGCCGAAGGCATGGCGCCCGGCTCGCACGGCTCGACCTTCGGCGGCAATCCGCTCGCGGTCGCCGCCGCCAATGCCGTGCTCGACGTCATGCTGAAACCCGGCTTCTTCGAGCATGTGCAAAAGATGTCGCTCTTGCTCAAGCAGAAGCTCGCTTCCGTCGTCGACCGCTATCCCGGCGTGCTGTCGGAGGTGCGCGGCGAGGGGCTGTTGATCGGCGTCAAGGCCGTGGTGCCGTCGGGCGACCTGATCGCAGCACTGCGCAACGAGAAGCTGCTCACCGTCGGCGCCGGCGACAATGTGGTACGGTTCCTGGCGCCCCTGATCGTGACCGAGGCCGAGATCGATACGTCGATCACCGCGCTCGAGCGCGCCTGCGCGACATTGTCGGCGGCCCAGCCGAAGAAGGCGGCTGGATAATGAGCAAGCCGGTCCGTCACTTCCTCGATATCAACGAGCTGCCGCTCGGCGAGCTGCGCAACATGCTGTCCGCCGGAGCCGCCATGAAGGCGAAGCTGAAGGCGCATGAGAAGGGCAGGAAGCCGCTTGAAGGCAAGACGCTGGCGATGATCTTCGAGCGCCCGTCGACCCGCACAAGGGTGTCGTTCGACGTCGGCATGCGCCAGCTCGGCGGTGAATCCATCATGCTGACCGGTGCCGAGATGCAGCTCGGCCGCGGCGAGACCATCGCCGACACCGCGCGCGTGCTGTCGCGCTATGTCGATGCGATCATGATCCGCATCCTCAACCATGACGCGCTGCTCGAGCTCGCGGCTCACGCCACCGTCCCCGTCATCAACGGCCTGACCCGGCGTTCGCATCCCTGCCAGGTGATGGCCGACCTCATGACCTATGAGGAAAACCGCGGCTCGATCGAGGGCAAGACCGTGGCCTGGACCGGCGACGACAACAACGTGCTGGCCTCCTGGGCGCATGCCGCCGAGCGGTTCAAGTTCCAGCTCAATGTCGCAACCCCGCCGGAGCTGTCGCCGAAGAAGCCGATGCGCGACTGGATCAAGGCGACCGGCGCGCCGATCATGCTCGGCAGCGATCCGGAAGCCGCCGTGCGCGGCGCCGACTGCGTCGTCACCGACACCTGGGTGTCGATGGGTGACAAGGAGGGCGAGCACCGCCACAACGTGCTGCGGCCCTATCAGGTCAATGCCAAGCTGATGTCGCTCGCCAAGCCGGACGCATTGTTCATGCACTGCCTGCCCGCGCATCGCGGCGAGGAGGTCACCGACGAGGTGATCGACGGGCCACAATCCGTGGTGTTCGACGAGGCGGAAAACCGCCTGCATGCGCAGAAGGGCATCCTGGCCTGGTGTTTCGACGCGGTCGCGTAGTCGTAGATCAGTAAGCGCTGTCGTCCCGGGCAAGCGCAGCGCGACCCGGGACCCATAACCACCGCTGTCAATTGTTGTGAAAGCTGGGGCCCCAGCTTGATGCAGCAACTCACATTGGTGGTTATGGGTCCCTGCTTTCGCAGGGACGACGGATAGATCCGTTCCTGTGAACCCCTTTCGTTTTGCGGTCCGAGACCCCAGATAGAGCGCCATGGTTTCACAATCCCCCGACATCAAAATCACGCCCGAGGCGCCGGTTCGCGCGCCCTCAGCGGTTCCTGTCGACGATGCCGTGCTGGCCTTCGAGGTCGGCGCGCTGGACCTGCGCGGCCGGCTGACCCGGCTCGGCCCCGCGCTCGACGAGATCCTGCACAAGCACGATTATCCGCCCGCGGTCGGCAAGCTGCTCGGCGAGGCGATCGTGCTGACTACGCTGCTCGGCTCGTCGGTCAAGTTCGAGGGCCGCTTCATCCTGCAGACCCGGACCGACGGTCCGGTGTCGCTCCTGATCGTCGATTTCCAGGCGCCCGACCGGCTGCGCGCCTATGCGCGCTACGACGCATCGCGCCTCAAGAACGGCCAGAGCTCGGGCGAACTGCTCGGCAAGGGCCACCTTGCGATGACCATCGATCAGGGCTCCAACACCAGCCGCTACCAGGGACTGGTCGCGCTCGACGGCGGCGGCCTGGAAGAGGCGGCCCATGAATATTTCCTGCGCTCGGAGCAGATCCCGACGCGAGTGCGGCTTGCGGTCGGCGAGGAGATGCGCGGCGGCGAGGGCGGCAAGCTGCACTGGCGCGCCGGCGGCATCCTGCTGCAATTCCTGCCCAAGGCGCCCGAGCGCGCCAAGCAGGCCGATCTGCATCCCGGCGATGCACCGGAAGGCACCGCCACGCATAGCGTGCCGGACGACGATGCGTGGATCGAGGGCCAGTCGCTGATCTCGACCGTCGAGGCCGTCGAGCTGATCGATCCCGATCTGTCCGGCGAGCGGCTGCTCTATCGCCTGTTCCACGAACGCGGCGTTCGCGTCTTCAACCCGCAAACGCTGCGCGCGCAGTGCTCCTGCTCGCGCGATGCGGTGTCGTCGATGCTGAAGAGCTTCGCGCCGAACGACCGCGCCGAGATGGTGAAGGACGGCAAGGTCGTCGTGACCTGCGAGTTCTGCTCGTCGGTGTATGAGTTCACGCCGCAGGAAGCCGGCGTGGAGCAGGCGCGCTCTTTGACATCTTGAATCGCGACCCACCCCTCACCGTCGTCCCTGCGAAAGCAGGGACCCATAACCACGAATGGTTGTTGTTGGACAATGCCGGAACGACGCGTCCCGTCCACAAGACCCGCCGCGGAGTATGGGTCCCTGCTTTCGCAGGGACGACGCTGGGAGAGTTCATCGTAGGCCGGATGAAGCCAACGGGTCGCGCGAACGCGCGCCCGATGACAGGCTCCGCGCAATCCGGGGCCGCTCCAATCGCGTATGCACCTGCCCCGGATTGCGCTTCGCTCCATCCGGGCTACGCAGGCGTCAGTTCAACACCCGCTTGCCGCCCGGGCTCGGGCTATCCAGCGAGAATGTCGGCACGTCGATGTCGAAGCGCTCGCCG
Organism: Bradyrhizobium sp. UFLA06-06; assembly: GCF_054820065.1. NCBI lineage: Bacteria > Pseudomonadati > Pseudomonadota > Alphaproteobacteria > Hyphomicrobiales > Nitrobacteraceae > Bradyrhizobium > Bradyrhizobium sp. UFLA06-06. Next base: position 5,023 of record NZ_JADFUD010000010.1, read on the forward strand.
GCTTCGGTGACCATCTGATAGCTGCCGGTCATGAAGCCGGAGGCGGTCGGCAGCGGCACGCCGCTCGTGTATTCGAAGCGCTCGCCGGGCGCGAGCACCGGCTGCTCGCCGACCACGCCCTCGCCGCGCACCTCCTGGCGACGACCGGTGGCGTCGGTGATGATCCAGTGCCGCGTCCGCAGCTGCACGGTTTCCGGGCCCGAATTGACGATCACGATCTTGTACGACCAGAAATATTCGCGCCGGTCGACCGACGAGCGCTCCGGCATGAAGTTCGGCTCGACGGTGACTTCGATCTGGCGGGTAACGGCGCGGTACATGCGGCTCAATCCGATGGTCCTGGCGTATGGTCCGTTTTCGACCGGATCATGCTCGAACAGGGCGCCATCATAGCCAATTGAGCCGCCGGAACCAATCGCCCGCCGGGCCGTGAAAAGGCGGCCCAAGGGCGGTCCGTTCATCGCGGTTTCAACATAGTTCCGCTCTAAAGCGCGGCCGCATGCCGCCGCACTCCGTGCTTTGTCGGCAACTCGCGGACCGATATTATCTTTTCAGCACGGCGTGCGGGGCGTCCGCGGCCGACACGGTGTTTGATGAGCTCGATTGCCGACCCCATAGCCGGTTCGCCGGTGGCTGACGCCAAGGCCGAGGTAAAGGCTGAGGTCGAGGCGAAGGTTGCTGCGCCCGCGATCACGCTGCCGGCGACCGGCGAGCGCGAGCTCCGCCTCGATCTGTTCCGCGGGCTCGCGCTGTGGCTGATCTTCATCGATCATCTGCCGACCAATCTTCTGACCTGGCTGACGATCCGCAATTACGGCTTCTCCGACGCCACCGAGATCTTCATCTTCATCTCCGGCTACACCGCGGCCTTTGTCTACGGCCGCGCGATGCTGGAGGGCGGCTTCGTGATCGCGACCGCGCGCATCCTGCGCCGGGTCTGGCAGATCTATGTCGCGCACGTCTTCCTGTTCACGATCTTCCTCGCCGAGATCTCCTATGTCGCGACCTCGTTCGAGAACCCGCTCTACAGCGAGGAAATGGGGATCATGGACTTCCTCAAGCAGCCCGACGTCACCATCGTCCAGGCGCTGCTGCTGCGCTTCCGTCCCGTCAACATGGACGTGCTGCCGCTCTATATCGTCTTGATGCTGTTCCTGCCGCTGATCCTGTGGCTGATGAAATGGAAGCCCGACGTCACGCTCGGCCTCTCGGTCGTGCTCTACGCGCTGACCTGGCAGTTCGACCTCTATCTCTCGGCTTACCCGAACGGCTTCTGGGCGTTCAATCCGTTCGCCTGGCAATTGCTGTTCGTGTTCGGCGCCTGGTGCGCGCTCGGCGGCGCGCGGCGGATGTCGCGCATCCTGTCGTCGAACATCACGATGTGGATCTGCATCGTCTATCTGGTCGCGGCGTTCTTCGTGACGCTGACCTGGTACGTACCGCAGCTCGGCCACATCATGCCGAAGGTGATCGAGCAATGGATGTATCCGATCAACAAGACCGACCTGGACGTGTTGCGGTTCGCGCACTTCCTGGCGCTCGCTGCGCTCACCGTGCGCTTCCTGCCCAGGGACTGGCCGGGGCTGAAATCGCCCTGGCTGCGACCTTTGATCCTGTGTGGCCAGCACTCGCTTGAGATATTCTGCCTCGGGGTCTTCCTCGCCTTTGCCGGTCACTTCGTACTTGCCGAAGTATCTGGCGGTGCCGCACTGCACGCCTTGATCAGCATCTGCGGCATCCTCATCATGTGCGGCATGGCGTGGATCATTTCGTGGTACAAGCACTCCGCCGACAAAGGCGCCTCGAAAAAAGGCGCCGCCGGCAACGCCGATCTGGCGGGAGGGGGAGCATGAAGTCCGCGTGGACGATGCTGGGCCTGACGCTGCTCGCAGCCTGCCTGACGGCCGGTTTGGCGGCGGCGCCCGCGCGCGCCGGCGACACGGCGGAGCCGGCACCGCCGCCGCCCTGCGACGTGCCCGCCTATCTGCTTACGAGCGAGAGCTCGCTGCCCAAGGTCACCGACGCCATCAAGTCCAGCCGGCCGCTCAACGTACTGGTCGTCGGCAGCCGCTCCTCGACCATCCAGGGCAACGAGGCGAGCGCCTATCCGGCCACGCTGCAGACGGCGCTGAAGGAGGCGTTGCCGTCGTCGACGATCGATCTATCCGTAGAATTACAGGGAAAGAGCACCGCCGAGGAGACCGCGGGAACTCTTGTTAAGCTTGTTGAAGCAAAAAAGCCTACTTTGGTTATCTGGCAGACCGGAACGGTCGATGCTATGCGAGCAGTCGATCCCGACGATTTCCGTACCGCCATCAACGAAGGCGTTGTTGCGTTGCGGGACGCCGGGACCGACGTGGTGCTGGTCAATCTGCAATACAGCCCGCGTACGGAGACGATGATCTCTGCGCCGCCATATCTCGACAACATGAAGGTGGTGGCGCAGCAGCACGACGTTCCGCTGTTCGACCGGTTCGCGATTATGAAGCAGTGGAGCGACGCCGGATATTTTGACCTGTTCAGCACCTCGCATGGTGTCGATCTGGCCAAGAAGGTTCATGCCTGTCTCGGCCGCGCACTGGCGAAATTCGTGATCGATGCGGCCCATCTGGGCCCGGTGCAGCAGAATTAAGGAAGCAGAGTAAATGCGTTTTGCCTTCCCTTTTCGCGCTTCCGCAGGGCGAGGCCTGTGCGCTGTTGCAGTGCTGGCGCTGCTCGGGGTCGCGCCGTCGCGCGCGCAGACTGGGCAGGCCGACCAGCATGCAGCGATCTCATCCGGTACCAAGGCTGAAGCCACGAAGACAGAGCCGAGCAGGCCCGCCGCGCTCGAAGCCACCGCCGCTCAGCAGCCGCAACCGGGCGTCGCCGCGAAGGCGTTCGACAGGGTGAAGCAGGCCGCGAAATCCGCCAGCGACATCTTCCACCGCGTGCCCTGTCAGCAGCCCAAGGGCGTGCCGAACAGCACCGGCTCGCTGCCGCATGTCGCGGCCAAGCTCGCCGCCGGCAAGCCGGTCGTCATCATCGCGTTCGGCTCGTCCTCGACTCAGGGCTATGGTTCGTCGGCGCCGGAATTCACCTATCCCAACCGGCTCGCCGGACAGTTGCGCCGGCAATATCCGTCCGCCGACATCACCGTGCTCAATCGCGGCAAGGGCGGCGAGGACGCGCCCGAGATGATGGCGCGGCTGCAAACCGAAGTGATCGACGTACATCCCGACATGGTGATCTGGCAGGTCGGCACCAACGCGGTGCTGCGCAACCTCGATCCTGCCGAGACCGCCAAGCAGGTTGAGGACGGCGTGGCGCGCCTTCAGGCGTCCGGCGCCGACGTCGTGCTGGTCGATCCGCAATATTCGCCGCGCGTCACCGAGCGTCCCGAAAGCGCGCGCGGCATGGTGAAGCTGCTCGGCCGCATCGCCGCGCTGCGCCATGTCGGCATCTTCCCGCGCTTCGAGGTGATGCGCGACTGGCACGAGAGACAGGCGATCCCCATCACCGATTTCGTCACCGCCGACGGCCTGCACATGAACGATTGGGGCTATGCCTGCTTCGCCCAGCTGCTCGGCGACGACATCATCCGCTCGGTCGGCGCGATCAAGATCGGCGTCAACGTCCCCGCCGACGTCAGGACCTACCGGCCGATGTGATCGGCTGGCCTCTCTCCCTGCGCCTGTCTCGTTCACCGTCATCCTGAGGTGCGAGCTCTTGCGAGCCTCGAAGGATGCACGGCCCGGCTGGTGGCCGTCGATCCTTCGAGACGGCCGCGCTGCGGCCTCCTCAGGATGACGGGACCAATACCTTCGCTATGCCACACTCACCACCAATCTTGACCTCGCCGCGGTAATCCGCTCCCTTTGCGCCTGCACCAATCCTTCTCGGGATGAAGCTCTTTAAGGGAAACGCTCATGTCTTTCGTGCTGGCCATCGATCAGGGCACCACATCGTCGCGCGCCATGGTGTTTCGCGGCGACATCTCCATCGCCGCCGTCGCGCAGCAGGAGTTTCCGCAGCATTTCCCCGCCTCCGGCTGGGTCGAGCACGAGCCGGAGGACATCTGGACCTCGACCGTGATGGTGTGCCGCGAGGCGCTGGAGAAGGCCGGCCTCAAGGCGAAGGACATCGCCGCGATCGGCATCACCAACCAGCGCGAGACCACCGTGGTGTGGGACCGCGCCACCGGACAGGCGGTGCACCGCGCCATCGTCTGGCAGGACCGCCGCACCGCCGACATCTGCGCAAAACTCAAGGCCGAGGGCCATGAGCCGGCGATTTCGGCCAAGACCGGTCTGATTATCGATCCCTATTTCTCCGGCACAAAAGTCGCCTGGATCCTCGATCACGTGCCGGGCGCGCGCGAGCGCGCCGAGCGCGGCGAGCTGTTGTTCGGCACCGTCGACTGCTATCTGTTGTGGCGGCTCACCGGCGGGCGAGTCCATGCCACCGACGCCACCAACGCCTCGCGCACGCTGCTGTTCAACATCCACACCGGCGCCTGGGACGACGACCTCGTCAACCTCTTGCGCGTGCCGCGCTCGATGCTTCCCGAAGTGAGGGATTCCTCCGCCCGCTTCGGCGAGAGCACCGCCGATCTGTTCGGCGGCCCGATCGCGATCTCCGGCATTGCCGGCGATCAGCAGGCCGCGACCATCGGCCAGGCCTGCTTCGAGCCCGGCATGATGAAGTCGACTTACGGCACCGGCTGCTTCGCGCTGCTCAACACCGGCACCACGCCGGTGGCCTCGAAGAACAAGCTGCTCACCACTATCGCGTACCAGCTCGGCGGCCAGCGCACCTACGCGCTCGAGGGCTCGATCTTCGTCGCCGGCAGCGCGGTGCAGTGGCTGCGTGACGGGCTCGGCATCATCAAGCACGCCGCCGAGACCGGGCCGCTTGCCGACAAATCCGACAGCATGCAGAGCGTCTATCTCGTGCCCGCCTTCGTCGGCATGGGCGCGCCGTACTGGAATCCGGGCGTGCGCGGTGCGCTGTTCGGGCTGACCCGCAACACCGGTCCGGCCGAGCTCGCGCATGCGACCTTGGAGAGCGTCTGCTACCAGACCTTCGATCTGTGGGCCGCGATGCGCACCGACTGGCCGGAGGCCAACGCCGCCAACACCGTGCTGCGCGTCGACGGCGGCATGACCGCCTCGGACTGGACCATGCAGCGCCTCGCCGATCTGCTCAACGCCCCGGTCGATCGCCCGATGATCCAGGAGACCACGGCGTTAGGGGCCGCCTATCTCGCCGGCCTCGATGCCGGCGTCTATCCGGAGCCCGCGAAGTTCGCCGACAATTGGCGGCTTGAGCACCGCTTCCGGCCGGCGATGAGTCAGGCGACGCGCGAGCGCAAGCTCGCCGGCTGGGCCCGCGCCGTGAAGGGCGTGCTGGCGAGCGACGAAGGGGAGTAAGCGTCGCGCGACGGATACTACATGCAGCAGAGGGGGCGCAGCACAGTCGCTGACGTCTCCCAAGAATAACAACCATCGGAGAACAACATGAACACGGATCTCAACCGCGTCGCCAAGCTACTCGCTGCCGCGCTCTGTGCCGCAATACTCACCGCTCCCGCCACCGCGCGCGAGAAGCCGAGCCCGCTCGTCGCAGCGCGCGAGGTCAAGACCGACGTCGCGGGGCTGAAGGCGCCGGGCCAGATCCTGGTCGATGTCTGGGGCATCCCGCACATCTATGCCGCCAACGAGCACGACCTGTTCTTCCTGCAGGGCTTCAACGCCGCGCGCGACCGGCTCTGGCAGATCGATCTCTGGCGCAAGCGCGGGCTCGGTCTCTTGGCGAAGGACTTTGGCCCCGCTTATGCCGAGCAGGACAAGGCGCTGCGTCTGTTCCTCTATCGCGGCGACATGAATGCGGAATGGACGGCCTATGGTCCGAAGGCAAAATCCTATGCGGAGGCGTTCGTCGCCGGCGTCAACGCCTATGTCACCGACGTTCAGGCGGGCAAGCGTGCGCTGCCGATCGAGTTCAGGATCGCAGGCACGATGCCGGATTTGTGGTCGGCGGAGGATGTCGTGCGCGTCCGCAGCCATGGTCTCACGCGTAACGTCGCCTCCGAGGTGAAGCGCTCGCGTGTCGCCTGCGCTGCCGGCCTCGATGCCGATCGCTTCCGCGTCAAGCTGGAGCCGACCTGGACCACCAGGATCCCCGATGGCCTCGATCCCTGCAGCGTGCCGAAGGCGGTGCTCGCCGCCTACGATCTTGCCACGCGGCCGGTGAAGTTCGCCGCGCCGAAGGACCAGAAGGCGGCGCTGGCGCACGACCCCGACACGTTCCTCGCCGAGGCCGACCAGCAGCGCGACACCATCGGCTCCAACAACTGGGTGATCGCGGCATCGCGCACCGCGACCGGACGTCCGATCCTCGCCAACGATCCGCATCGCGAGCACTCGGTGCCGTCGCTGCGTTACATCGTCGGCCTCAACGCACCCGGCATCTCCGTGATCGGCGCCGGCGAGCCAGCGCTGCCGGGCATCTCGATCGGCCACAACGACACCATCGCGTTCGGGCTGACCATCTTCAACGTCGACCAGGAAGACCTCTACGTCTACGAGCTCAACCCCGACAATCCGAACCAGTACCGCTACGGCACCGGCTGGGAGGACATGCGGATCGTGCATGAGAAGGAAGCGGTGAAGGGCGAGGCCGACCGCGACCTCGAGCTGAAGTTCACCCGCCACGGCCCGGTGATTTTCGTCGACGCCGACAAGAAGCATGCGTTCGCCGTGCGCTCGATCTGGTTCGAGCCGGGCACCTCGGCCTATTTCGGCTCGTCGGACTACATGACCGCGAAAAGCTGGAACGGCTTCCTCGGTGCGATGCGGCGCTGGGGCGCGCCGTCGGAGAACCAAGTTTATGCGGATATCAGCGGCAATATCGGCTGGGTCGCCGCCGGCAAGACGCCGCGCCGCGCCAGTTTCGACGGCCTGATGCCGGTGCCCGGCGACGGCCGCTATGAGTGGCAGGGCTTTCTGTCGCTCGACGAATTGCCGAAGCTCTATCAGCCGAAGCAGGGCTTCATCGCCACCGCCAACCAGATGAACCTGCCGGCGGATTATCCGGTGGGTGAGCGCAGGGTCGGATTCGAATGGGCCGACAGCGCGCGCTGGCAGCGCATCACCGAGGTGCTGCAGGCCAACAGCAAGGTGACGCTGGCGGACGCGATGGCGCTGCAGAACGACGACACCGGCATGCTCGCGCGGCGCCTCGTCGCGCTGCTGAAGCCGCTCACGTCGGATGACGCGAACGTCAAGAAGGGTCTCGATCTGCTCAAGGCGTGGGATGCGCGCGACGCGGCCGACAGCGCGGCCGCTGCGGTCTATGAGGTGTGGATCGCAAACCATCTCGGCCCGGTGCTGCTCAAGACCACCGCGCCGAAGGCGGCCGAGCTGATCGCGCCGGAAGCCTCCAGCAACTCCGCGATTGTCGGCTATCTCGAAAAGCCCGACGCCGCGCTCGGCAGCGATCCCTCAGGCGAGCGGGACCGCGTGCTGCGCGACAGCCTCGGCGAGGCCGTCGCCGACGTTGCCGACAAGCTCGGTCCCGATGCGTCGACCTGGCGCTGGGGCCGGCTGCATGTCGCGCAGTTCAATCACGCGCTGATGCCGCTCGCCGACAAGGCTACCGCGGCGCAGATGCAGGTCGGCCCGCTCGCCTTTGGCGGTGCCGCCAACGTGCCGCGCGCCGCCACCTATCGCCGCTCCGACTATCATCTGATCTCCGGCGCTTCATTCCGCATGGTGCTCGATGTCGGCAATTGGGATGCGAGCCGCGCCGTCAACACGCCGGGCCAATCCGGCGATCCCTTCAGCGGCCACTACCGCGACCTCGCGCCGCTGTGGGCGACGGGCCAGTATGTGCCGCTGCTCTACAGCCGCGGCGCTGTGGAAGCCGCTACCGCGGAAGCGATCACGCTGACGCCGAGGTGAGGGGCGCCACCAACTCCAATGTCGTCCCGGGTCATCGACTTGTCTCGCCAAAGCTCGAAGAGTGAAAGCGGAAGCGCGACCCGGGACTCATCGCTGCGAATGCCGACGCGAACTGCGGCGGTCAGCCGCTATTCACTTTGTGCCATCAACGCGGCGGCACATCTCGATCACTACAAGTTGACGTTTGCGAGTTGCGCATGGACGTCCCGCGACGCTGTGCGCGGGCGTCCAAGAAGCGTTGGCTTCTGCCTGCTAGTCTGATCGATCGTGATCGCCGCCGGGCTGTGGCGATTCTCACATTCGGCGCGAGAACGTATTTTCTGGAAGCGATTGAAAGCTCAGCTGGTTACTTCACAGGAGCTGACCATGACGAAAATCATTCTTGTTTCGATCGCAGTCGCCTCTCTCTCCACGGCGGCACTCGCCGATGCACGGACGGCACAACACCGGACCCACCAACGCCTCGTGATGGGTACCGCACTGAGTCCTGCCGTGCTCAACGCCAACGCCAGTCTCAATGGTGATGTCGGCGACCGCGCGATGCGTATGCGGAATCTTCGCGAGTCTGGCTACAACCCGAAGAACGATTTCGACGCGAACGGCAACGTGTGGGTTGGCAATTAACCGAGTACGGGAGGGTCGGGGGAGCCCTCCCTCAAAGCGCGTTCAAGCTGGTTTATCCCGCTCGAGTGAACGACAGCGGGAGCGGCTGGTTACCCCGGCTGCTTCTCCTGCACCTCAAGCATCGCGCGCAGCGTGTCGTCGCTGAGCTTGCCGTTGGGTGAGGGCGCGCGCCGCTCGACGGTCTCGACCGGGCGCGCATGCTGCAGAACGACCGGCGTGCTACGCACTGGTGCACCCTGCTCGATGTCTGCGGCCTCGTCAGCCACACGCGCACCCCGCGCGTAACCGACGCCACGCCGGCGCCGCGCGGGCTTCGGCTTCGGTGGTGGCGGCGTAGTGATGATCGGCGGCAGCGTGTGATGGCACGACACGGTCGAGCTCCGGTGGCCTCTCGACATCGAGCGCCTGATTCGCGCAAATCCCCACTGACAAATCGGTAACGTTGTTGCGCGGCGTTGCATTGCATCTGCGCAGTGACATGCCGATATTTCCCGACGGCAATATGGAAACAAAGGTCGCTTATTGCTGCTGCCCGACGGCTATTCCGACATCCCACACGGCAAGATCGCCGCTGTCGTCACACATCTGGAAATGACTGCGCGCCCGCCGCGGCGCGACGATCCGCCCGGCGCGTGGCGCCTGCGCAAGGTCGATCCGCCCGCGCTCGACTGGTATCGTGATCTCTACCGCCGCGTCGGCGAGGAGTGGCTGTGGTTCACCCGCACTGGGCTCGATGATTCCGATCTCGCCTCGAGGATCCACGCCCCCGGCAACGAGCTCTACGGGCTGGCCGTCGACGGCCAGGATGAGGGCCTGCTCGAACTCGATTTCAGCGTGCCCGGCGAATGCCAGCTGCTCTATTTCGGCGTCACCGCAAAATTCATCGGCACCGGCGCCGCGCGCTTCCTGATGAACCGCGCGCTCGAGATCGCCTGGTCGCGCGACGTCGGCCGCGTCTGGGTGCACACCTGCACCTTCGATCATCCTTCGGCCGTTGCGTTCTACCAGCGCTCCGGCTTCCGCCCGTTCCTGCGGCAGATCGAGGTGGCGGATGATCCGAGGCTCGACGGCAAACTGCCGCGCGATGCGGCGAGGCATGTGCCGGTGATTGGGTAGAGAGGCGAATATATGTCCGACTTCGCGTTGGAATTGCCAGCGGACTTTGCAGATTACGAATGGGAAGTCGAGGCGAAGGGTTGGTTCTCGCAAGCGTGGATCAACGCTTCAGGAAAGCGATACCTTCTGAATTTCTATGACCCCGCACGACTCGCGCAAGCCATCAATGATGAGCTGGAGCGTGGCAGGGTGTTCTTCGAGCCGAACCTGGTGATAGTTCAATCCATCACAAGGGCGAATATGGAGCAGGCCGTGGCGCTATTGATGGAGTCAGGTGAGCTCACCAACATGGTTGAGGAGTAGCGCCGGTTCTGTCGCGTCCCGCCTGTGGCCTCGGCAGAATCAATAGCAGGCAATGCTTCGCCGGAATGACTTGCCATATTGCAACGCGGTACGTCTCATCTAGGATGGTGCAAAGCGCAACCTCTGACCCGGCTTGGGCCGCTACACTTCGAAAGCCTGCTTTCGAGGCACGGCCTGCCGCGGCATGACCGACGAGATGACAGATGTTTTTGATCGGCCAATACGACTCGCCCTTTGTCCGCCGCACCGCGATCGCGCTGCGGCTCTATGGATTGCCGTTTGAGCACAAGCCGTGGTCGACCTTCGGCGATGCGGAGAAGGTTGCGGCCTACAACCCGGTGCGGCGGGTGCCGACGCTGGTGCTCGATGACGGCGAGGCGCTGATCGAGAGCGGTGTGATCCTGGACTATCTCGACGAGCTGGTCGGGCCGGACAAGGCGATGATCGCGCGTTCGGGGCCGGAGCGGCGCAAGCATCTGCGCATTACGGCGCTGGCGACCGGGCTCGCCGACAAGGCGGTGAGCCTTGTTTATGAGCGCGTGCTGCGCAAGGAGCAGTTGAAACTCTGGGTCGAGCGTTGCGAGGCGCAGATCGCGGGCGTGCTCGCGGTGCTGGAGCAGGAGCGCGCGGCGGTGCCGTCGCCATATTGGCTGGAGAATCGCATCGGCCATGCCGACATCGCGGTGGCCTGCGCGCTGCGCTTCACCGGCGAGGCGCATCCGCATCTGTTCGATGCGCGCTATCCGGCGCTCAAGGCCCACGCCGCGCGTTGCGAGGCGCTGCCGCCGTTCCAGGAGATCGTGCAGCCACTGGCGCCGCCGAGCGGTTAGCGCGGCGTAGCGTCATCTCTCTCCGTCGTCATTGCCCGGTGCGCAATTGCGCACCGGGGAATGAGAATGCGCAAGTAAGAATGCGCAAGTATGATTCACAGCCCGTGCAACACACTCAGTGTCGTCCCGGCGAAGGCCGGGACCCATAACCACCGCTGCAAATGGTTATGCGATGCTGGAACGACCAGTCCCATCCGCAACATCCGCTGCCGCGTATGGGTCCCGGCCTTCGCCGGGACGACGGTCGAGAGAGAACCGCGCACACGCTTGCGCCTCTGCGTGTCCTTTGCAACGCGTCCGCAAGCTACTTCGCCCGCATCGCTTCCGGTGTATCCGGCTGCGCGGACGGATGCGCCTTGGCGAACGCCGGCAGCGCCATGGCGGTCTCGTGGATGCGCTTCACGGTCGGCCAGGGCGACAGGCTGATCTGCTGGTTGATCGCCGCCGTGACGTGGCCGACCAGGCAGATGTCGGCAAGGGTCGGCGCATCGCCATGGCAGAACCGGCCGGTGGCCTTGTGGCCGGCGAGGTGGCCCTCGAGCGCCGCCAGCGTCTCGATCGTCCAGTGCCGCCGCCACGCGTTCTGCTGGCTGTCGCGCAAATCGAGCTCGCGGTCGAGATAGCGGCGCACCCGCGGCGTCAGCAGCGGATGGCCCTCGCAGGCGACGATCAGCGCCAGCCCGCGCACCCGGGCGCGGCCGAGCGCATCCGCCGGCAGCAGCGGCGGCGTCGGAAAAGTCTCGTCGAGCCAGTCGATGATCGCCAGCGACTGGAACAGCACCGTGCCGTCGTCGGTCACCAGTGCCGGCAGCGCCATCTGCGGATTGATCTTGCGATAGGCGTCGGTGCGATGCGCGTCCGCATCGAGATCGACGAAGACGACGTCGGCGGTCACGCCCTTGAGGTTGAGCGCAATCCGCACCCGAAAGCTCGCCAGCGATCGCCAGAAGGAGAAGAACTGCATGGGTGGGTCCGATGTTCACCTCGCCCCGCCCTTTGGCGGGGAGAGGTCGGCGCGCAGCGCCGGGTGAGGGGCAAGGCACGATTGTCCCGCACTATAGCCCTCTCCGACTCGGAAATCCTCACCGGACAACAAAGGCGACTGTCATTGCGGGGGCGCCCCTCACCCGAAGCCTTCGGCTTCGACCTCTCCCCGCAAAAGCGGGGCGAGGTGCAGAGACGAGCGGAGCTATCCCGCGCCCACCTTCTTCTTGCGCCAGGCGAGGTGCACCGCGCAGGTGCAGCCCTGCGGATGCGAGGCCAGCTCCGCGTCATTGGCAGGCGTCGCGGCGGGCGCAATCGCCGGTCCCTTGGCGCCGTCCTGCGCAGGGATGTAGTTCAGCACCGGCGCCAGCCAGCGCTCGATCTCGGCGACCGTCATGGCCTTGCGCGCGGCGTAGTCCTCGACCTGGTCGCGCTCGATCTTGCCGACACCGAAGTAGAAGCTTTCGGGATGCGAGAAGTACAGGCCCGAGACCGACGAGCCCGGCCACATCGCAAAGCTCTCGGTCAGCTTCACGCCGGCCGTTGCCTCTGCGTCGAGCAGCGCGAACAGCGTCTGCTTCTCGGTGTGGTCGGGCTGCGCCGGATAGCCGGGCGCGGGGCGGATGCCGTCATATTTCTCGAGGATCAGTTCGTCCGCCGACCAGGCCTCGTCGGGCGCATAGGCCCAGAACTCCTTGCGCACACGCTGGTGCATGCGCTCGGCGAAGGCTTCCGCCAGGCGATCGGCCAGCGCCTTGCACAGGATCGAGGAGTAGTCGTCATTGGCGTTCTTGAAGCGGTCGGCGACCGCATCCTCGCCGATCCCCGCGGTGACGACGAAGCCGCCGATATTGTCGGCGATGCCGGTTTCCTTCGGCGCGATGAAATCGGACAGCGCGGCGTTGAAGCGGCCCTCGCGCTTCTCGAGCTGCTGGCGCAGCGTATGGAAGGTCGCGATCTTCCTGGCGCGGCTCTCGTCGGCATAGACCTCGATGTCGTCGCCGACGGCGTTCGCCGGCCAGAAGCCGACGGTGGCGCGGGCGGTGAACCACTTCTCCTCGATGATCGTGTCCAGCATCTTGCGCGCGTCGGCATAGAGCGAGCGGGCGACTTCGCCGACCTTGGGGTCGTCGAGGATCGCCGGGAAGCGGCCGGTCAGCTCCCAGGTCTGGAAGAACGGCGTCCAGTCGATGTAGTCGGCGAGCTCGGCGAGATCGTAGGCGTCAAAGCTCTTCAGGCCGAAGAAGGCCGGCTTCTTCGGCGGCGTCGCCGCGAAGTCGATCGCGACCTTGTTGGCGCGGGCATCGCCAAGCTTCAGCCGCTTCTTGTCTGCCTGGGCGCGGAAATGCGCGGTCGAGATCTTGGCGTATTCGGCGCGCACCTCGGCAGCATAGGCTTGCTTCTTGTCGGCCGACAGCAGCGAGGAGGCGACGCCGACGGCGCGGCTCGCATCGTTGACATGCACGACCGGGCCGCCCGGATAGTTCGGGTCGATCTTCACGGCGGTGTGCACGCGGCTCGTGGTGGCGCCGCCGATCAGGAGCGGCAGGTTCATGCCCTGCCGCTGCAGCTCGCCGGCGAGGAAGCTCATCTCGTCGAGCGAGGGCGTGATCAGGCCGGACAGGCCGATGATGTCGGCGCCCTCGGCCTTCGCGGTCTCGATGATCTTGTTGGCGGGCACCATGACGCCGAGGTCGATGACCTCGTAATTGTTGCACTGAAGCACGATGCCGACGATGTTCTTGCCGATGTCGTGGACGTCGCCCTTCACCGTCGCGAGCACGATCTTGCCCGCGGCGTTGCGGCCGCCGGTGATGCCGTTGGCGAGGTTGCGGGCCTTCTCCTCCTCCATGAACGGCATCAGATAGGCGACCGCCTGCTTCATCACGCGGGCCGACTTCACGACCTGCGGCAGGAACATCTTGCCGTCGCCGAAGAGGTCGCCGACCACGTTCATGCCGGCCATCAGCGGGCCCTCGATGACGTCGAGCGGACGGGACGCGTTCTGGCGCGCGGCCTCGGTGTCCTGTTCGATGAACTCGGTGATGCCGTGCACCAACGCGTGGGACAGCCGCTTCTCGACCGGCCATTCGCGCCAGGCGAGATCTTGCTCCTTGGTCTGCTTCTCCTTGCCGCGGAACTTCTCGGCCAGCGCCAGCAGCCGCTCGGAGGCGCCGGGATCGCGGTTGAGGATCACGTCCTCGCAGGTTTGGCGCAGCTCGGGGTCGATGTCGTCATAGACGATCATCTGCCCGGCATTGACGATGCCCATGTCCATGCCGGCATGGATCGCGTGATACAGGAACACCGAGTGCATCGCCTCGCGCACCGGCTCGTTGCCGCGGAACGAGAACGACAGGTTGGAGACGCCGCCGGAGATGTGGGCGCCCGGCAGGTTCGCCCGGATCCAGCGCGTCGCCTCGATGAAGTCGACGCCGTAATTGTTGTGCTCCTCGAGCCCGGTCGCGATCGCAAAAATGTTCGGATCGAAGATGATGTCCTCGGGCGGGAAGTCGAGCCGGCCAACCAGGATATCGTAGGCGCGCTTGCAGATTTCGGTCTTGCGCGCGAACGTGTCGGCCTGGCCGGTCTCGTCGAACGCCATCACCACGACAGCGGCGCCGTGACGTTTGGCGACCGTCGCTTCGTGCAGGAATTTCTCCTCGCCTTCCTTCATCGAGATCGAGTTCACGATCGGCTTGCCCTGGATGCATTTCAGGCCGGCTTCGATGACGTGGAATTTCGAGGAATCGACCATCACGGGCACCCGCGCGATGTCGGGCTCGGCGGCGACGAGGTTGAGGAACGTCACCATCGCCGCTTCGGAATCGAGCAGGCCCTCGTCCATGTTGACGTCGATGACCTGGGCGCCGTTCTCGACCTGGTCGCGCGCGACCTGCAGCGCGGCGGTGTAGTCGCCGGCGGTGATCAGCTTGCGGAAGCGCGCGGAGCCGGTGACGTTGGTGCGCTCGCCGACATTCACGAACGGGATGGCGTCGGTCAGCGTGAACGGCTCCAGGCCAGACAGCCTGAGCCGCGGTGCGATCTCGGGCACCACGCGCGGCTTGTGCGGGGCGACGGCCTTGGCGATCGCCGCGATGTGGTCGGGCGTGGTGCCGCAGCAGCCGCCGACGATGTTGACGAGGCCGGCAGCGGCGAATTCGCCGATCAGCCGCGCCATGTAGTCCGGCGTCTCGTCATACTGACCGAATTCGTTGGGCAGGCCGGCGTTCGGATAAGCGCACACGAGCGTGTCGGCGACGCGGCCGATATCGGCGATGTGCGCCCGCAGATCCTCGGCGCCGAGCGCGCAGTTGAAGCCGATCGTGATCGGCCTGGCGTGCCGCACCGAATGCCAGAACGCCTCCGGCAACTGCCCGGAGAGCAGGCGGCCGGACTTGTCGGTGATGGTGCCGGAAATCATCACGGGCACGTCGATGCCGCGCTCCTCGATGATCTCGGAGATTGCGTACAGCGCCGCCTTGGCGTTCAGCGTGTCGAAGATGGTCTCGACCAGCAGCAGGTCGGCTCCGCCGTCGAGCAGACCCTTGGCCTGCTCGCCATAGGCCTTGCGCAAATCGTCGAAGGTGACCGCGCGATAGCCGGGATTGGAGACGTCGGGCGAGATCGAGGCGGTGCGGTTGGTCGGGCCGAGTGCGCCGGCGACAAAGCGCGGCTTGCCGTCCTCGGCGCTCACCCGCTCGGCGGCGGTGCGCGCCAGACGAGCACCCTGCAGGTTCAGCTCATAGGCGAGATCCGACATATCGTAGTCGGCCTGCGCGATCGAGGTCGAGGAGAAGGTGTTGGTCGCGACGATGTCGGCGCCGGCGCGCAGATATGCGGCGTGGATGTCCGTGATCGCATCGGGCTGGGTCAGGATCAACAGATCGTTGTTGCCCTTGATGTCGCGGTGGAAGTCCGCAAAGCGCGCGCCGCGGAAAGCGGCTTCGTCGAATTGCAGGCCCTGGATCATCGTGCCCATGGCGCCGTCGAGCACCAGGATGCGCTCGCGGGCAGCCGCGAGCAAAGCGTTACGCTTGGGGGAAACGGGAACGGACATGTGTCAGGCAGCTTTCTGGGCACCGTTCGGCCGGATGCCGAGCAGGTGGCTGATCGCGAACACGAGGTCCGCGCGGTTCATGGTGTAGAAGTGGAAGGTGTCGACGCCGTGCTTGAACAGCTTCTGCACCTGGCCGGCGGCGACGGTGGCGGCGACCAGCTTGCGGGTCTCGGCGTCGTTGTCGAGGCCCTCGAACTTCTCGGCGAGCCAGTCCGGCACGCTGGTGCCGGCGCGCGTCACGAAATTGCGGGCCTGCTTGAAATTGTGCATCGGCATGATACCCGGCACGATCGGAATCTCGATGCCGCGCGCGCGCACCCGGTCGACGTAGCGGTGGTAGAGGTCGTTGTCGAAGAACACCTGGGTGATCGCGCGCGTCGCGCCGGCGTCGACCTTGGCCTTCAACGTGTCGATGTCGGCGTCGAAGTCCTTCGCTTCCGGATGCTTCTCCGGATAGGCGGACACCGAGATCTCGATGTCGGCGTGGCGCCGCTTGATCCCGGCGACGAGTTCGGCCGAGCTTTGGTAGCCGTCCGGATGGGTGAAGTACGGCGTGCCGATGCCGCCGGGCGGATCGCCGCGCAGTGCGACGATGTGACGGACGCCGACCTCATGATAGCGGTCGACGATGTCGTCGATCTCGCCGCGCGAGGCGCTGACGCAGGTCAGATGCGCGGCCGGCAGCAGATCGGTCTCGCGCAGGATGCGGGTGATCGTGGAATGGGTGCGCTCGCGGGTCGAGCCGCCGGCGCCGTAGGTGACCGAGACGAAGTTCGGCGTCAGCGGCGCCAGGCGATTGATCGTCTCCCAGAGATTGCGCTCCATCTCCTCGGTCTTCGGCGGGAAGAACTCGAAGGAGATTTTCGGCGCCTTGGGCGCACGCGGTGCGTTATGCACGGAGGAAATGGTCTCGGTCATGATACGCAAAGGCTCCGCAACTGGAGGGCAGACGTCCGGCCTGGATATGAAGGCGCTAAGATATGCCAAACGCGTTGGATCAAACAGCCCATCGGATATGGGAAATTGCCCATTCGTGGCGAAGATTCGGCAAAATTTGACTATCGAGAACGCCAAGTGGGCAGGTAATCTGTTTCGCGGCTGTAGTATTAAGATATTGAAAATATTAATATAATAATGATTCTGCAAGTGATTTGAGGTCGAAATCGATTGTGGGTAGCTTGGTGCATCAATGAACCGACGTATATCGTCCCAAAATCAGCGACTGCTGGCGCCGACGTTCCGCTGCGGGACTGGTCTGCGTGGTCGGGGCCTTTGTCGCCCCGTGGCGCCACACTAGGTTGACGGCCATGATTCCGCTCTCCGTCCTCGACCTGTCCGTCGTCACCACTGGCACCAGGCCGGCCGCTGCGCTCCGCAACAGCATCGATCTGGCGCGCCATGTCGATGGTCTCGGCTACACACGCTATTGGCTCGCCGAACATCACAACCTCGCTTCCGTCGCGAGTCCGGCGCCCGATCTGATGATCGGGCAGATCGCGGCGGTGACGCAGCATATCCGTGTCGGCTCCGGCGGCGTGATGCTGCCCAACCATGCGCCGCTGGTCGTCGCCGAACGCTTCAAGATGCTGGAGGCGCTGTTTCCCGGCCGCATCGATCTCGGCCTCGGCCGCGCGCCCGGCACCGACGGCGCCACCGCCTACGCGCTGCGCAGCCGGCTCGATCGCCGCGAGGGCGATGATTTCCTCGAGCGGCTGCACGAGCTGACCTTGTGGGAGACGCGCGATTTCCCACCCGGCCATCCCTACAACAATGTGGTGGCGATGCCGGATGACTCGCCGCTGCCGCCGATCTGGCTGCTCGGCTCGAGCGACTATTCCGCCGAGCTCGCAGCCCAGGTCGGGATGGGCTTTGCGTTCGCGCATCATTTTGCCACTCACGACGCAATTGCGGCGATGACGAACTACCGCGCACATTTCAAGCCGTCGGGCTGGCGCGCGACGCCGCAGTCGATCCTGGCAGTCGCCGTCGTCACGGCGGAGACCGACGCGGAAGCCGAGCGGCTTGCGATGTCGATGGATCTCAACCGGCTGCGCCGCGACCGCGGCCAGTATCTGCCGCTGCCTAGCGTCGAGGAGGCAGAAGCCTATCCCTACACCGACGCCGAGCGCGCCTCGATCGCGCGCAACCGCGCCCGCCTCTTCGTCGGCAGCCCCGCAACCGTGATGACGAAGCTGCAGCCGCTGATCGCGGCGACCCAGGCCGACGAGCTGATGGTGATATCAGCGGTCTACGACCACGCGGCGCGGAAGAAGTCGTACAGCCTGCTCGCCGAGGCGTTCGGGTTGGAGAAGGCGGCATAAAGATTGTCGTCCCGGCGAAAGCCGGGACCCATTACCACGAATGAAAGTTGTTACACTTCGCTGGGGCCGCTATCGCTCCCACAACCCAAGCCGGTGGTTATGGGTCCCGGCTTTCGCCGGGACGACCCCGTAGAGAGGCTGCGCTCGCCTGGTCTAATCCTGCGTCTCGCTGAAGGTGGCGCGGAACGGATGGCCGGGATAGACGCCGACGATGCGGAATTCGCGCGAGAAGAATTTCAATTCCTCGATCGCAAAGGCGAGCCCGCGGTCGTTGGGGTGGCCGTCGACATCGGCATAGAATTGCGTGGCGAAGAAATTGCCGTCGACCATGTAGCTTTCGAGCTTGGTCATGTTGACGCCGTTGGTGGCAAAGCCGCCCACCGCCTTGTACAGCGCGGCGGGCAAGTTGCGCACCCGGAAGACAAAGGTCGTGACCAGCGGCCCCGAGCCCTGCGCCGCCCATTTGGCCTCGCGCGCCAGCACCACGAAGCGGGTGGTGTTGTGGGCCTCGTCCTCGATGTCCTCGGCGAGAATGTCGAGGCTGTAGATATCGGCGGCGAGGCGGGAGGCGATCGCCGCCACGCTCTTGTCGCCGCGCTCGGAGATGTCGCGGGCGCTGCCGGCGGTGTCGGCGGCGACGATCGGCTTGATGCCGAGCTTGCGGATGACGCGGCGGCACTGGCCGAGCGCGTGGACGTGGCTCTCGACGCTCTTGATGTCGGCGAGCTTGGTGCCCTTGATCGCCATCAGCTGGTGGCGGATCGGCAAGAACCATTCGCCGACGATGAACAGGCCCGAGGCGGGCAAGAGATGGTGGATGTCGGCGACGCGGCCGGCGACCGAATTCTCGATCGGGATCATGCCGAGATCGGCCTCGCCCGAGGAAATCGCCGCCAGCGCGTCCTCGAAGGTCGGGCAGGGCATCGGCTCGGCGTCGGGATAGGCCTCGACGATCGCGATATGGGAATTGGCGCCAGGCTCGCCCTGGAACGCGATTTTCAGCTTCTTGGTCATGGGTGGCCTTTTACCAGCCGATCAGGCTTTGGAAAGTATTCTGCGGGCGGTTTCGAGATCGGCCGGGGTGTCGACGCCGCGCGGGACGGTGTCGACGATGGTGACGTCGATCCGCATCCCGGCCTCCAGCGCGCGCAGCTGCTCGAGCTTTTCCTGCTGCTCCAGCGGTGAGGGCGGCAGCGCTACGAACCGCTCCAGCGCGGCGCGGCGATAGGCGTACAGACCGATATGATGGTAGCGCGGCCCGTCGCCATAAGGCGCGGTGGCGCGGGTGAAATACAGCGCGCGCAACCGGTTCGGCCCGATCGGCGAGCCGACCGCTTTGACGACGCTCGGGGCCTGATCCTCCTCCTCGCTATGGATGCGCGAGGCCAGGGTCGAGATGTCGACTGCGGGATCGTCGAGCGCCGGCATCACGCTGCGGATGGTCTCGGGACTGATGGTCGGGAAATCGCCCTGCAGATTGACCACGATCTCGGCGCGGCCGCCGGGGTCGAGGGTCGTCATCGCTTCATAAATCCGGTCCGAACCGGACGGGTGGTCGGAGCGGGTCATCACGACCTCGCCGCCGGCAGCCTTCACCGCCGTAGCGATCTCGGCCGTGTCGGTGGCGACCGCAACCCGGCCGATGCCTGCCGCCTCGGCGCGCCGCAGCACATGGACGATCATCGGCACGCCGGCGATCTCGAGCAGCGGTTTTCCTGGCAGCCGGGTGGCGGCCATGCGAGCCGGAATCAGCACCAAGGTACGGGGTTGGGTCATTCGTGTCGGGGCCCGTCCGGCCTGCGGAAATTGCCGGGGAGGAGGTTGAATTCGGCGCGTTTATACGGGTTGCCAGAGCGCGGGCAAACCGATATCTCAACCCTGCTTGGGGCGGTGCGATAAGGCCGATTCCCAGGTCTTTCCCCGCGGCCGTATTCCCGGCCTGAAGTCGACATTCAAGGCCCGGAGCCTGACCCAAAATGGACTCCTTCGAACTCAACAAAATCCTCGGTGCGGTTCTCGGCACCTGCATCGTCGTCCTGGTGATGAGCTTTGCCGCCAGCGCGAAATTCGCGCCGAAGCTGCCGGAGAAGCCGGGTTTTGAGATCGCGGTGAAGGAAGAGTCCCATGGCGGTGGCGGCGAGGCCGCTGCGGCCGCATCCGAGCCGATCGAGAAGCTGCTGCAGACCGCGTCCGTCGAGAAGGGCGCGGCGGCCGCCAAGAAGTGCCAGGCCTGCCACACCTTCGAGAAGGGCGGTCCCAACCGCGTCGGTCCGAACCTGTTCGGCGTCGTCGGCGAGAAGAAGGGCGAGGGCCGCGGCTTCAATTTCTCGGCCGCGATGAAGGGCAAGGGCGGCGAATGGTCGTTCGACGACCTCAACAAGTTCCTGACCAACCCGAAGGGCTTCATCCCGGGCACCGCGATGGGCTTTGCCGGCGTGCCGAAGGACAGCGAGCGTGCCGACATCATCGCCTATCTGAATTCGAACTCGGAGCACCCGGCTCCGCTCCCGACCGCCTCGAAGTAACGATTTGCTTCGCGCAAGCATGCGGATGAAACGGCCAGGCAATGCCTGGCCGTTTTCGCATGGGGAATCCGCTGTCGCGGGGTTGTTATCGGGACGTTTCGCCGCACCGATATTGTTCCCGGGCCAATATCATGAGGAAAAAGCAACGTAATTTGTCGAACCGTTGCCTTATATTGGGTCCCATGTAAGCGGGGCCGCAAGCAGGAAGACCGAATTTGGCGATCACCCGACGACACCTCCTTCAAGGCAGCGCACTGGCGGCAATGGCTCCGGCGCTCGGACTCACCACCAGCCTGTCGGCGATCACGCCGGCCTTCGCCGACGATGCCCCCAACGGGCTGAAATGGCGGCACGGCCTCTCGACCTACGGCGAAATCAAATATCCCGCCGACTTCAAGCGCTACGACTACGTCAAGCCGGACGCGCCGAAGGGCGGCGTGGTGCGGCTGTTCCAGCCCGGCACCTATGACAGCTTCAACCTCGTCGTTGCGGGGTTGAAAGGCTCCGTCTCGGCCGCTGTCGCTCGCATCTACGACTCGCTGATGGAGGCCTCGCTCGACGAGCCCGATACCTATTACGGCGAACTCGCCGAGGCGGCAGCCTTCCCCGATGATTTCTCCTATGTGATCTACCGCTTGCGGCCCGGATCGCGCTGGCATGATGGCAAGCCGGTCACGCCGGAGGACGTGATCTTCTCCTTCGAGGCGTGGAAGGCGAACAGCCCGATGTTCAGCGCCTACTACCGGCATATCGTAAAGGCGGAGAAGATCGGCGATCGCGACGTCAAGTTCACCTTCGACAGCGCAGGCAACCGCGAGCTGCCGATGATTACCGGCCAGCTCACTATTTTGCCCAAGCATTGGTGGGAAGGCACCGACGCGCAGGGCAAGAAGCGTGACATCACCGCGAGCACGCTGGAGCCGCCGCTCGGCTCGGGACCCTATCGGATCAAGGAGTTCGTCGCCGGACGGTCGGTCGTGCTCGAGCGCGTCAAGGACTACTGGGGCAAGGACATTCCGATCGCGATCGGACAGAACAATTTCGACGAGCTGCGCTACGAATATTTCCGCGACGACACGGTCGCGCGCGAGGCGCTGAAGGCCGACCAGTTCGATTGGTACGGCGAGCGCAGCGCGAAGGAGTGGGCGTCGGCCTACGACGTTCCGCCGGTGCGTGAGAAGCGGCTGCTCAAGGAGCTCTTCACCGTCCGCAACCAGGGTCGGATGCAGGGCTGGGTGTTCAATCTGAGGCGCCCGAAATTCGCCGACCCCAGACTGCGCCGCGCCTTCAACTACGCGTTCGATTTCGAAGAGATGAACCGCGTGCTTTCGACCGGCGACTATCATCGCGATTCAAGCTATTTCGACGGCATCCCCGATCTGATGGCGACCGGCCTGCCGGAAGGCAAGGAGCTCGAGATCCTGGAGACAGTGCGCGACAAGGTGCCGCCGGAAGTCTTCACGACGCCCTACAAGGATCCGGTCGGCGGCACACCGGAAAACGTGCGCGCCAATCTGCGCGAGGCGACGCGGCTGTTGAAGGAAGCCGGCTTCGAGATTCGCGACCGCAAGCTGGTCGATTCGTCCGGTCAGCCGTTCACGGTCGAGATACTCGGCAACAGCGGCGATTCCGGTATGGAGCGGATCGCACTGTTCTACAAGCCGAGCCTGGAGCGCCTCGGCATCACCGTTAATCTGCGCGCCGTCGACACGGTGCAGTACCAGAACCGGGTCCGCGAATTCGATTTCGAGATGGTCACCCAGGTCTGGGGACAATCGATCTCGCCCGGCAACGAGCAGCGCGACAATTTCGGTTCGCAGGCGGCCGACCGGCCCGGCTCGAACAATCTTCCCGGCATCAAGAATCCGGCGGTCGATGCCATCATCGAACGCATCATCTTCGCCACCAGCCGCGTCGATCAGGTTGCCGCCGCCAAGGCGCTGGACCGGGTCTTGCTCTGGAACTTCTATCTTGTTCCACACTTCAATTACGACAAGCAGCGCTATGTCTATTGGGATCGCTTCAGCCATCCCGACCCGCTGCCGAAATACGCTGTTTCGGGATTCCCAAATCTTTGGTGGTACGACGCCGACAAGGCGGCCAAGCTTAAGCGTTCATAAAACTCAAGGATTCGCGCATGGCGCTATTCTCCCGTCGGCACGCACTCGGTCTCGGCATCGGTGCGTTGAGTGCTGCAGGCTTGCGTATCGCACCGGCGGCGGCCGACAACGGAACCGGGATTCACGGCATGTCGGTGTTCGGCGACCTGAAATATCCGGCGGATTTTAAGATCTTCGACTACGTCAATCCGAAGGCGCCGAAGGGCGGGGCGTTCTCGGTGATCCCGTGGGTGCGCGGTTACAACCAGTCTTACTACACGTTCAATTCGCTGAATGCCTACGTCCTCAAGGGCGAAGGCGCGCAGGGCATGGACATGACGTTCGCGACGCTGATGTCGCGCGCCAATGACGAGCCCGACGCGATGTACGGCTATGCCGCGAGTTCGGTGCAGATCTCGCCGGACAAGCTGACCTACCGCTTCACCATGCGCCCCGAGGCGCGCTTCCATGACGGCTCGAAGCTGACCGCGCAGGACGTCGCCTTCTCGCTCAATACGCTGAAGGAAAAAGGCCACCCTCTGATCCAGGTGCAGCTGCGCGACTTCGTCAAGGCCGAGGCGCCCGATGACGCGACCGTGGTGGTGACCTTCGCGGCGGGGCGCGCGCGCGACGTGCCGCTCTATGTTGCGGGCCTGCCGATCTTCTCCAAGGCCTATTACGCGAACCGGTCCTTCGAGGACTCGACGCTCGATGCGCCGCTCGGCTCGGGGCCGTACAAGGTCGGCCGGTTCGAGGTCAACCGCTACGTCGAATTCGACCGCATCAAGGACTGGTGGGGCGCCGAGCTGCCGGTCAATCGCGGCAGCTACAATTTCGACACCGTGCGCTACGAATTCTATCGCGACCGCGATGTGGCGTTCGAGGGCTTCACCTCGAAGAGCTATCTGTTCCGCGAGGAGTTCACCGCGCGCGTCTGGGCGACACGCTACGATTTCGCCGCGGTGAAGGATGGCCGCGTCAAGCGCGAGACGCTGCCCGACGATACGCCGTCCGGTGCCCAGGGCTGGTTCATCAACACGCGCCGCGACAAGTTCAAGGATCCACGCGTGCGCGAGGCGCTGATCTGCGCCTTCGACTTCGAGTGGACCAACAAGACCATCATGTACGATGCCTATGCGCGCACCGTCTCGCCGTTCCAGAACTCGGATATGGTGGCGGACGGGCCTCCCTCGCCGGAGGAGCTTGCGCTGCTCGAGCCGTTCCGCGGCCAAGTGCCCGACGAGGTGTTCGGCCTGCCGTTCGTGCCGCCGATGTCCGACGGTTCCGGCCAGGATCGCGCGCTGCTGCGCAAGGCGGTGCAACTGCTCAACGAGGCCGGCTGTGTCGTCAAGGACGGCAAGCGTGTGCTGCCGAACGGCGAGCCCATCACCATCGAATTCCTCAACGATGAGCCCTCGCTGCAGCCGCACCATGGGCCTTACATCAAGAACCTCGGCACGCTCGGCATCGCGGCGACGTTCCGCCTGGTCGACGCGGTGCAGTACCGCGCCCGGGTGGAAGATTTCGATTTCGACATGACCATGCAGCGCTTCAGCTTCTCGGCGACGCCCGGCGACAGCATGCGGCCGTTCTTCTCCTCGCACGCCGCGAAGACCAAGGGCTCCTACAATCTCGCAGGCATCGCCAATCCCGCGATCGACGTGCTGATCGAGAAGATCATCGGCGCCAACAGCCGCCATGAGCTGACGATCGCCTGCCGCGCCTTTGACCGCGTGTTCCGCGCCGGCCGCTACTGGGTGCCGCAATGGTACCGCAACACGCATCCGATCGCCTATTGGGACCAGTTCGGCCATACCGAGAAGCTGGCGAAATATGCCCAGGGCGTCGGCGCCCCGGAGAACTGGTGGTATGATGCGGCCAAGGCCGCGAAGCTCGAGCAGGCGAAGTAGCCGATGAGCGCCTATATCGCCCGACGTATCTTCCTGATGCTGCCGACGCTGCTTGGCATCCTGTTCGTCTCCTTCGTGGTCGTGCAGTTTGCCCCCGGCGGTCCGGTCGAGCGTGTCATCGCGCAGATCAACGGCGCCGACACCGGCGGCACGTCGCGCGTGTCGGGAGGCGGCGGCGATTTCGGCGCGCAGCGCGGCCAGGGCGCGGGCGCAGGCGCGGCCATCAACTCGAAATACCGCGGCGCGCAGGGCCTCGATCCTGATTTCATCAAGAAACTCGAGGTGCAGTTCGGCTTCGACAAGCCGGCGCCGGAGCGGTTCGCGCTGATGGTGTGGAATTTCGCGCGGTTCGATTTCGGCAACAGCTATTTCCGCAGTGTCAGCGTGCTGCAGCTGATCAAGGAGAAGCTGCCGGTCTCGATGTCGCTCGGCATCTGGATGACGCTGCTGACCTATCTGATCTCGATCCCGCTCGGTATCCGCAAGGCGGTGCAGGACGGCTCGCGGTTCGATACCTGGACCTCGGCGGTGATCATCATCGGCTTTGCGATACCGGGCTTCCTGTTCGCGATCCTCCTGATCGTGCTGTTTGCCGGCGGCTCATTCCTCAATATCTTTCCGCTGCGCGGCCTGACCTCGGACGGCTGGGCGCAATTCCCCTGGTACTGGAAGATCATCGACTATTTCTGGCACCTGACGCTGCCGCTGGTGTCGATGGCGCTCGGCGCCTTCGCCACTATGACCCTGCTGACCAAGAACTCGTTCCTCGACGAGATCCGCAAGCAATATGTGATGACCGCGCGCGCCAAGGGTTGCAGCGAGCGCCAGGTGCTGTACGGCCACATCTTCCGCAACGCCATGCTGATCGTGATCGCCGGCTTTCCGGGCGCGTTCATCCACGCGTTCTTCTCCGGCTCGCTGCTGATCGAAACCATCTTCTCGCTCGACGGGCTCGGCCTGCTTGGCTTCGAGAGCGTGCTGAACCGCGACTATCCGGTGGTGTTCGGGACGCTGTTCATCTTCTCGCTGGTCGGGCTGGTGGTCAATCTGCTCTCCGACCTCGCCTATATGTGGATCGATCCCCGGATCGACTTCGAAGCGCGGGAGGTCTGATGACGATGCTCGCGCCCCAACCGGTCGAGACCTCGACGCAATCGCCGCTCGGCGAGGCGGTGCCCGCCACGCGGCACGGCTTCTCGCCGTCGCCGCTGAACAGGCGGCGCTGGCAGAACTTCAAGGCCAATCGCCGCGGCTACTGGTCGTTCTGGATCTTCCTCGTGCTGTTCGTGGCGTCGCTGTTCGCCAATTTCATCGCCAACGACAAGCCGCTGATGGTCAAATATGACGGCCGTCTCTACTGGCCGGTGATCTTCACTTACGCCGAGACCACCTTCGGCGGTGACTTCGAGACCGCGGCCGATTATCGCGATCCATACTTGCAGAAGCAGATCGCGGCCAAGGGCGGCAGCATGATCTGGCCGCCGATCCGTTACTCCTACGACAGCCGCAACCTCGACCCGCCGACGGCGGTGCCGTCGAAGCCGACCTGGCTCCTGACCGAAGAGCAGTGCAAGGACGTGGTGAAGCGGAAGGGACTGACCGGGTGCCGCGACCTCGAATACAACTGGCTCGGCACCGACGATCAGGGCCGCGACGTGGTTGCGCGGCTGATCTACGGCTTCCGCATCTCGGTGCTGTTCGGCCTGACGCTGACCATCCTGTCCTCGATCATCGGCATCGCCGCCGGCGGCGTGCAGGGCTATTTCGGCGGCTGGACCGATCTCATGTTCCAGCGGCTGATCGAGATCTGGACCGCGATCCCCTCCCTCTATCTGCTGCTGATCATCTCGGCGGTGCTGCCGCCGGGCTTCTTCATCCTGCTCGGCATCCTCCTGCTATTCTCCTGGGTCTCGCTGGTCGGCCTGGTGCGCGCCGAATTCCTGCGCGGCCGCAATTTCGAATACATCCAGGCGGCGCGTGCGCTCGGCGTGTCCAACGGCGTGATCATGTTCCGCCATCTGCTGCCGAACGCGATGGTCGCGACCATGACGTTCCTGCCCT
Organism: Bradyrhizobium sp. UFLA06-06; assembly: GCF_054820065.1. Taxonomy (NCBI): domain Bacteria; kingdom Pseudomonadati; phylum Pseudomonadota; class Alphaproteobacteria; order Hyphomicrobiales; family Nitrobacteraceae; genus Bradyrhizobium; species Bradyrhizobium sp. UFLA06-06. The sequence goes on from NZ_JADFUD010000010.1 coordinate 31,796, forward strand.
TCATCGTGTCGTCCTCGGTGATGACGCTGACGGCGCTGGATTTCCTCGGCTTCGGCCTGCCGCCCGGTTCGCCCTCGCTCGGTGAATTGCTGTCGCAGGGCAAGGCCAATGTGCAGGCGCCGTGGCTCGGCCTCACCGGCTTCTTCTCGGTCGCGATCATGCTGTCGCTCCTGATCTTCATCGGCGAAGCCGCGCGCGACGCCTTCGATCCACGCAAGACGTTCTCGAAGGGCTGAGGCATGGACGCGATCAACCAGCCTTTGCTCGATGTGCGCGACCTCTCGGTCGCCTTCGGCCGCGCGCTTGCGGTCGACGGCATCTCGTTCTCGATCAAGCGCGGCGAGTGCGTCGCGCTGGTCGGCGAATCCGGTTCGGGAAAATCCGTCAGCGCGCTGTCGGTGCTGAAGCTGCTGCCCTATCCGACGGCGTCGCATCCCACCGGCGCGATCCGCTTCCGCGGCCGCGACCTCCTGACCGCGTCCGATCGGGAGATGCGCGAGGTCCGGGGCAACGACATCTCGATCATCTTCCAGGAGCCGATGACCTCGCTCAATCCGCTCCAGACCATCGAGACCCAGATCGGAGAGATCCTGTCGCTGCACAGGGGCGTCAGTGGCGCGGCAGCGCGGGCGCGGACGCTGGAGCTATTGGGCCAGGTCGGCATCCCCGAGCCGGAGACCCGGCTCAAGAGCTATCCGCACCAATTGTCCGGCGGCCAGCGCCAACGCGTGATGATCGCGATGGCGCTCGCCAACGAGCCCGATCTGTTGATCGCGGACGAGCCGACCACCGCGCTCGACGTCACCGTGCAGGCGCAGATCCTGGCGCTGCTGGCCGAGATCAGGGCGCGGCTCGGCATGAGCCTCTTGTTCATCACCCACGATCTCGGCATCGTCCGCCGCATCGCCGACACGGTCTGCGTGATGAACAACGGCAAGATCGTCGAGCAGGGGCCGGTCGAGCAGGTCTTCACCGCGCCGAAGCACGCCTATACCCAGGCGCTGCTCGCGGCCGAGCCGAAGCCCGATCCGGCGCCGCCGCAGCCGGGCGCAGCGGTCGTGATGTCGGCGGACAATCTCAAGGTCTGGTTTCCGATCAAGCGCGGGCTGTTGCGCTCGACCGTCGGCCACATCAAGGCGGTCGATGGCGTCAGCCTCGCGGTGCGCAAGGGCGAGACGCTCGGCGTGGTCGGCGAATCCGGCTCCGGCAAGACCACGCTCGGGCTCGCGCTGCTCCGGCTGATTTCGTCCGATGGTCCGATCGTGTTCCTCGGCAGCGACATCCAGGGCCTGCGCTTCAAGCAGATGCGGCCGTTCCGCCGCGACATGCAGATCGTTTTCCAGGACCCGTTCGGCTCGCTCAGCCCGCGCATGTCGGTGGCCGACATCATTGCCGAGGGCCTCGAGGTGCACCAGAAGCAGCTGTCGCGCGAGGAGCGTGAAGCGCGGGTGATCAAGGCTTTGAAGGATGTCGGGCTCGATCCCGACTGGCGCTTCCGCTATCCGCACGAATTCTCCGGCGGCCAGCGCCAGCGCATCTCGATCGCGCGCGCGGTCGTGCTGGAGCCGAATTTCGTCGTGCTGGACGAGCCGACCAGCGCGCTCGACATGCTGCTGCAGGCCCAGATGGTCGACCTGCTGCGCGACCTGCAGCGCAAGCGCGACCTCACCTATATGTTCATCTCGCACGATCTGCGCGTGGTCGCCTCGCTGGCGAGCCATTTGATCGTGATGAAATCCGGCAAGGTGGAGGAGGAGGGACCGGCCTCCGAGCTGTTCAAGAATCCGAAGAGCGACTACACCCGCGCGTTGTTCGCCGCCGCGTTCCGCATCGAAGCGGCCGGCGACGGGGCGGTGGCGACGTAGCGAGCTTCGTAGGATGGGTAGAGCGAAGCGAAACCCATCATTCATCCGCGCGGAAGCAGCTTGATGGGTTTCGCTGCGCTCTACCCATCCTACGGCATCTCGCTTCTCGTCCCACGTCGTCCCCGCGCAACGGCTTCGCCGTTGTCGCTGGAGGTGCGAGCCTTGCGGCGCAAATGCGCCGCTGGGCGAGCCTCGAAGGATGCGTGGCCCGAGTGGGGCCGTCGATCCTTCGAGACGCGCTACGCGCTCCTCAGGATGACGGTGACACGCCGTCGCGCCAATCAAAGCCGCTTGATCGCGAGGACCTCGCTGCCGGCGGACTTGATCCGCGCGATGGCGGCGTGCGTGTTCTCCAGCGCCGTTGCCATGTGATGCGCGTTGGCGTGCACGATCGTCGTCGCGTCGCGCACGATGGCGACATGGCCCTTCCAGAATATCAGGTCGCCGCGCTGTAGATGCTTGGATTCGGCAGCCGTCAATTCGCGGCCGAGCCCTTCCTGCTGCATGTCGCTGTCGCGCGGGCAGCCGGTGCCGGCGGCGGTCAGCGCAATCTGCACCAGGCCGGAGCAATCGATGCCGAGGCTCGATTTGCCGCCCCACAGATACGGTGTGCCGACGAATTGCTCGGCGATCACAACGAAATCACCTGCCATCGTGTCGAGCGGCGCGAGATGCCGGCGCGGCAGGTGCCAGCCCTCGCGGGTCAGCGCGAACGCAGCGTCCTCGCGGACGATCGCAAGCTTCGTCCCCAGCGCCAGCGCCTCGACCGGCGGCAGCTTGATCGACGGGCCCGGAAACGCCAGCGTGCGCAGCGCCGTGACCTTGTGCGTCGGGGCGGCGCCGGGCTTGGCCAGCGCGACCTCGGGAATCCAGCCGACATAGCCGTCATCGGCGAGCTGGCCCCAGGCCCAGCCTTCGCCGTTGCGATCGTACACCGTGACGCGCTCGCCCCTCAGCGCCTGCGTCATCTGTTCGGCATCGCTCGCCGGCGCCTGGCGCAGCGGCGCGATGGCCTCGCCGACTTCAAGCACTTCGCCTTCGACGAAGCGCGCCGCCTTGACCTTGCCCTCGAGATATTTCGCCGCGAGGTCGCCGCGGGCCGGCGTCAGACGGGGGTCATGCATAGCGCTGGCTCAACAATTTGTAGATCGCGCGCGCGGCCTGGCACTCGCCGCCTTCGGGGCGGCCGGGCTTGGCCGACGGCGTCCAGCCGTAGATGTCGACGTGCAGCCAGCTCCTCGCGTGCTCGACGAAGCGCTGCAGGAACAGCGCGCAGGTAATCGAGCCCGCGAAACCACCCGACGGTGCGTTGGTGATGTCGGCGGTCTTGGAGTCGAGCCAGGCGTCGTAGGCCGGCCACAGCGGCATCCGCCACAACGGGTCGTTCTCGCTCTTCGCACAAGATGCGACGTCGCCGGCAAGCGCCTCGTCATTGGTGTAGAACGGCGGCAGATCCGGGCCCAGCGCCACCCGCGCGGCGCCGGTCAGCGTGCCCAGATCGACCAGCAGATCGGGCGTCTCCTCGTCGGCGAGCGCCAGCGCGTCGGCGAGCACCAGCCGCCCTTCGGCGTCGGTGTTGCCGATCTCGACGGTGATGCCCTTGCGCGACTTGAAGATGTCGAGCGGGCGGAACGCGTTGCCGGCAACCGCGTTCTCGACCGCCGGGATCAGCACGCGCAGCCGCAGCTTCAGCTTCGCGTCCATCACCATCTGGGCCAGCGCCAGCACGTTGGCGGCGCCGCCCATGTCCTTCTTCATGATGAGCATGCCGCTCGACGGCTTGAGATCGAGCCCGCCGGTATCGAAGCAGACGCCCTTGCCGACCAGCGTTACCTTCGGATGGGCGGGGTCGCCCCAGCTCAGCTCGACCAGCCGCGGCGCGCGAGTCGACGCCATGCCGACGGCGTGGATCAGCGGAAAGTTCTGCGCGAGCTCGTCACCGTCGATGCAATTGAAGGTCGCACCGAACCGCGTCGCGAGGTCACGCGCCACGTCGGCGAGCTCGGCCGGCCCCATGTCGTTGGACGGCGTGTTGATGAGGTCGCGCGCCAGCGCCGCGGCATCCGCCATCCGGGTGATCTCCGCCGTGTCGATGCCGTCGGGCGGCACCAGGCGGACTTCGGGGACCTTGTTCGCGCGATAGCGGCCGAAGCGATAGCAGCCGAGTGCGAAGGCGAGTGCGGCAAGTCTGGTGTCGTGCGGTGCATTGGCGAACCGATAGACGCCCGGCGGCAGCAGGCCGGGCAGGGCGCCGGGCCGGAACGGATCGCGCGCCTTGTGGTCGGCGGCCTCGAGGCCGAACAGCACCTGCGCGATGCCACCGTCTGCCGCCGGCAGGACGAGCAATTTGCCGGGCTTGGCCGCAAAGTCATTGGCCGCCGCGAACTGGCGCGCCGGTGCCGGCAGCTCGCCCCGAATCGCATCCCATGTCGCCTTGGTGACGAAGGTGATCGGCGTGGCGGCGGTCGTGGCGGCAGTCTCGAACACGGATGGCATGCGGCTCTCGGCTGTTCTGGCGTCGTTGGTGGGCTACTACACGCCTTTCGCCACGGATGGTAGCGCGCCAACGGTTCACGCGCCGTGCAGGCCGGAACCGGCGGGCCGGTTGTCACGCCGCCAGTTAACCAGACGTTAGGGTTAACAGTCTATTGCTGGCACGCTCGGCTGGAACCGTTCGCCCGATTTCGTGAGTCACAGTGCCATGCGTCGACAGTCCAATCTGACCCGGCATCTCGCTTCCGCAGCCCTCCTGGCGGTCCTGGCCGCAGGGCTTGGCGGTTGCCAGACCATGTCCGACGTGGCGGGATCGATCACGTCCCGGTCCGATCCCACGCCCGATGATCCGCGCCGCGCCGTCGAGGTCTATGGCGAGCGCTATCGCAAGAATCCCAAGGATGTCGCCGCCGCGGTCGGCTACGGCCAGGCCCTGCGGATGACCGGACAGCGTTCGCAGGCCTGCGCCGTGCTCGAGCAGGCCACGATCGCCAACCCCGGCAACAAGGCGCTGCTCGCCGCCTATGGCCGCGCGCTGGCCGATAACGGCAATTCGCAAGCTGCATTCGACGTGCTGAGCCGCGCGCATAGCCCGGACAATCCGGACTGGCGGATCCTGTCGGTGCAGGGCACCACGCTCGACAAGATGAACCGGCACGAGGAGGCGCGGCGCTATTACGCCAGTGCGCTCAGGCTGGCTCCGGACGAGCCGTCGGTGCTGTCCAATCTCGGCCTGTCCTACATGCTGACCAAGGATTTGCCGAAAGCGGAAGAGACGCTGCGCCAGGCCTATGCCAGCGCCCGCGCCGACACCCGGATCCGGCAGAACCTTGCGCTGGTCGTCGGCCTGCAGGGCCGCTTCGCGGAGGCCGAAACGATCGTCAAGGCCGACCTGCCGTCGGATGAGGCCGCGGCCAACGTCGCCTATCTCCGCGACATGCTGAACCGCAAGGACGGGCCGCGGACCGCGTCGCGTGCGGCGCCGGTCGTCGCCAAGGACGACTAAACCAAACGTGGCAGCTCCACCTCCCGTGAAAAGGGGAGGTCGCTTTGCCCACGAAAGCAAAGCGGGTGGGGATCATCTCTCCATTGCGCAGCGGCGTCTGTGGCCGACCCCCATCCTGACCTTCCCCCTTTCAGGGGGAAGGAAAAGCAGTAACGCAGTCCGCTGCTGCGCAACTCAATGCATCGTGGCGATCTTGATGTAGGACGGGCCGAGGATCACGATGAACAGGCAGGGCAGGAAGAACAGGATCATCGGCACCGTCAGCTTGGGCGGCAGTGATGCGGCCTTCTTCTCGGCCTCGTTCATCCGCATGTCGCGGTTTTCCTGCGCCATCACGCGCAAGCTCTGGCCGAGCGGCGTGCCGTAGCGCTCGGACTGCTGCAAGGCCATGCACACCGACTTCACGCCTTCGAGGCCGGTGCGGCGCGCCAGGTTCTCATAGGCCGTCTTGCGGTCCTGCAAATAGGACAGTTCCGCGGTCGTCAGCGCAAACTCCTCCGACAGCGCGACCGATTGCCCGGCGATCTCGTTGGCCACTTTCCGGAATGCGACCTCGACCGACATGCCCGACTCGATGCAGATCAGCAGCAGGTCGAGCGAATCCGGGAAGGCGCGCTTGATCTGGAGCTGGCGCTTGGAGATTGCGTTCTTCAGGAACAGCATCGGCGCCTGCAGGCCGGCATAGGCCGCGCCGACGCAAATGCCGATCTTGAGCGTGAGCGACCAGTTCGCGCCGGCAATGAAGAACGTATAGATGATAGCGCCGATGAGCATCAGGATCGGCGTGACCGCCCGCGCTGCCAGAAAATAGACATACGGAGCGTGGCCGCGATAGCCCGCCATCACGAGCTTCTCGATCGCCGCTTCCTGGGCCAGCCATTTGGTGAGATTCAGGTCATCCACCATCTTGGAGACGGCCTGCTTCGGCGTCTGGCGCAGCGTCACCTTTTCCGACTTGGAGAGACGGTCGCGCTCGCGCTGCCGCAGGCGCTCGCGCTCGCTGGCGACCGCCTTCATGCGCTTGTTGAGATCGCCGCCGGCGAGCAGCGGCATCACCAGCGTGTAGACCGTCGCGCTTGCCGCGAAGAAGGCAAGCAGCATGGTCATGAACCTGACGTCGTGGAGCTTGGCGACCAGAATATCAATCATGCTGCACCGTCAGAAATCGAAGTTGATCATCTTCTTCATCACCAGCACGCCCATCGACATCCAGATCGCGCAGGCGACCAGCATGAGCTGGCCCATCGAATTCGTCCACAGCAGGGCGATGTAGTCCGGCGTCGTCAGGAACACGAGGATCATCACGATCGGCGGCAGCGAGCCGATGATGGCGGCGGAGGCCTTCGCTTCCATCGACATCGCCTGGATCTTCTCGGCCATCTTCTTGCGGTCGCGCAGCACCCTCGACAGGTTGCCGAGCGCTTCCGACAAATTGCCGCCCGACTTCTGCTGGATCGCGATCACGATGCCGAAGAAGTTGGCCTCCGGCAGCGGCATCCGCTCGTAGAGCCGGGCACAGGCTTCGCCGAGCGGCATGCCGATCGCCTGGGTCTCGATGATGGCGAGAAACTCGCTGCGCAGCGGTTCCGGCGCGTCGTTGACGACCGCCTTGAGCGATTCGAACAGCGGCAGGCCGGCCTTGATGCCGCGCACGATGACGTCGACGGCGTCAGGCAGCGCCTTCAGGAACGCCTTCTCCCGCCGCTTCTTCAGGAAGCCGAGCACCCAGCGCGGCAGGCCGAGACCCATGGCAAAGCCGATGCCGGCCGCGCCGAGCAGGCCTCCGCCAACCATGAAGGCCACGCCGAACCCGAACAGGCCAAGGGCGCCCGAGATCATCCAGAACTTCTGCTCCGACCAGTCCAGTCCGGCCTGCGAGATGCGCACGCCGAGCGGGACCTTCTTGTCCTTCTGACGCCGCGCCTCGAGCTCCTTCAGCGATCCTTCGACCTGCTCGCGGCGGGAGCGTTGCGTGCGGTCAGCATTTCGTGTCGTCGTGGGTTCGCTGCGCGCCACCGACGCGCGGCGCGACTCGGCCTTCTTTTCCCCCGAAAGGTAGGGATACAGGAAGACCCAGGCGATGCCGCCGACCGTCGTGGCGGCGAGGAAGGCGAGAGCCAGAGTTTGCGTCTGCATCCTGCGTTCCCCTAGACCGGCGCCGGCGCGTCGGAGGCGTCGAGCGCCGCCGCAAGCCGCTTCTCTTCATTGTAGTAGCGCGCACGTTCCCAGAAGCGCGGCCGGCCGATGCCGGTCGAGCGGTGCTTGCCGATGATCTTGCCGTTGGCGTCTTCCCCGACCACGTCGTAGAGGAAGACATCCTGGGTGATGATAGTGTCGCCTTCCATGCCCATCACCTCGGTGATGTGCGTGATGCGGCGTGAACCGTCGCGCAGGCGCGCCGCCTGCACGATGATGTCGACCGAGGCGCAGATCATCTCACGAATGGTGCGAGACGGAAGCGAGAAGCCGCCCATGGTGATCATGGATTCGCAGCGCGACAGTGCTTCGCGCGGATTGTTGGCGTGCAGCGTGCCCATCGAGCCGTCGTGGCCGGTGTTCATGGCCTGCAACAGGTCGAACGCTTCGGGTCCGCGGACTTCGCCGACGATGATGCGTTCCGGGCGCATACGCAGGCAGTTGCGGACCAGTTCGCGCATCGTCACCTGGCCCTCGCCCTCGATGTTCGGCGGCCGGGTCTCCAGCCGCACCACATGCGGCTGCTGCAGCTGAAGCTCGGCGGCGTCCTCGCAGGTGATGATGCGCTCGTCGTGCTCGATATAGTTGGTCAGGCAGTTCAGCAGCGTGGTCTTGCCCGAGCCGGTGCCGCCGGAGATGATCACGTTGCAGCGGACGCGGCCGATGATCTGCAGGATGGTTGCCCCTTCCGGGGTGATCGCGCCGAACTTGACGAGCTGCTCCAGCGTCAGCTTGTCCTTCTTGAATTTGCGGATGGTGAGCGCGGGCCCGTCGATCGCCAGCGGCGGCACGATGGCGTTGACGCGGGAACCGTCGGCGAGGCGGGCGTCGCAGATCGGCGAGGATTCGTCGACGCGCCGGCCGACCTGGCTGACGATGCGCTGGCAGATGTTGAGAAGCTGCTGGTTGTCGCGAAAGCGGATGCCGGTGCGCTGGATCTTGCCGGCGACTTCGATGAATACGGTGCCTGCGCCGTTGACCATGATGTCGGCGATGTCGTCGCGCGACAGCAGCGGCTCCAGCGGACCGTAGCCGAGCACGTCGTTGCAGATGTCGTCGAGCAGCTCCTCCTGCTCGGCGATCGACATCACGATGTTCTTGATCGCGATGATCTCGTTGACGATGTCGCGGATTTCCTCGCGCGCCGATTCGCTGTCCAGCTTGGCGAGCTGGGCAAGGTCGATCGCCTCGATCAGGGCGCCGAAGATCGTCGCCTTGACCTGGTAGTAGTTGTCCGAGCGGCGGGCTTCGACGGCGGGAGCAGGCGGTGGCTTGCTAGGTGCCAGCGGCGGCGACGAGATCGCCGGTGCGGCGGACTCGCGCGACATCGCCGGCGCGCCGGCAGGCTCCGGCGCCTGAAACGCGGGCTTGGGTGCCCGCACGTCCCCATCGTTTCCGCTACGCTTACCAAACACGACGTCTTAACTCCACGCGGACCACTATTTGGACCGCAGCTTTTCGAGCAGGGGCGACAGGAAGGACCCCCTCGGCTTCTTGGTCTCGCCGCGGCCTGTCAGCCGCTGCGCCATCTGCAGAAACATCTCGACCGCGCGGTGATTGGCGGAAATCTCGGCGATCATCTGGCCGTTGTTGGCGGCAGAACCGAAGATCTGCGGATCGAACGGGATGGCGGCGATCGGCTGGCTTTCGATCGCCTTGGCGAACTCGCCGGCCGCGATCTCGGGACGCTTCGGCACGCCGACCTGGTTCAGGCAGTACAGAGGTGCGCGGTCGTTGGGCCGCGACGCCTTCAGCAGGTCGAACATGTTCTTGGCATTGCGCAGATTGGCGAGATCGGGCGCCGCCACGATCAGAATGTCGTCGGCCGCGATCAACGCGCGCTTGGTCCAGCCGGACCATTGATGCGGCACGTCGAGCACGATGCAGGGCATCGTGGTCCGCAGCGTATCGAAGATCGCATCGAACGCCTCGGCGCCGAAATCGTAGACCTTGTCGAGCGTCGCCGGCGCCGCCAGCAGGCTCAGATGGTCGGTGCATTTCGACAGCAGGCGGTCGACGAAGGCGGTATCGACGCGGTCCGGCGAGAACACGGCATCGGCGATGCCTTGCGCGGGATCCTGGTTGTAGTTGAGGCCGGCGGTGCCGAAGGCGAGGTCGAGGTCGGCGACCACGGAATCAAGCGCCAGATCGCGGGCAATCGCCCAGGCGACATTGTGGGCGATGGTCGAAGCGCCGACGCCGCCCTTGGCACCGACGACGGCGACGATGCGGCCGACCGCCTTGGCTTCCGGCGCCGAGAACAGGTTGCAGACCGCGCGCACCACGTCGATCGCATGGGCCGGCGCAATCACGTAATCGCTGACGCCGCGGCGCACCAGCTCGCGATACAGCGTCACGTCGTTGACGCGGCCGATCACGACTACGCGGGTGCCGGCGTCGCACACTGTTGCGAGCTGATCGAGGCCAGCCAGGATGTCGCCGCGGCCCTCGGTCTCGAGGATGATGACATTGGGCGTCGGCGCCGAGCGATAGGCTTCGATGGCAGCCGCCATGCCGCCCATCTGGATCTTGAGGTGAGCCTTGGCCAGCCGGCGATCCTCGCCCGCCGACTGCACGGCGGCAGCGGTCTCGACCGTTTCGCAGAACGCCTGGACCGAAACCCGTGGCGCCGGAGCAATATGGTCGTCCGCGGCCTGCGGCGGGGCGTCCGTCTGCTCTTCGGAGTTTTGCTGCGCGTAGGTGATCATTTTCCTGTGTCGCTTAGCTTGGCCCTGTCGGACTCGGGATAAGTCGTGGCGGTGGTGGTGCCCTTGCGATACTTGTCGAAGGCGATGTTACGACGTGATGTATAGGCAGGGGTTTCCGCGCGCGGCTGCACGAGGTCGGTCGGGTCTTCGACCATGGCTGCGAGGTTGCGCTGATTGGCGCAGCCGAAATTGTAGTACTGCTTGTTCTCGATGTAGGACCCGTTGTGGATCGACGGGCCGAGATCTTCCGGCCAGAGGCCGCACGGCCCGGCGACCGCTTTCATCTTTGGATAGTTCACGCGGATCGCGGGCATCTGGCGCGGATCCTCGGGACGGTATTTGCGAACGAGGATCCCGCGCGGCGGCACGCCGGCGGCGGTGAACGTGGCCTGGATCTCGCGCAGCGATTCCTGGGCGGTCCGTGCGTTCGGCGTGTCGGCGGGAACGTCGATGGTGACGGCGCCGGTTCCCTCGCGCATCCAGTCCTGCGCCATCCCCATCACCTCGGCGCGCTGCTCCGCAGTCAGGCCGCCGCGGCTGCGGCCGACGAAGACCACGATCGAGCGATCAGCCTCGGTGACCGCGATCGGGTGACGCTGGCGATAGTCGGCCGGCGCGTTCACCATCGCGAAGCTGTTGTCGGCGGCGTGCTGGCAGGCGCCCAGCGTCATCGCGAGGCTGACGAGCGCTCCGGCGAGAGCGATGCCGCGCCGGTAACCGGCGGATGTCCTGGATATGGTCTGTGTCATCGTCCGCCTCAGTCCGTAATGAAGCCGTAAGTGCCGCGGTAATTCCGCGCCGGCTCGGTGCGGCCGGGCACGCCGTAGACGCGATTGATGCTGCCCAGCAGGTCGGCCTGCGGATCGGACGCGTTGGCGAAGCCGTCATCCGGACGCGACAGGTCTTTCTGCGCCACCGCGCGAACGACATAGGGCGTCACCAGCACCATCATCTCGGTCTGGTTGTTGACGAAATCCCGGCTGCGGAACAGCGTTCCGAGCACCGGCAGCGACGCCAGTCCGGGCAGGCCATTGATCGCCTGCTTGGTCTGGTCCTGGATCAGGCCGGCCATAGCCATCGAGCCGCCCGAGGGAATTTCCAGCGTGGTCTCGGCGCGCCGGGTCTTGATCGAGGGGATCGTCGTTCCGCCGGCGCCGCCGGTCAGCGAGTTCTCGGTCGAGACTTCCGACACTTCCGTCATCACGCGCAGGCTGATCCGTCCCTCGGTCAGCACCACGGGCGTGAAGTTGAGCGAAATGCCGAATTTCTTGAAGCTGACGGTCTGAACGCAATTTCCGATCGCGCCTCCCGTCGTCGTCTGACAGGTCACGCCGGTCGGAATTGGAAATTCGCCGCCCGAGATGAAGGTCGCCGATTCGCCGGAGATCGCAGTCAGGTTCGGCTCGGCGAGCGTCCGCACCACGCCCGCGCTTTCCATGGCGCGTAGCGTCGCCGACACCGATGGAGCCGCGCCGAACGATGTGGTGAGGGCGTTACCGGGCACCAGCGCCGCGTTGTTCGCCGTGAACGGGTTGTTGTTGGTGAATTTCACCACGGTGGTGCCGTAGTTGAGGTTCGCGGTGAGGTCGATGCCGAGCTGCTTGATCAGGCTGCGCGAGACTTCGGCGACCGTCACCTTCAGCATCACCTGGTCGCGGCCGCGAACCGTGATGGAGTTCACGACCTTGTCGGCGCTGCCGACCAGCCGCGTGGCGATCTCGCCGGCCTGCTGCGCTTCGATCGGGCTCGCTGCGCTTCCGGTCAGCATGACGCCCTCGCCGACACCCTCGATCTGGATATCGGCATTCGGCAGTGCTGCGCGCAGGGCCGCCCGCACGCCGTTGAGGTCACGCTTGACCGCGATGTCATAGGCCGCGATCTGCTGGCCGGCGGCGTCGAAGAACACGATGTTGGTCTGGCCGACCGTCGCGCCGATGATGTAGGCGCGTTGCGCCGAGCGGACCACGGCATTGGCGATCTTGGGATCGGCGACCAGCACATCCTTGATGTCCCTCGGCAGATCGATCACCACCGATTTGCCGACGCCGAGTGCGAGGAAGCGGGCGTTCATCTGGCCGTCGGCCGCGGCGGGAGCGGCGCGGTAGTCGCCCGCCACCACCGGCGTCAGTGCCGGGTTGAGCGTGAGCGCCGCGACGGCCGAGAACGACAATGCGCGGACCATGAAGGCCCGCATCGTCCGTTGAGTTGCCCCGCCCTTCATCACCTGTGTCCTCATGGTCACTTCTGCATCGTTGCCTGGTTGGCAACGCCAAAGCGGATGACGTTGATGGTCTCACCGCGTCTTTGGTGGTTGTCGTCGGTCCTGACGTCGGTCCCGTTGTTGTCGGCGATGCTGCGCAGCGCCAGCGACAGGACGCCGCTCTGGCGCGCGCGCGCCAGCGTCTCGGTCTGGTCAGGCTTCAGCTCCAGCGTCACCGTCTTGCCGATCAGTGCGTTGGTGCCGTCCTTCTCCTTCGGCGCCTGGTCGATCGCAAGGACGCGGATATTGGTCAGGATGACCTCGGAATTGACGATGTCGGCGCCGCTGCGGTCGGGATTCTTGTCCCGCTTCGACAGCAGGACGTCGACCCGGTCGTTCGGCAGGATGAAGCCGCCGGCACCGGTCTCGGGAGAGATTTCAGTCGATACCGCCCGCATGCCGGTCGGCAGGATCGCGGCCATGAAGCCGCTTCCGTCGGCCTTGACGAGCTTCTGCTCGCGGATCGGCTCGCCCTGGATGAACGGGGCGCGCGCGATCGAGCCGGTGACGTCCTTGATGGCGTCGGCGTGGCTGTCCTTGCGCATGAAGCTGGCGCTGGCGGTCGCCGCCGGCCAGGTCTGCCACTGCAGATCTTCGGCCTTCACTGCCTGGCCGAGGCCGATGTCGGCGCGCGCGACCAGGATGTCGACGGTCGGCAGCTGGGCAACTGGCGGAGGGGCCGCCGGCTTGTCGTCGCTTCCGCTCGCCAAATAAAGCGCCGCAAGGCCGGCGCAGCCTGCAATTGCCAGGACCAGAATGCGGGCCTTATCCATTACGCTTCACTTTCCACATGACGCCGCGACGCTGCCGCCGCCGTGATGGGAGTTGACCAGCTATTCGTCAAAGCATGGTTAATGAGGCGTATCTAAATCGCCTTAACGGGCGGTTACCGCTGCTTTCTCAGCGCATCGCGAAGTGCGCGAGATCGATCGTCTTGATCCAGTCCGTCTCGGGATAGATCAGCAGGGCGCCGAGGGCGAGTGCGATGCCGTAGGGAATTCCGGTCTGCTTGTCGTGCAGGCGGCTGAGCCAGGCCTGCGACGCGAGCGGGTAGGGCAGCGGCCATTGCCGCAGCTGCAGCAAGAGCACGGTCAGCGCACCGCCGAACAAAGACGCAAAGACCAGATAGGGCAGCAGGTGCTCGAACCCGAACCACAGGCCGGCCGCGGCCGCGACCTTGGCGTCTCCGCCGCCGACCCAGCCCATCGCGAACATGCCGAACGCCACCACGAGAACCAGCGCGCCTGCGCCGGCATGGGTGAGGATATCGTGGACGCCCATCCCGGTCAGCGGCGCCAGGACAAAGAAGCCCGCCACCAGTGCCAGCGAAATCCGGTTCGGGATCGTCATGGTCAAGAGATCGCTCGCCGCCGCAAAGGCCATCAGGGCCGGAAACAGCATCAAGCGTGCGATGTCGAGGATCATGAATTCATGCCGTCAAGCTGGAGCTGCGGTCGAGACCCGACGCTAGCGGCCAATGGTGAACAATCGGAAAAGGATTGCCGGCACCATCAACGGAGGCTGCCGATCGGCCCCCGACAAATAGCAAAGGTCCCGGGATTGCCGGGACCTTTGATGCGAATTCGTCGAAGCCGGCTTACTTCAGCGAGCCCGAGATCGAGTTGAAGGTACCCGAGAGCTTCGTGCCGACGCCGTTGACTGCAGCGATGATCGCGATGGCGATACCGGTGGCGATCAGGCCGTACTCGATGGCGGTCGCGCCCGATTCGTCCTTCACGAAGCGCGAAACGAGGTTCTTCATAAAATCACTCCTGTGTACACGTGGCTGGTCGAACTAGATTTGGTCTCGCCGGCGTTCTCAGCACCGTGACCATTGCGGCACCCTAGTGTTGGACGATTTCGGCGCAGTTAATTTGATCGCATAAACTCTGCGGGAACCCGCTGATGTTGCGCACAGTAAATTTGGCATTAAACGGTCCGCTAAAATTGCAGACTGTTGCTGCGACCCGGCGCCCGGCGCCTATTCACGGCTCCTTAAGCGCACATCTATACCCATGGGGCTTCCGTAGTATGAGGCTGCCATGTCCACCCTTCCGATCGAAGTCATCGAGATGCTCGGCCAGACGATGATGAGGGTGGTGCCGATCACGATCGGCCTCGCGCTGTTCTTCACGGTGCTGACCCACTTCTGGGCCTGCAATCCCGGCAAGCCGTGGTGGCAGAAGCGCGAGCTGGTCACGGACATCTGCTACTGGTTCTTCGTGCCGGTATTCGCCCGCGTGCTGCGCATCGGGCTGCTGGTGGTGGGCGCGGCCGCGGTGTTCGACGTGCACGGTGCCGACGAGCTGATCTCGTTCTACGAGAACGGACACGGCCCGCTGGCGCAGCTGCCGCTCTGGCTGCAATCGATCATCTTCCTGGTCGCCGCCGACTTCATGCTGTATTGGCTGCACCGGATGTTTCACGGCGGCGGCTTCTGGAAGTACCACGCCATTCATCATTCCTCCGAGGATCTCGAATGGATCTCGGCGGCGCGCTTCCATCCCGTCAATCTGCTGATCGGCACGATCTCGGTCGACGTGATCCTGCTGATGGCCGGCATCTCGCCGAACATCATGCTGTGGGTCGGTCCTTTCACCACATTCCACTCCGCCTTCGTGCACGCCAACCTGAACTGGACGCTCGGTCCGTTCAAATATGTGATCGCCACGCCGGTGTTTCATCGCTGGCATCACACCGCGCTCGAGGAGGGTGGCGACACCAATTTCGCCGGCACGTTTCCGCTCTGGGACATTCTGTTCGGGACATTCCGCATGCCCGAAGGCAAGCTTCCGGATGATTACGGCGTCGACGCCGAGCAGGGCGTGCCGGCCGAAATCGGCGGACAGCTGGCCTATCCGTTCCGTCATTGACCGGACCGTGCGCGCATGAGTGCTGAGACCGCAACCGTCCCACAGGTGCGGGCCTCGGTGTTCGCCGAAGTCCCGGCCTGGTTCTGGATGGCGTGCGGCGTCTATGCGCTGCTGCTGGTCGTCGGCGACAGGCTGCTCGCCGATTCCGACACCTACTGGCAGATTGCCGTCGGCCGGTGGATCCTCGACCACCGCGCATTGCCGTCGGTCGATATCTATTCCTTCACCAAGGCGGGTGAGCCGTGGGTGTCGTCGTCCTGGCTGGCGCAGGTCCTGTTCGCGAAGGCCTACGACCTTGCCGGGTGGACCGGGCCCGCGGCGCTGGCCGCCGCCTGCGGCGCCGCCACCTTCGCACTGCTCACCGCCATCCTCAGCCGCGCGCTGCCGGCGATCTACGCCAGCCTGATCGCGCTGGCGGCGCTGGTGCTGACATGCGGGCATCTGCTGGCCCGTCCGCATGTGCTTGCACTGCCGATCATGATGGTCTGGGCGAACGGCCTGATGGTCGCCAGCGAACGCCGCGAGGCTCCTTCGTTCTGGCTGCTGCCGCTGATCGCGCTCTGGGCCAACCTGCATGGCGGCTTTCTGTTCGGCCTGGTGCTGGCCGGCGCCTTCGCGCTCGATGCGCTGTGGAACGCCGCGCCAGCGCAAAGATTGCCGCTGGCGCTGCGCTGGGCCGCATTCGGCCTCGGCGCGCTGGCCGCGTGCTGCGTGACGCCCTATGGCTGGGGGACGATCCTCGCCTCGCTGAGGATTCTCAGCCTCGGTGAATTGCTGCATCTCATCGCGGAGTGGATGCCGGCGAGTTTCAGCCACGTCGATGCGTTCGAGCTGACCATTCTCGGCCTGATCGGCGGGGCGCTCTATTGCGGGGTGAAGCTGCCGCTGCCGCGAATCGCCCTGGCGCTGGGCCTGCTGCACATGGCGCTATCCCATGTCAGGAATCTCGAGCTCTTCGCTTTGCTGTTGCCGCTGGCCGTGCTGACGCCGGTGGCAAGCCAGTTCGGCCTGCGGGCCGCAAGCGTGGTCCGGCTGAAGGCCACGCCGGCCGCGATGCTGATCGCCGCGCTCTGCGTCTCGACCTGGTTCATTGCGGCGCGCCGGGACATGTCGCCGCCGACGATCCATTCGCCCACCGCCGCCGTCGACGCGCTGAAGGCGCACAACGTGCAGCGCGTGCTCAATGATCTGCAGTTCGGCGGCTATCTGATCTGGCGCCAGGTGCCGGTGTTCGTCGACGGCCGCGCCGAGCTCTACGGCGAGAAGTTCGGGATGGCCTATTATCGTGCGCTCCAGCTCAAGGACGTCGACGGCTTCCTCGATCTGCTCAAGACCTACAGAATCGATGCGGTGATGCTCGATCCGGCAACGCCCGCCTCCAGATTTCTCGATCACATCGATGGATGGCAGCGCCTCTACGCCGACGATCGCGTGGTGGTGCATGTGCGTGGCGCCGGCTAGACGGCGGTCCCCGCGGGGGTGTTTTTCCGCGGGATCACCGGGCCGTTGGCCGATCCGTTCCGGAAGTCGTGACATCCGCGCAATTCGGCGGTCGATTTTTGCTCTTCTTAAATGAATTGCCGTCAGATTTGCCTGCGTCGGGCGCCGGTCCGCTGCGTATCGCTTTTGCCGGCTTGTTAACGTCCCGGGGTAAGGTATGTCGTTTCAGTCCCAGCGTATTCGCGCCGTCGCGCGTATTGGATTCATCTCGCTGGCCGCAGCCGTTCTGCTGTGGCCCGCATTCGCAACGGCAGCGCCGGATCCGGACCGGATTGCGGTCAATGTCGATCAGGCCAAGCTCGTCAAGCTGCCCGGCGGCATCTCCACCATCGTGGTCGGCAACCCGCTGATCGCCGACGTCACCCTGCAGAATGGCGGCGTTGTCGTCGTGACCGGCAAGGGCTACGGCGCGACCAACTTCATCGCTCTCGACCGCACCGGCCAGGTGCTGGTGGATCGCCAGATCCAGGTCGAAGGTCCGACCGACCAGTTGGTCACCGTCTATCGCGGCGTCGATCGCGAGACCTACAGCTGCATGCCGGTCTGCCAGCGCCGCATCACCCTCGGCGACGGCGAGACCTACTTCAAGTCGACCATGGACCAGGCCGGCTCGCTCAACAGCCAGGCCTCCGGCTCGGGCGCGGCCGCGAAGCCGCAGAACTAGCGCGTGTCCGCGCCGGCGTTTCACACGCCGGGGCAGCCGCCGGCCGAGGCGGTTCATCCGACATGGTTAAGAAAAGCCTAACGGATCGGGTCGTTCTGTCTCGATCCGGCGAAATACTTCGACAATGAGTCTCGGGTAGTTGTTGTCGCCATGTTGATCCGGGGTCGTTGATGCCGCTGCCCGCTCATTCTTTTGCGCGCCTCCTCCATCGCTTTCGCAGAAACCGCCGTGGCGCGACCGCAGTCGAATTCGCGATGGTCGCGCCGCTGTTTTTCGGACTGCTGTTTGCGATCATCGAAGTGGCGATGATCTTCTTCGCGAGCCAGGTGCTGGAGACGGTGACGCAGGATTCCGCGCGCATGATCATGACCGGTCAGGCGCAGGGCGCAAGCTATACCCAGCAGCAGTTCAAGAACTTCGTCTGCGGCCAGGTCAGCGCGCTGTTCGATTGCGCCAACGGCATATCGGTCGACGTGCGCAGCTATCCCGCTGCGACGGGCTTTAGCAGCGTCAACATCGCGCCTCCGATCGATTCCAACAACGCATTCATTCCGACCATGAAATGGTGTCCCGGCAAGGACGGCGACGTCGTGGTGGTCCGGCTGTTCTATCAGTGGCCGCTGTTCGTCACCAAGCTTGGCTTCAATGTCGCCAACCTCGCCAACGGCAAGCGGCTGCTGACCGCGACCGCGACATTCAAGAACGAGCCATCCGGCACCGCCGGGGCGACATGCTCATGAGCAACGTCATGAAAACCCAGGCAGCGGCCTTGCTGCGCTCGGTCGCGGCCCTCTGCAATGACCGCCGGGGCCTTGCCGCGGTCGAGTTCGCTTTCGTCCTGCCGCTGATGCTGGTGCTGTTCTTCGGCACCGTCGAGTTTTCATCCGGTGTCGCGGTCGACCGCAAGGTCACCTTGATGGCGCGCGCCGCGTCGGACCTGACCTCGCAGTCGACGCAGGTGGTGGATGCCGACCTGCAGAACTTCTTCAGCGCCAGCGTCGGCATCATGACGCCATACGATCCGACGCCGACCAAGGTCACATTGTCGGAAATCTACGTCGATGCCTCGAAGGTCGCGCGGATCCAGTGGAGCAAGGCGGGGGTGATGGCCACGGGCGCCACGCAGGCCACATTGACGGCCTCGAGCCGCAGTCAGGGCGATGTCGTGACCAGCGTCGTTCCGGCGGCGCTGCTGGTTGCGGACACCTATCTGATCTTCAGCGAAGTCAGCTACAAATACGTTCCGACGGTCGGCTATGTGATGGCCAAGGGCGGCATCAATCTCAGCGACGTGGCCTATACGAGACCGCGGCAGTCGCGTTGCGTGTTCTACGCCCCGACGTCCGCCACGATGCCGACGACCTGCTCGACCTATTAGAGCGTTTTCGAGCGAAGTGGATACCGGTTCGCGTGAAGAAAACGCGTCAAAACAAGAATCTAGAGCCCCGTTCCGATTCAATCGGAACAGGATAGGCTCTAGAGCCTTTCGAACGACGCTGACGCCGGTTGGCAATCCAGACAAAAAGGGCCGCATCCGAAGATGCGGCCCTTGATGCTTTAGCGACAATTTCCTGGAGCTTCGCGCTCCCGGGAAATCGGCTTATCCGGCGGCGCGCAGATTGTCGGCCGAGGATTTGCCGGAACGGCGGTCAGCCACGATCTCGTAGGAGATCTTCTGGCCTTCACGCAGAGTGCCAAGGCCGGCGCGCTCGACTGCACTGATGTGCACGAACACGTCGTTCCCGCCTTCATCCGGCTGGATGAAGCCGTAGCCCTTGGTCGCGTTAAACCACTTCACGGTTCCCATGCTCACGTGGGTAGTCCCTTCTCAGATATACAAGTTCAAGACCCGCTGATCGGCGGGGTGGTGAGATCGAATTTTTGGAAGGGTCGTCAGCGTCTGAACCGGCTGTACCGGTATTGGCTAATGTCGTCCGGCCGAAAATCGATGGGTAGGATATTATTCGATAGAAGGCTTCAAAACAATCCTGAAAACAATCCTGACGTGCGCGATTTTTTGGCCGGCGCAGCCGCCGGCCAATTGTGCGCAGGACATCAGGACGTCATGCCCGCAGCGGTTGCAAGACCCCGCTTATCGGCGGCGGAACTGGCCGCCGCGCTGGGCTCCGCCCCGCGGCGGGCCGCCGGGCGCGCCGCTCGGACGTTCGTCCTTGTGCCGGAAAATCAGGCGCCCTTTTTCGAGATCGTAGGGCGACATTTCGATCGTAACGCGGTCGCCGGCCAGCGTCTTGATGCGGTTTTTCTTCATCTTGCCGGCGGTGTAGGCGACGATCTCGTGCCCGGCATCGAGTTGCACCCGGTAACGAGCGTCGGGGAGAATTTCGGTCACCAGTCCTTCGAACTGGATCAGCTCTTCCTTAGCCATATGTTTCTCCAGATCGAGCGACGGCTAGTGCTTCGGTCGGTTGTTGCGGTTGTGTTGCGGATTCGGCCGGCTCTCGCGATGCAAGAAGGCGACGCCCTGAATGCCTTCGCTGTTGCCGGCCTGCGACGGACGCGGCGACTCGCCCCGGCTCGTCTGCGGCGCGCCATTATTACCACCTCGACGGCGGCGGCGGCGAGGGCCTTTTGCACCCGGAGCGGCCTCATTCCCACGGACATTATGTGCGCGGGGCGCAGAACGGCCGCCCCGGTGCGGGTGGGTGGCCTGGGCCGGCGCGGCGGCCTCGCGGCCGCCAGAGGAGCTGCCTTGTGTGCGGCGGTCTTCCCGCGGCACGGTAATCCGGATCAGCCGCTCGATATCGCGCAAATAGCCCATCTCCTCGGCGCCTGCGATCAGCGAGATCGCGACGCCGTCGGCGCCGGCGCGTGCCGTGCGGCCGATGCGGTGGACGTAGGTCTCCGGGATGTTGGGCAGGTCGAAATTCACCACGTGGCTGACGCCGTCGACGTCGATCCCGCGGGCGGCGATATCGGTCGCCACCAGCGTGCGGATTTCGCCGGAACGGAACGCCGCCAGCGTGCGCTCGCGGTGGTTCTGCGACTTGTTGCCGTGGATCGCATTGGCCTCGATGCCGGCCTTGGCAAGGCTCTTCACCACCTTGTCGGCGCCGTGCTTGGTGCGGGTGAAGACCAGGGCGCGGTTGACCGGTTCCTGCTTCAGCAGCTGGGCGAGAACCGTCGGCTTGGCCGCGAAATCGACCTGGATCGCGCGCTGGGCGATGCGATCCACCGTCGAGGCCACCGGCGTCACCGCCACGCGGGCCGGGTCGCGCAGCATCGCCTCGGCGAGCTCGGCGATGTCCTTGGGCATGGTGGCCGAGAAGAACAGCGTCTGGCGCCGGATCGGCAACTTGGCGACGATTTTCCTGATGTCGTTGATGAAGCCCATGTCGAGCATGCGGTCGGCTTCATCGAGCACCAGGAACTCGACCTGGTTGAGCTTCAGTCCGTTGCTCTGCACGAGGTCGAGCAGGCGGCCGGGGGTGGCGACCAGCACCTCGACGCCCTGCATCAGGGAACGGACTTGGCGGCCCATCGGCACGCCGCCGATGGCGAGCGTCGAGGACAGCCGGATGTGGCGGCCATAGGTGTTGAAACTGTCGAGGATCTGCCCGGACAGTTCGCGGGTCGGCGAGAGCACCAGCACGCGGCAGCTCTTGGGCTGCGGGCGGACGCGGTTTTCAAGCAGCCGGTGCAGGATCGGCAGCGCGAAGGAGGCGGTCTTGCCGGTACCGGTCTGGGCGATGCCGACGACGTCGCGGCCGGCAAGGGCTAGCGGGATGGTCTGGGCCTGGATGGGGGTCGGCGTGAGATAATTTTCTTCTCGGAGCGCGCGGGCGATGGGATCGGCGAGGCCGAAATCCTGAAAGGAGGTCAAAAGGTGGTTCTTTCCATAAAAGCCGTCGTCGTCCCGGCCCATATCGGCCGGAAGCGCAGGAAGGCATTCGGGGACACCCGCGTGTCTGGGGCGTCAAGCTGGGTTAGCTGAAAGGCGAGCCAGAAGCCGCTTGGGGCAGCTTGAACACGCAGCTCGCAAAGGCACCGCGATGTCGCGGGCATGGCGAGGATATGGACCAGGAACTGGGCGGTTTCAAGATGAGATCGCCGTCTTTGGTGCCCGGAGTTCGCTGAACCATCGCGCAAACTGTCACAAATCGGTGCCGGAAATTTAGCCAAGACTGCGATTTTGCCTACAAAATAGTCTGATTGCTCTTTCGGCAGTCAAGTTGACGGCTCAATGATTGAGCAAACGGCTTCCGTATTTGCCCGGAACCGATGAAATTATCCAGCCGGTTCATCGGCTTACGGGGGCTGCGCACCGTGGCACAGTTCTTGCGATTCCCTTAACCGCAGGCGGCCAAGCGGCCGTTCGCAGCGTTCCACGCCTGCGTCAGGGAGACGACATTTCATGCTTACTCACCTTTCTCACAAAATAACGACGATGACCCGCCGCCGCGCGCTCGCGGCGACGGCCGGCCTGGTTTTGGGCCTGGCTGCGTCCTCGTCCCTCGCGCCCGCGCAAGCGGCCGACGACACCATCAAGGTTGGCATCCTTCACTCGCTGTCAGGCACCATGGCCATCAGCGAAACCACGCTGAAGGACACGATCCTTTTCCTGATCGACGAGCAGAACAAGAAGGGCGGCGTGCTCGGCAAGAAGCTCGAGCCCGTCGTGGTCGACCCCGCCTCGAACTGGCCGCTGTTCGCCGAAAAGGCCCGCGAGCTGATCACCAAGGACAAGGTCGCGGTCGTGTTCGGCTGCTGGACCTCGGTGTCGCGCAAATCCGTGCTCCCGGTGTTCAAGGAGCTGAACAACATCCTGTTCTATCCGGTGCAGTATGAGGGTGAGGAGTCCGAGCGCAACGTGTTCTACACTGGCGCTGCGCCGAACCAGCAGGCGATCCCCGCCGTC
Organism: Bradyrhizobium sp. UFLA06-06; assembly: GCF_054820065.1. Lineage (NCBI taxonomy): Bacteria > Pseudomonadati > Pseudomonadota > Alphaproteobacteria > Hyphomicrobiales > Nitrobacteraceae > Bradyrhizobium > Bradyrhizobium sp. UFLA06-06. The sequence goes on from NZ_JADFUD010000010.1 coordinate 54,237, forward strand.
GACTATCTGATGAAGGAAGAGAAGGTGAAGCGCTGGGTGCTGGCCGGCACCGACTACGTCTATCCGCGCACCACCAACAAGATCCTGGAAGCCTATCTGAAGTCGAAGGGCGTCGCCCAGGACGACATCATGATCAACTACACGCCGTTCGGTCACTCCGACTGGCAGACGATCGTGGCCGACATCAAGAAGTTCGGCTCGGCCGGCAAGAAGACCGCGGTGGTCTCCACCATCAACGGCGACGCCAACGTTCCGTTCTACAAGGAGCTCGGCAACCAGGGCATCAAGGCGACCGATATCCCGGTGGTCGCGTTCTCGGTTGGCGAGGAAGAACTCGCCGGCATCGACACCAAGCCGCTGCTCGGCCATCTCGCCGCCTGGAACTACTTCGAGTCAATCAAGACCCCGGCGAACGAGAAGTTCATCAAGGAGTGGCAGGCCTACACCAAGAATCCGAAGCGCGTGACCAACGATCCGATGGAAGCGCACTACATCGGCTTCAACATGTGGGTGAAGGCGGTCGAGAAGGTGAAGTCGACCGATCCGGACAAGGTGATCGATGCGCTTCCCGGCATCGAGGCGCCGAACCTGACCGGCGGCGTGTCGCAGATGCTGCCGAACCACCACATCACCAAGCCGGTGTTCATCGGCGAGATCAAGGGCAACGGCCAGTTCGACGTGGTCTGGAAGACCCCGGGCCTGGTGGCCGGCGACGCCTGGTCGAAGGAGCTCGAGGGCTCCAGGGACCTGATCGGCGATTGGGTCGGCAAGAAGTGCGGCAACTACAACACCAAGACCAACAAGTGCGGCGGCCAGGGCTCCTGACAACAAGGCTCCTGACAACAGGGCTCCTGAGCTCCTGACCTGATCGACGACACAACACAACCATCCAAGAACCTGGAGAAGGCGGCACAACTCGCCGCCTTCTCCTCACACTCCTGCCGGGGTACTGACGTGTTCGCCAATTGTATTGATCGTTTTCGCGCGCTTTGTCTCTCGATCGTGCTGCTGAGCTGCCTTGCTGTGCCGGCGCTGGCCGGTCCGTTCGAGGATTCGGTCGCCAAATTCGCCAATGACGAGTTCTCCGACACAGAGGCTGCGATCGGTGAGGTCGCCGCGTCGGGCAATGCGCTGGCCTCGCCCATCATCAGCGCGTTGCAGGACGGCCGGCTCTCGGCCGATCCCGACAGCAAGAAGGTCTTCATCACGCGGACCGACGGCAAGATCGTCGACGCCGCCACGGGTGCTGCCGTCGACAAGCTGCCCGACAACGCCGCCGCCGTCCGCCTCAACAACCGCCTGCGCCGCACTGTGGAGGCCGCGCTCGGCGGCCTGACGCTGCTGTCGCCGGATCCGGCCAAGCGTCTCGCCGCCGCGCAGTCGGTGTTCAAGAGCCACGAGGAGAATTTGCTGCCGACGGTGGAGAGCGCGCTCGCCAAGGAGAGCGTCAAGTCGGTCAAGCAGGCCTTCGCCGAGGCGCGCGCCGCCATCATCCTGTTCAAGTCGGACGCATCCGACAGCGACAAGCTCGACGCCGTCGCCGTGGTCAAGGCGCGCGGCGATCAGGAGGCGCTGGCGCTGCTCACCGCCCTCGGCACCGACCAGCCGCCGCTGGTTGCGAACGCGGCCGCGAGCGCGGTGTCCTCGATCCAGAGCAATCTGGCGATGTGGTCGATGGTGCAGAATGCCTGGTACGGCCTGTCACTCGGCTCGGTGCTGCTGCTCGCGGCGATCGGGCTTGCCATCACCTTCGGCGTGATGGGCGTCATCAACATGGCGCACGGCGAGATGGTGATGCTCGGGGCCTACACCACCTTCGTGGTGCAGGAGGTGATCCGCGGCCGCTATCCTGCGCTGTTCGACTACTCGCTGCTGATCGCGGTGCCGCTCGCCTTCCTGGTCGCCGGCTTGATCGGTGTCGTGATCGAGCGCACCATCATCCGCTTCCTCTACGGCCGCCCGCTGGAGACGCTGCTCGCGACCTGGGGCCTGTCGCTGGTGTTGCAGCAGGCGGTACGTACCGCGTTCGGTCCGACCAACCGCGAGGTCGGCAACCCCTCCTGGATGAGCGGCGCCTTCGAGCTCGGCCAGATCACCATCACCTATAACCGGCTCTGGATCCTCTGCTTCACGCTCGCGGTGTTTGCCATCCTGCTGGCGATGCTGCGCTACACCGCGCTCGGACTCGAGATGCGCGCGGTGACGCAGAACCGCCGCATGGCGGCCTCGATGGGGATCGCCACCTCGCGCGTCGACGCGCTGACCTTCGGCCTCGGCTCGGGGATCGCCGGCATTGCCGGCGTGGCGCTGTCGCAGATCGACAATGTCAGCCCGAATCTCGGCCAGAGCTACATCATCGACAGCTTCATGGTCGTGGTGTTCGGCGGCGTCGGCAATCTCTGGGGCACGCTGGTCGGCGCCTTCACGCTCGGCATCGCCAACAAGTTCCTCGAGCCTGTCGCGGGCGCGGTGCTCGGCAAGATCGCGATCCTGGTGCTGATCATCCTGTTCATCCAGAAGCGGCCGCGCGGCCTGTTCGCGCTCAAGGGGCGGGCGGTGGAAGCATGACCTGCTTTGAGCCACCAATGACTGCCCCGAAGTGCGCTGCGACTCCCTCTCCCGCTTGCGGGGGAGGGTTGGGGTGGGGGTCTCTCCACACGGTACACTCCCGATGTGGAGAGACCCCCACCCGCCGCGCGCTGATGCGCGCCATAGCCGAAGCTCCGCTTCGGCGTCTCCTAAGAACGGCCGCGCAAGGCGGCCTGCGCTCCCCCGCAAGCGGGAGAGGCAAGGGAGTTCGCCGATGACGCCGCACATCCTCACCCGTTCGCTCGACCGCGCCGCGACCGCGTTCGTCCTGATCGTCGCCGCGATCGGCGTGCTGATCCCGTTGTCGAACCTGCTGCTGCCGCCGGGCTCGATGTTCCAGGTGCCGACTTATCTGGTGGCGCTGTGGGGCAAATATGTCTGCTACGCCATCCTCGCGCTCTCGATCGATTTGATCTGGGGCTATTGCGGCATCCTCTCGCTCGGCCACGGCGCGTTCTTCGCGCTCGGCGGCTACGCGATGGGCATGTACCTGATGCGCCAGATCGGCAGCCGCGGCGTCTACGGCAACCCGATCCTGCCGGACTTCATGGTGTTCCTGAACTGGAGCAAGCTGCCCTGGTACTGGTACGGCTTCGACAAGTTCTGGTTCGCCGCGCTGATGGTACTGCTGGTGCCGGGTCTGCTCGCCTTCTGCTTCGGCTGGCTCGCCTTCCGCTCGCGCGTCACCGGCGTGTATCTGTCGATCATCACGCAGGCGATGACCTATGCGCTGCTGCTGGCGTTCTTCCGCAACGATTTTGGCTTCGGCGGCAACAACGGGCTGACCGACTTCAAGGACATCATCGGCTTCAACGTGCAGGCCGAAGGCACCCGCGCCGCGCTGTTCCTGCTGAGCTGCCTTGCGCTGATCATCGCTTTCCTGATCTGCCGCGCGATCGTGACCTCGAAGCTCGGCAAGGTCCTGATTGCGGTGCGTGACGCCGAAAGCCGGACCCGTTTCCTTGGCTATCGCGTCGAATCCTACAAGCTGTTCGTGTTCACGTTGTCGGCGTGCATGGCCGGCGTCGCCGGCGCGCTGTACGTGCCGCAGGTCGGCATCATCAATCCGAGCGAGTTCGCGCCCGCCAACTCGATCGAGGCGGTGATCTGGGTCGCGGTCGGCGGCCGCGGCACGCTGATCGGCGCGGCGCTCGGCGCCGTCGTCGTCAACTATGCCAAGACGTTCTTCACCTCGGGGCCACTCGCACCGTACTGGCTGTTCATGCTGGGCGCGCTGTTCATCCTGGTCACGCTGCTGCTGCCCAAGGGCATCGTCGGTACCTTCAACGCCTGGTGGGAGCCGCTGAAAGCGCGGCGCAACTCACCCGACGCCGAGAGTGCCGCGCGCGAAGACGGCATCGGCGCACCGAACCCGGCGGAGTAGGCAGATGAACGTCATGGATACCCGCGCCACTTCGGCCATGCTCTACCTCGATGGCGTGCACGTCTCGTTCGACGGTTTTCACGCCATCAACAATCTGTCGCTGGCGCTCGAGCCCGGCGAGATGCGCGCCATCATCGGCCCGAACGGCGCCGGCAAGACCACGATGATGGACATCATCACCGGCAAGACCAAGCCCGACGAGGGCACGGTGCTGTTCGACGGCACCGTCGACCTGACCCGGCTCGACGAGACCCGGATCGCCGAGCTCGGCATCGGCCGCAAATTCCAGAAGCCGACGGTGTTCGAGAGCCAGACCGTGCAGGACAATCTCCTGCTCGCGCTCAATGTCGATCATTCCGTGCGCGGCACGCTGTTCTGGCGCGGCAGCAAGGCCGAGTCCGAGCGTATCGACAAGGTGCTCGAGACCATCCGCCTGACCGATGCGCGCAACCGCCTCGCCGGCAGCCTGTCGCACGGCCAGAAGCAGTGGCTCGAGATCGGCATGTTGCTGGCGCAGGACCCGAAGGTGCTGCTGGTCGACGAGCCGGTCGCCGGGATGACCGATGTCGAGACCCATCTGACCGCGGAGCTGCTGAAGGAGATCAACAGGAACCACACCATCATGGTGGTCGAGCACGACATGACCTTCGTACGCGAGCTCGGCGTCAAGGTGACCTGCCTGCATGAGGGCTCGGTGCTCGCCGAAGGTTCGATCGACCAGGTGTCGTCGAACGAACGGGTGGTCGAAGTGTATCTGGGGCGCTAGGGCGATGCTGAAGATCGACAACATCAATCTCTACTACGGAGCGGCGCAGGCCTTGCGCGGCGTGTCGCTGACCGCCGAGCCGGGCAAGGTCACCTGCGTGCTCGGCCGCAACGGCGTCGGCAAGACCTCGCTGCTGCGGGCCATGGTCGGCCAGTATCCGATCGCGTCCGGCGCGATCAATTTCGACGGCAAGGACATCACCGCGCTCAAGCCCTATGAGCGGGCGCGTCGCGGCATCGGCTTCGTGCCGCAGGGCCGCGAGATCTTTCCGCTGCTGACGGTGGAAGAGAACCTCAAGACCGGCTTCGGTCCGCTCAAGCGCGAAGACCGCAACATTCCCGACGACGTGTTCTCGCTGTTTCCGGTGCTGGAGACCATGCTGGGCCGCCGCGGCGGCGACCTTTCCGGCGGCCAGCAGCAGCAGCTTGCGATCGGCCGGGCGCTGGTGATGCGGCCAAAGCTCCTGCTGCTCGACGAGCCGACCGAGGGCATTCAGCCCTCGATCATCAAGGATATCGGCCGCGCCATCTCCTATCTGCGCAACCTCGGCAACATCGCGATCGTGCTGGTCGAACAATATCTCGACTTTGCCTGCGAACTCGGCGACAGTTTTGCCGTGATGGACCGGGGTGCGGTGAAATATGCCTGCGACCGCGCAAGCCTCGATCCCGCCGAGATCAGCCGCCAGATGGCGCTGTGAACAGGATGTGACGCCGCCTGTCGTGGCGCGCGAAGGGAGCGTCGGGGGAATGCGGACCGGGATCGCAGGCGCGGCAGCGGCGACGTTTGCGGCAAACCGCGCCCAGGGTGCGGTCCGGTTCGGTGTGCATCTGAAAGACGGTGCCACCCGCCGCGGCGACCTCCATGAGTCAGGCTCACTGCGCGTCCGCTTTCCATCGCCCGAGGACGACGGCCTGTCGGCCATGTTAGTCAACACCGCCGGCGGCATTGCCGGCGGCGACCGCTTCGACATTGCAATCACGGCCGCTGAGGGGGCGCGCCTGACGCTGACCACGGCGGCAGCCGAGAAGATCTATCGGGCGCCCGGCGCCGCTGCCCGGCTTGACATCGCATTGACGGTCGCGAGCGGTGCACATCTCTCCTGGCTGCCGCAGGAGACTATCCTGTTCGATCGTGCCCGCATTGTCAGGGGCTTCGACATCGACCTTGCCGAGGGTGCCTCGCTCCTGCTCTGCGAGATCGTGGTGTTCGGCCGCGCCGCGATGGGCGAGACCATGCGCCACGGCGAATTTGTCGATCGCTGGCGGATGCGGCGTGGCGGCAGGCTGGTGTTTGCCGAGACCGTCAGGCTCGACGGCGAGATTGGCGAGAAGCTGGCAAGGCCGGCGATTGCCAATGGCGGCTGCGCGATCGGCACGGCGCTGATCGTGCCGGGCGACGAGGCGTTGGTCGAGCGCATCCGCGAGGCGTCGGAAAACTTCGGCGGCGAGGTCGGCATCTCCGCCTGGAATGGCTTTGCAATGGCCCGCTTCTGTGCCCAAGATGCGGCCCGGCTGCGCGCCGACATGATGATGGTGCTCGGCCGCGCCTCCACTGTCCCGCTGCCGCGGCTGTGGCTCAACTAAACCTTTCAAGAACGATCAGAGTGCTCGCATGAATTTGTCTCCCCGCGAAAAGGACAAGCTCCTGGTATCGATGGCGGCCATGGTGGCACGCCGCCGGCTCGAGCGCGGCGTCAAGCTGAACCATCCCGAAGCCGTCGCGTTGATCACCGACTTCATCGTCGAGGGCGCGCGTGATGGCCGCACCGTCGCCGATCTGATGCAGGCCGGCGCGAAGGTCCTGACCCGCGCGCAGGTGATGCATGGCATCCCGGAGATGATCCACGACATCCAGGTCGAGGCGACATTCCCCGACGGGACAAAACTCGTCACCGTGCACGAGCCGATCCGATAGCCACGCGCGCGTCATTCCGGGGCGGCCGAAGGCCGAACCCGGAATCCAGAGATTGTTTAAGGAGATTCCGGGTTCATGCTTCGCATGCCCCGGAATGACGAGGAGAAGGACATGATCCCCGGCGAACTCTTCATCAAGGACGGCGAGATCGAGCTCAATGCCGGCCGCAAGACCGTGACGCTCTCGGTCGCCAACACCGGCGACCGCCCGATCCAGGTCGGCTCGCACTACCATTTCTTCGAGACCAACCCGGCGCTGAAATTCGACCGCAAGAAAGCCCGCGGCATGCGCCTCGACATCGCCGCCGGCACCGCCGTCCGCTTCGAACCCGGCCAGACCCGCGACGTCCACCTCGTCGCGCTCGCCGGCAAGCGCGTGATCTACGGTTTTCGCGCCGAGGTGAAGGGGAAGCTTTAGGTCCGATGCTGCCCGCGCTCCGCATGGTCTCCGAAGCCGCCGAGCTTGCTGCGCGCCGTCACAACGGCATGGCGCGCAAGGGGCGGGGCAGCGAGCCTTACATCAACCATCTCGCCGAGGTCGCCAACCTGCTCGCGCAGGTGACCGATGGCGCCGATGCCGAGCTGGTCGCCGCAGGCTGGCTGCACGACACCATTGAGGACACCGAGACCACGCGCGAGGAGCTCGCGCAGAAGTTCAGCGCGCGCGTTGCCTCGCTGGTGGCCGAATGCACCGATGACATGAGCCTGCCAAAGGTTGCCCGCCGGCAAAAGCAGATCGAGGATGCTCCGCACAAGTCTCCCGATGCAAAGCTGATCAAGATCGCCGACAAGATCAGCAATGTCGGCGCGCGGATCGTGCCGCATCCAAGCAAGGACGAGCGCGACGATCTCGCCGACTATGCGACCTGGGCCGACAAGGTCGTTGCCGGCTGCCGGGGTATCAATCCGCGGCTCGACCGCATTTTCGACGACACGATTGCGCGCGCCAGGGCCGCGCTGGCTGAAACTGGGGGCTGACATGTCCGTGAAGATCAAGCGTTCCGTCTATGCCGACATGTTCGGCCCGACCACCGGCGACAAGGTGCGGCTTGCCGACACCGACCTGATCATCGAGGTCGAGAAGGATCTCACCACCTATGGCGAGGAGGTCAAGTTCGGCGGCGGCAAGGTGATCCGCGACGGCATGGGGCAGTCGCAGGTGACCAACGCGCAAGGCGCGGCCGACACCGTGATCACCAATGCGCTGATCGTCGATCACTGGGGCATCGTGAAGGCCGACGTCGCGATCAAGGAGGGCATGATCGCTGCGATCGGCAAGGCCGGCAATCCGGACATCCAGCCCAACGTCACCATCATCATCGGTCCCGGCACCGACGTGATCGCGGGCGAGGGCAAGATCCTCACAGCCGGCGGATTCGACAGCCACATCCATTTCATCTGCCCGCAGCAGATCGAGCACGCGCTGATGAGTGGCGTCACCTCGATGCTAGGCGGCGGCACCGGCCCGTCGCACGGCACCTTTGCCACCACCTGCACGCCCGGCCCTTGGCACATGGGACGGATGATCCAGTCGTTCGACGCCTTCCCGGTCAATCTCGGCATTTCCGGCAAGGGCAATGCCTCACGCCCGGCGGCGCTGGTCGAGATGATCAAGGCCGGCGCCTGCGCGCTGAAGCTGCACGAGGACTGGGGCACCACGCCGTCGGCGATCGACACCTGCCTTTCGGTGGCCGACGATTACGACGTCCAGGTGATGCTGCACTCGGACACGCTCAACGAATCCGGCTTCGTCGAGGATACGATCAAGGCTTTCAAGGGCCGCACCATCCATGCCTTCCACACCGAAGGTGCCGGCGGCGGCCACGCGCCCGACATCATCAAGGTCGCCGGCCTCAAGAACGTGCTGCCGTCCTCGACCAATCCGACAAGGCCGTTCACCCGCAACACCATCGACGAGCATCTCGACATGCTGATGGTGTGCCATCACCTCGATCCGTCGATCGCCGAGGACCTCGCCTTCGCCGAAAGCCGGATCCGCAAGGAGACCATCGCCGCCGAGGACATCCTGCACGATCTCGGCGCGCTCTCGATGATCTCGTCGGACTCGCAGGCGATGGGGCGGCTCGGGGAGGTCATCATCCGTACCTGGCAGACCGCCGACAAGATGAAGAAACAGCGCGGCACGCTGCCGCAGGACAAGGGCAACGACAACGACAATTTCCGCGTCAAGCGCTACATCGCCAAATACACCATCAACCCCGCGATCGCGCACGGCGTGTCGAAGCTGATCGGCTCGGTCGAGAAAGGCAAGCTCGCCGACCTCGTGCTGTGGTCGCCGGCGTTCTTCGGCGTCAAGCCGGACTGCATCATCAAGGGCGGCTCGATCGTGGCGGCGCCGATGGGCGATCCCAACGCCTCGATCCCGACGCCGCAGCCGGTGCATTACCAGCCGATGTTCGCCGCCTTCGGCAAGTCGCTCACCGCGTCCTCGGTGGTGTTCACCTCGAAGGCCGCGGCGAGCGGCGGTCTCGCCCGCAAGCTCGGCACAGCCAAGAAGCTCTATGCGGTGCAGAACACCCGCGGCAAGATCTCCAAGAAGAGCATGATCCACAACGACGCGACGCCCGAGATCGAGGTCGATCCCGAGACCTATGAGGTACGCGCAGACGGCGAGCTTTTGACCTGCGCGCCGGCCGAGGTGCTGCCCATGGCACAGCGCTATTTTATGTTCTAAAACCCGTCCCGGTAACCAGAGCGTCTTCGAGTGAACTGGATTTCCGGTTCGCGGAAAGAAAACGCGTCAAAACAAGACCCAAGTCAAAAGAGAAAACCGGGAGGAATTTCCGTGATTTACGTCGTTGCCACGCTGACCATCAAGCCCGAGACCCGTGCCGAATTCATCGCCGCGGCGACGGCCTCCATCAAGGAAACCCGCAAGGAGCCCGGCAATATCGCCTACGATCTGCATGAGAGCGTCACCGACCACAGCAAGATGGTGTTCGTCGAGCAGTGGGAGAACGCGGAGGCGCTGGTGCCGCACCGCACCGCCGAGCACATGAAGACGTTCGGCCGGGTCGCGGTGAAATGCATGGCCGCGCCGCCGAAGATCGAGGTGATCACGCCCGAGAAGGTCGACGTCCGCTAGAATAAGAAGAACGGGAGCAACAGCATGATCTATGTCATCGCCACCACGCCGATGAAGCCGGAGAACAAGGACGACTTTATCAAGGGGCACAAGGCCTGCACGGTCGAGACCCGCAAGGAGAAGGGCTGCATCTCCTATGACGGCAATGTCAGCGTCAACGATCCCAACCTCTATGTGGTGGTCGAGCGCTGGGAGAGCCGCGAGGATCTCAACGGCCATGCCAGGGCGCCGCACATGAAGGTATGGCGCGAATATTCCGCTAACATGAAGACCGGGCCGACGGTGATCGAGATCATCAGCGACGCCAAGGTCGAGAAGCTCTGAGGCATCGATGATCCGCGCCACCAAAGTCCTGGGACAGCATCGCTGGAAGGAAGCGGCAGCCGACACCGTCGTGCTCGATTTCGACGACCGGCACCGGCGGCGGATGGTGATGTCAGGGACGCGCGGGCTCGAATTCCTGCTTGATCTCGAAAACGCCGTCGCGCTGCGCGGCGGCGATGCCCTGGTGCTGGAGGACGGCCGCCTCGTCGAGGTGGTCGCAGCTCCCGAGCCGCTCGCGGAAATCCGCGGCAGCGATCCGCATCATCTGATCCGGGTCGCCTGGCATCTCGGCAACCGTCATCTGCCGACCCAGATCATGCCGAAGGGCTTGCGCATCCGCAGGGATCACGTGATCGAGGCGATGGTGAAGGGGTTAGGGGCCCGTGTCATCGAGATCGAGGCGCCGTTCGATCCCGAGGGCGGCGCCTATGCCGAGCACGCGCATGCCGACGAGCACGCGCATGGTCACACCGGGCACGATCATGCCCACAGCCATGCGCATGATCACGGTCACCACCATGGCCATGATCATGGACCTGACCATGACCACCACCATCATCATGATGAGCATTGCGAGCATGCCCATCATCACCACGACCACTCCCATGCTCATGACCACAAATGAGCCTGATCCCGCCGTGCTGCGCGGCGGGATGGCGGAGGACGAGGCGGCCGCGCTGTACCGGCTGATGACATGGCTGTCGCCGTCCTTTCCAGTCGGAGCATTCGCCTATTCCAGCGGCATCGAATGGGCGGTCGAGGCCGGCGATATCACCGATGCCGCGTCGCTGCGCGATTGGCTCGCCGCGATGCTTTCCGACGGCAGCGGATTTTGCGACGCCGTGCTTCTCGCGCAGAGTTTTCGCGCGGCGTCTGAGCATGATCCCGCCGGGCTGAAGGAGATTGCCGTACTCGCGGCCGCCTTCGTGCCGTCGCGCGAGCGGCAGCTCGAGACCACGACGCAGGGGCGCGCCTTCATCGAGATTGCCCGTGCCACCTGGAATTCGCCCGGCCTCGACACGATGATCGCGGCTTGCGACGGACCGATCGTCTACCCGGTCGCAGTCGCCCTCGTCAGCGCCGCGCACGGCATTCGGCTTCCGCCTGTGCTGCACGCCTTCCTGCATGCCGTGCTCTCGAACTGGATTTCCGCGGGCAGCCGGCTGATCCCGCTCGGGCAGACCGACAGCCAGCGCGTGCTGGCCGATCTCGAGCCGGTCGTTGCCGCGACCGCGGCGCGGGCCGACGCCGCCTCGCTCGACGATCTCGGCAGCGCGACCTTTCGCGCCGATCTCGCAAGCCTGCGTCACGAGACGCAGTACACGAGGCTGTTCCGGTCATGAGGCGCAATGAAGCGACGATGTTGGTGCCGCGTTCGCGTCCTCAGCCGTCGTCCCGGCGAAGGCCGGGACCCATTACCACAGGCTTCTGTGGTTGTGCAGGGCTGTGGCCCCAGCGCGTCGCACCAATTCAGTTCGGTGGTAATGGGTCCCGGCTCCGTGCGCAACTGCGCACTCGGCCGGGACGACGATAACGGAGAGAGCGCCTCATGCCCACTTCCCACGGCCCACTTCGCGTCGGCGTCGGCGGTCCGGTCGGCTCCGGCAAGACCGCGCTGATGGACCTGCTCTGCAAGTCGATGCGCGAGCGCTACGACATCGCCGCGATCACCAACGACATCTACACCAAATGGGATGCCGAGTTTCTGGTGCGCTCCGGCTCGCTGACGCCGGACCGCATCGCCGGTGTCGAGACCGGCGGCTGCCCGCACACCGCGATCCGCGAGGACGCTTCGATGAATCTCGCCGCGGTCGCCGACATGCGGGCGAAATTCCCCGACCTCGATCTGGTGCTGATCGAATCCGGCGGCGACAATCTGGCGGCGACCTTCTCGCCGGAATTGGCCGACCTGACGATCTACGTCATCGACGTTGCCGCCGGCGACAAGATCCCCTCCAAGGGCGGCCCCGGCATCACGCGATCCGACCTCTTGGTGATCAACAAGATCGATCTCGCACCCCATGTCGGTGCGTCGCTCGAGAAGATGGACACCGACGCCAGGCGGATGCGCGGCGAGCGGCCCTTCGTGATGACCAACCTGAAGAAGAGCGACGGCCTCGATCGCATCATCAGCTTCATCGAGACCAAGGGCGGCCTTCGGTCGCAGGGCAAGGTCAAGGCGGGTTAGGCCAGCTAGACGTTAATCATTGTGGCAGGGTCGGCCAGTCCCGTCATCCCCGCGCAAAGGCTTCGCCTTTGTCGCTGGAGGTGCGAGCGGAGCGAGCCTCGAAGGATGAACGGCCACCGGTGGGGCCGTTCACCCTTCGAGATGCGCGTGCCGCGCTCCTCAGGGTGACGGTGAACGAGCGAGTGCGCGCACCTCGCCGCAAAAAAGCTGCGCAATAGCCGGAACAATTTCCAACTTTGACGATTAGCAACCGTTGGCGCCGCCAAAGACCGCCGGGTGGCGTCGTCGTTAATGTTGCCGACCGGCTCCTGTTGCGGACCGATGATCGCTATTCCATATTACTTTGCGGCGGGCTTTCATCGCATCCTGATTTGTCGCCGCCCTCGCAGAAGCCAGATGCCTTCCGTCCCCTTTCGCCACCCCCTGATTGCCGAGTAAGCGTGTGGTTCGACTGGGCTTCATCGTTGCCTTGATTGCACTGATCGGAGTTCTGCTCTCCGGTCTTGCCGCCTATCGGGTGCACGATCAGGAGCTCGCGATCGACGGCATCGCGCTGGCGCGGGCGATCGACGTCCACGCCAGCCTGGTGCAGGACCGCCTGACCGAGCGCGAGCTGCTGGCACGGGTGGCCTCGGGGCTGTTCCGGGCGCCGTCGATGGTGAAGGCCAACATGCTGCAGCCGCTGCGCTCGGCGATCTACGCCTTCAAGACCGATTTCGTCGTCGCCGCCTGGATCGCGCGGCTCAAGCCGGACGAGCTCGCCGCGGCGGAGGCCGAGCTGAAGGCCAATGGCTTCACCAATCCAACCATCCGGGATTTTGACGACCAGGCGCTCGACCTCAAGGCGCTCGACAAGCCGATCAACGTGCTGATGGACGTCGAGCCGCGCAATCCGGAGACCCTGAGCATTCCGGGCCGCGCCTTCGACCGCCACTCGGTGGTGGGCCCGATGCTGGCGCGCGCGATGGCCAACGCCAAGCCGGTGGCCTCCGACCCGGTGCCGCTGTTGCGGCAGAACGGCCCGGTCGGGGTCGTGCTCGCCGCGCCGGTGTTCCAGGAGGGCGCATCCGAGCCGGCCGGCTTCATCACCTTCTCCTATGAGTTGTCGTCGCTGATGCTGACCAACGACGACAGCTCGCTGTTCGCGGTGGCGTTGAAGGACCCGCGCGATTCGAATGACGAGTTCACCGCCAACGAGCAGGGCATCGTCACCTCGCGCGCGGTGCGCCTGGACGGCCCGCTGCCGTCGATGGTGCGCACGGTGACGTTCGGCGGCCGTGACTGGTCGCTCGACTATTATGCCAAGAGCAACGCGACGGTGCGTGCGCAGCAGACCGCGACCATCGTCGCGGCGATCGGCCTCGCGCTGACCGGCATCGTCTGCGGCCTGTTCGGCTATGTCGCCTACAACAATTTGCGCCTCAGCCGCGAGATCGAGGTCCGCATTGGCTTCGAGCGCCGGTTGACCGCCGTGATCGACGAGCTCAACCATCGCGTCAAGAACATCCTCGCGGTGATCCAGTCGATCGTGACCCGCACGCTGCGGCACGGCGCCGATATCGACGTCGCGCGCGAGCTCCTGATCGGACGCATCCACGCGATGTCGAACGTCGTCACGCTGCTCAGCGAGAGCCAGTGGCAGGGCGTCAAGCTGAAGGGCCTGTTCGAATCGCGCTCGATCCCGCATGCCGACCGGATCGCGGTGAACGGTCCCGACATCACGGTCAGCGCTCGCGCCGCGCAATCGCTGTCGCTGCTGTTCTTCGAGCTCGCCTCGCATTCCGACGAAGGGCTGTCGCTGGTCGGCAAGCACCCGCACATCGTCGCCAATTGGGAGGTCGTCGGCGAGGATGCCGACGCGGTCTTCCATTTCCGCTGGGAGGAGTTCAACACCAGCCAGGCGACGCGGCGGGTCGACAGTGACTTCGGCCTGATCCTGCTCGACCGTGTCGCGCCCGAGGCGCTCGGCGGCACCGCGAAGCGCTACTTCACCGACGTCTCCTATGTCTATGAGCTGACCGCGCCGATGGACACCGTCGTCGACATGACCGAGCGCGACCGCACCGAACAGTTCTCCGCGCCGCTGCGCCCGGTGAAGAAGTAGCGGCTGCCTCAGGTTGTGTGACCAGACCGCCGCGCGGATTGATCGAAATCAGGCGCGCGCGCAGGCCCCGCGTCATCGTGACCAATGCCCGGTATCCGTAATAGGCCGCAACCGTTTGTTAAAACTTCGTTGAACTTGCTTGGGCATATACCGAGCAGGATACCGTCTGAGGACCCCGATGAGGCTTTGGGTCAGCCTGACCTTGCTCGCGGCAGTTTTGCCGGTAGGGCTGTCGCTTGCCTTGACCCCGGCGACGGCGCCGGGCGACCCTGCGACAATCCGTGCCAGCTATCGGCGGCCGGACGTCGTTCCGTTCCCGAGCAGCAATCCCTATTCGGAGGCGAAATCCACCCTTGGGCAGCTGCTGTTCTTCGATCCGCTGCTGTCGAGGTCAAAGACGCACTCCTGCGCGAGCTGCCACAGGCCATCCCTTTCATGGGCCGACGGCCTTCCGCGCGCCATCGGTGAGGATCCCAAGGGCCTGCCGATCCGCTCGCCGACATTGATCGATGTGGCCTTCTTCGAGCCGCTGGGATGGGACGGCAAGTTCAAGGATCTGGAATCCGTTGCGTTCGGGCCGATCCTCAGTCCGGCGAACCTAAACATGACCGAGCCGGAATTGATCGCGCGACTGTCGGCGATCCCCGGCTATGTCGATGCCTTCACCCACGCGTTCGGAGACGGCGCGATCACGCGGCCGAGGATCGAGGCGTCATTGGCGACCTTCGAGCGCTCCATCATCGCAGGCGAGGCTCCGTTCGACCGTTGGATCAAGGGCGACGATACCGCCATCAGCAAGTCAGCCCAGCACGGCTTTGAGCTTTTCAACGGCAAGGCGCGTTGCTCGGCTTGCCACAGCGGCCCGTCGTTTTCCGACGGATCCTTCCAGGATATCGGCACCGCCAAGGGCCATGACATCGGGCGCGGCCGTTTCTTTCCGACCTCGGCGAAGCTGAAATATGCGTTCAAGACGCCGACATTGCGCGACGTCGCGCGCCGCGCGCCCTATATGCACGACGGATCGGTGGCGACGCTGGAAGATGTCATCGAGCTTTACAACAAGGGCGGGATCGATCGGCCGAGCCGATCGCCCGACATCAAGCCGCTGTCCCTGACGGCAGGCGAGAAGAACGACCTCATCGCCTTCCTGCAAACCCTGACTGCAACGGCCCCGCCGGTGGCAGGGGTCCCCAAACTGCCGCGCTGACCTCGGCCCAACGCGGTTCAGAACGAGGTTCGTTCAGCACAGGTGCGGCAGCGCTGCGCCCAGCAGGCCGAGCCCGACGATCACGAATGCGCCCGCGCAGGTCTCGAGGGTCGCTGCGCGCGCAGCGGACGATCTTGTCATGTAGGCGAGGGCCGACCCCACCCCGATACTTACGACGCTCAACGCTCCGAACACTGTACCGGCCTCCCGATCCGATTTTGTCCGGATTTGACTACGACAGTTGAATTGAGCTCCCGTGCCGGAATTAGCTAAAATTTGAGGGAACCGGCTGTAAAGACTGCACTAAGGGACAGGCCGGGGGCTCGCCTGCCATGATTAACCACAATGCAACCACGGGGTGTCCCGGCAGGCGCAAAGCGTAAAATTTGATATAAGTTAAACAAGTCCTTAAGTGTGTGGGCGGTTGGTTCAATGTTTAGTGGATGGGCGCGAGATACCGTCTCGGCGGTGCGCTCCTTTTTCGCCACGTGCCTTGCAGCGGTTTTGTTTTGTGTCGTAGCCGCGCGCAGTGCCGAGGCACATGTCAAATGGTTCTGTGCTTACGATGTCGCCGGTCAACCCCGCGGACTCGAGAATGTTCTTTGCCTGGATTTCGAGCTGCTGCTCGGCGTCGCCATTTTCTGGCTGTTTGCGGGTTGCCTGATCGAGCCCACCTCGCTGGGTGATGCCACGATCCGGGTGATGGACCGCGTCACCGAGGGACTGCGGCTGCGCACCGAATTGATGATCCGCGCCGTATGCGCGTTCTTCTTCATCTCGATCTGGGCCGTGGGCGGCATCCTGCTGACGCCCGAGTTGAAGACGACGTCGCCGTTCGTGGGCGCGCTGCAACTTGCGATCGCTGCCGGGATGCTGTCACGCCGCACGCTGCCGCTGTCGGCGGCGGGGATGGTGGTCCTGTTCGGGATCGGCGTGCGCGACTACGGTGTCTTTCACCTCGCCGATTACCCGATCTTTCTCGGTGTTGCCGCCTATCTTGCGCTCGTCGGGCTGAACAAGGATCTGTTCGGAATCCGGCCGATCGACGTGATGCGCTACGCCGCCGCGGTGACGTTGATGTGGGCCTCGGTCGAAAAATGGGCCTATCCGGAGTGGAGCTTCCCGCTGCTGATCGAGCATTCCGCGATGACGCTGGGCTTCGACAACGAGTTCTACATGCGCGCTGCCGGCATGGTGGAATTCACGCTCGCCTTTGCCTTGATCTGGACCCCGCTGATCCGGCGCTGCGCCGCCACCGTGCTGACGGGGATGTTCATCAGCGCGTGCTTCGAATTCGGCAAGATCGACACCATCGGACATTCGGCGATCATCGCCGTCCTGCTTGCGATTGTCGCCGACAACAAGGTGTTGTCGCGCGACCGCCGCGCGCCGTGGCTTGCCCCGGTCGCGCTCTGTGCCGCGCTGTCGGTGACCTTGTTCGTCTACTATTTCGGCCACGCCGCGATCTTCAAGACGTCGGTCCTGTAGATCGCCGCCGCCTGGGCGGCTATTTGGCGACGTGGACGGCGAGCTTCATCTTCGGATGAATGCCACACAGCACCGTGTAGTCGCCGGGCACCGAGAAGGTGACGTCGAACTTGCTGCCCGGCTGCTGGTCGCCCGAGTCGAAACTGAACGTATCGGTGCTCAAATAAGCGTGATGCAGCAGTTCACCGTCATCGTTAACGAATCGTAAAACCTCACCCCGCTTGATCGAGATCTGCGCGGGTTTGAATTCACGATCCTTCTGCGAAATGACATAAGGGGCTGCGCCCAAAGCGGCTCCCGCAAGCGCTCCAGTGACGATCGCCGCCGCAAATGGCACGCGACCGAATTGGCCCAGGCGCAAGGCGCGCAACAAGCCTGACTGCATAAGACCCCCGCTGAACCTCGAACACCAAATATCGGCTATCCCGGGCTGCAAGCGTGGCTCCCGGATTACCTGTAAGGGTGATTATCGCCAGCTGATCTTAACGATTTCAGCATGAGTTCCAGTCACTACTAAGGCAATTTTGAGCAGACAGTTATTTTCCGCAGTGCTGCGCGTTTCTGCGTAGCTGAGTATCGAGCACTACGGCGAAACGCGGGCATGGACAGCCTATTTGGCAACCTCAAGGTAAAGAGCGGTGCGGCCTTTCGGTTCGCAACCGGCCGCCTCTCGCGTCTTGCCCTGACCAGGGGTTCGATCCGCAGCCAGATTCTGATTTTTTGCCTTGCGATGAGCGCCGTTGCGGTCGCCCTCGGCGGGTACTCCATCCTCGGCATCCGCCATGCCGGCGATCTGGTGGCCAAGACGTTCGACGAATCCCTGATGTCGATCAACTATGCACGCGCCGCCGGTGCGGATTTCGCCACGATGCGGGTCGCCTCGTCGCAGCGCCTGCTGACCACGGATCCGGAGATCCGCGCCAATCTCGATGGCCAGATTGAAAAGCTCGCGAAGACGCTCTCGGAAGATTTGGCTATTGCTGCCGATCGGTCGCAATCCTCGCGCGCCGCGCAAGCCGCCGCAAAGGTTCAGGAAGCCGCCGACGCCTGGATGGCGCTGCACCGACGCGCGATCGGATCGTCCACAGAGGGAAGCGCGGTGGCTGATCCGCGCGCACCGGGTGCGACGGTCGGCGATGTCGATCGCTACTCCAAGATCGTCAGCCAGCAGGTCGAGCTGCTGGTCAACTATACGGCCGGCGATGGCTTTCTGTTCCGGCAGAAGGCGCTCTCGACGATCAAGCGGGACCTGCAGCTCAACGTCGCCGGGCTGACCGTCGCGCTGTTTCTGTCGGCCCTGTTTTCGTGGCTGCTGGCGCGCCGCATCATCGGACCGGTCGCGATCGCATCGCGGGCCGCGCGAAGCATCGCCGGCGGCGACCTCGACGCGACCATCCCCAAGGGCGGTACCGACGAGCTTGGCACGCTTCTGACCGCCATGGAAACGATGCGCGACAACATCCGGCGCATGGTCAATCAAGAGGTATCGCAACGCCGCTCGGCGCAGGCACGGCTTTCCGATGCGCTTGAAACGTCGCGCGAGGGCGTCGTGCTGCTCGACGCGGACGGCCAGATCGCGCTGGCCAACTCGCGCGCGAGTGAATTCATCCGTCTCTCGCCGCGGCTTCTGCAGTCGCATCCGCTCGATGCTGCCAGGCTGGCGCCCGCCGATGGTGACATCGACGGCTTTGCGAGCGAGGCGCAGCTTTCGGATGGACGCTGGCTGCGCGTCAGCCGCAGCGAGACGCAGGAGGGCGGCGTCGTTCTCGTCTACAGCGACATCTCCGCGCTGAAGCAGCAGAAGGCGGAGCTGCATGCCACCAATTTGCGGCTCGACGCGGCGCTCACGCACATGTCGCAAGGGTTGTGCCTCTACAACAGCGAAGCGCGGCTGCAGGTCGCCAACCGCCGGTTCTGCGAGATCTTCGATATATCGCCGGAGCTGGTCGTTCCCGGAATGACCATGGAGGAGGTGCTCGACCTGAGCATCGCCGCCGGCAATCACGGCGAGCGGACCGTCGCCGACCTGCTGGCGGAGCGCGAGCGCTCGATGGCCCAGCACGACGGCAACTATCTGCAGCATCTCAGCGATGGACGGATCATTGCGATCGCGCAACGGCCGACATCCGATGGCGGCTGGCTCGTCACCTGCGAGGACGTCACCGAACAGCAACGGGCGGAATCGCAGATCGCGTTCATGGCCCGGCACGATGCGCTGACCAAGCTGCCGAACCGGACGTTGCTGGCCGAACGGATCGAGCTGGCGGTTGCGCAGGTCGGCCGCGGACTCGGCTTCGCGGTGTTCTGCCTCGATCTCGATAATTTCAAGCAGGTCAACGACACGCTCGGGCATCCGGTCGGCGACGAATTGCTGTGCGCGGTCGCGGACCGGCTCAACGCCTGCGTCCGTGAGGTCGACACCGTCGCGCGTTTGGGCGGCGACGAGTTCGCGGTCATCCAGTGTGGCGTCCAGGGCGGAGACGAGGCCGAGCGCCTCGCGCGCCGCATCGTGGAATGCGTGGGTGCGCCCTACGAGCTGAACGGGCATCGCGTCGTCGTCGGATGCAGCGTCGGCATCTCGATGTCGCCGGGCGACGGCACCACCGGCGAGAAGCTGCTGAAGAACGCCGACGTCGCTTTGTACCGCGCCAAGATGGAAGGCCGCGGCACCTGGCGCTTCTTCGAGCCTGCGATGGACGCCAGCCTGCAGCGGCGACGGGCGATCGAGCTCGACCTTCGCGAGGCGATGGCCAAGGACGAGTTCTCGTTGTTCTACCAGCCGCTCTACGATCTCCATCTCGACCGCATCTGCGGCTTCGAGGCGCTGCTGCGGTGGCATCACCCCAAGCGCGGGCTGGTGTCGCCGGACCAGTTCATCCCGATCGCGGAAGAGATCGGCCTGATCGGCCCGCTGGGAGAATGGGTGCTCAATCGCGCCTGCGAACAGGCGACGACCTGGCCCGGCGAGATGAAGCTCGCGGTCAACGTCTCCGCGGTCCAGTTTCGTGATGCCGACTTCATCGACGTCGTTGTCAACGCGCTCGCGGCGTCAAAATTGTCGCCGCGCCGGCTGGAGCTCGAAATCACTGAGTCCGTGTTCCTCGCGAACAGCAACGAGACGCTTGCAACGCTGCACAAGCTGAAGGCGCAGGGGCTGCGCATCGCGCTGGATGATTTCGGCACCGGCTATTCGTCGCTGAGCTATCTGCGCAGCTTCCCGTTCGACAAGCTCAAGATCGACAAATCCTTCGTGCGCGACGCGACCGCGACGCATGGATCGAAGTCGATCGTCCGCGCCGTGATCAGCCTCGGCAGAAGCCTCGGCATGACCACGATCGCGGAGGGCATCGAGACCGTCGAGCAGCTGGATCATATGCGGGCCGAAGGCTGCAACGAGGCGCAGGGCTTCCTGCTCAGTCACCCGGTCCCGGTGACCGAAATTGCGGCCAAGATCCTCGAATTGAGGAACGGCTTCAAGCCGGCCTCCGTCAAGACGGCGATGGCCAGCTGATGGCGCGCTGAGCGTCACCGGGCCTTGCAGGCCAACATAAAAAGGCGGCCCGCGGGCCGCCTTTTCTCATTTATCGTTGTGGTCGCGCTTAGCCGCCATTGCCGCCGATCACGGCGCGCACGGTGTTGTCGGGGCCGAAATCCTCGGCGCTGTCGACATAAAGCAGCGCGGAGAGCTTCGATCGCGCGCGGTTGACGCGGCTCTTGATGGTGCCGACCGCGCAGCCGCAGATCGCCGCGGCATCCTCGTAGGAGAAGCCGGACGCGCCGACCAGAATCAGCGCCTCGCGCTGGTCCTGCGGCAGCTTTTCGAGCGCGGCGCGGAATTCCTCGAACTCCAGATGCGCCGCCTGCGAAGGCTGGCTCTTCAGCGTCTTGGCGTAGTTGCCCTCGGCATCCTCGACCTCGCGCCGCCGCTTCCGGTAGTCGGAGCGAAACAGGTTGCGCAGGATGGTGAACAGCCACGCGGGCAGATTCGAGCCGGGCTGAAACGAGTCGATGTTGGCGATCGCGCGCAGCAGGGTCTCCTGCACCAGATCGTCGGCGCGGTCACCATTACCGGACAGCGAGATCGCGAACGCGCGCAGGCTCGGGACCGACGCAAGGATATCGTCGCGAAGTTCATTCGTGAGAGGCATTAGTCCCCTCCATTGTTCTTGTCGGTATCGCCCCCGGCGACGGCCGCCGCCGCTGCCTCCGGCCCGTCGAGTTTGCGGATCAGCTCCGCAAAGCGGTCGGGTACGCCCTGTCGCACCACGTCATCGTACATGGCGCGAAGCTGGTGGCCGATTCTCGATTGAATCTCGGCGTTGAGACCGCCCTGCTTCTTTACTTCCTTCATGATGTGATCCACGCTTCCCCGGGAGTTAAGTCTCTGATTTCCAAGTCGTTTCCTCGAAAAAGGAGGCTGGCCGCGTTGCCTCGTCGGTCAGGAGCTAATGCGAAGTTGCGCAGAAAGTTCCGGAATGCTGGAACTATTTCGTGGAACTTTTTCGGCTTTCGCGCGTAGTCGGGCATGCAGGGGAACCGGGGGCGCCCCAGAACTGGATTCTGGCGCCCCCAGACAACGGGTTTCAGGCCACCAGGCCTCACGAACAAGGATGGAGTGGGAATGTCCCGATCGCAGATCGTTGCCGAACACCTTCCGCTGTTGCGCCGTTACGCTCGCGCACTGACCGGAAATCAGGCGTCGGGGGACGCCTATGTCGGGGCCATGCTCGAGGCCCTGTTGCAGGATGGATCGTTGCTGGACCAGACCCACGGGCCGCGCGCCGGCCTGTTTCGGCTGTTCACCCAGATCTGGAATTCGGTGTCGGTGAACAACAACGACAATGCCGATGTGGCGACGCTGTCGCTGCCGCCGGAGCGGCGGCTGTCCAACATCACGCCGCTGCCGCGCCAGGCCTTCCTGCTGCTGTCGCTGGAGGGCTTTTCGGAGGAGGAGGTCGGTTACATTCTCGGCACCGATATCGCCGAGACGCGCAAGCTGACCGATGCCGCCGGCCGCGAGATGGCCGCCGAGATCGCCACCGACGTCCTGATCATTGAGGACGAGACCTTCATCGCCATGGACCTCGAGAGCCTGGTGAAGAATCTCGGCCACAACGTCATCGGCGTTGCGCGTACGCATTCCGATGCGGTGGCGCTCGCCAAGAACAAGAAGCCCGGCCTGATCCTCGCCGACATCCAGCTCGCCGACGGCTCGTCGGGCCTTGATGCCGTGAACGAGTTGCTGCGGACCTTCGAGGTGCCGGTGGTGTTCATCACCGCCTATCCCGAGCGCTTCCTGACCGGAGAGCGGCCGGAGCCGGCATTCCTGATCTCAAAGCCGTTCCAGCCGGCGATGGTGTCGGCGGTGGCGAGCCAGGCGCTGTTCTTCCAGCGCAACTCGCGCAACCGCACGCCGCGCGCGGCATCGGCATGAGCTGAATTTTCGCAAGCGGCAAAATCCAGACCGGCGTGCCGAAAGGTACGCCGGCTTTTTTTGAGCGAGCCTTCGATCGCGACGTTACTTCGGCGTCACGCGGACCGGCATTGTGCTGAGCGCCCGCAGGCCCGAGCTGTCGCGGAAGGCCGTGGCGCCTGCAATCTCGAACTGCTTGACGCGGCTGGCGAGCGCCGTGATCACGGCCTCGGCTTCCAGCCGCGCCACCATCTGCCCGACACAGCCGTGGATGCCGACGCCGAAGCCCATATGTCCGGAGAGCCGCCGTCTGACGTCGAATTGGTCGGCATGCTCCCAGCGCGTCTCGTCGCGGTTGGCGGAGGCGAGCAGCAGCAGCACCTTCTCGTGCTTGCCGATCCCGACGCCTGCAATCTCGGTGTCATGCGGCGTGGTGCGGAACACGAACGGCGCCGGTGAATCGTAGCGCAGCGTCTCGTCGAATGCCGCGCGCGACAACGACGGATCGGCTGCAAGCAGCGACCATTGCTCGGGATGGCGCGCAAGCGTGTACAGCGCCATGCCGATCGCGCTGATCGTGGTGTCGAGCCCGGCCGAGAGCAGCGAACGCACCAGCAGCGGAGCTTCCTCTGCGCTGATCTCCCCAGCGTCGGCCGCCTCATAGACCTGCGCGCCAAAACTGCCCGGGCGCAGCGCCTCGCGCTGGCAGCGCGCCGCGACCCAGGGCAGCACGCGGGGCGCCTGCTGCATCAAATCGCGAAAATAGTCGTTCTCGGGCCCGAAGCCGGCGAACACCATCGCGCCATAGGTCAGGAAGTTCTCGCGGCCCTCCTGGTCGATGCCGAGCGCGTCGGGAAACACGCTGACCGGAAACACCTCGGCGATGTCCTTGATGGCGTCAAACGATCCGCGTTCGACCAGCCCGTCGATCAGCCGCGTCGCCATCGCCTTGAAGTCATCGGCAAGCCGCCGCATCGCGCCGGGCGAGAGGATCCGCGCCAGCACCGCGCGGGTTCGGGTGTGCAGCGGCGGATCGGCTTCCAGCACGATGCTCGGCGGCCGCCACGGCTTTTCCGTGAAGTGGTTCGCGAGCCCCGCGCCGCCGGCGTTGCTGAAATGTACATGGTCTCCGAAGATCGTCTTGACCTCGGCAAAGCGCGGCACCGCCCAGATGTCATATTTGGTCAGGCGGATGACCGGCGCCGCGGCACGCAGCTCCGCATAGGTGCCGTAGGGATCGGCCCGCGTCGCCGCGCTGAACGGATCGAAATCGCTGCGGACAATTTCGCCTGCAAGGGGGTTCGCATGGGGGCTCGCATCGGTGCTCATCGGATCCTCCCGTCTTGTCATTAGTTAATTGACCATAGTCAATTAACTTGCATATTGCAAGGGCGGGGTTGCCATCGGGGCGGGTGCGCGGCATGGAGGCGCGAGGCAGATGGGGATGTCGATCGTGGAGCGAGCCAAAGGCGCACGGCGTTTTCAGCGCAGGGCGCGCCAGGAGGCCGACAAGGAGGCGCTGAAGGCG
This sequence comes from Bradyrhizobium sp. UFLA06-06, assembly GCF_054820065.1. Taxonomy (NCBI): domain Bacteria; kingdom Pseudomonadati; phylum Pseudomonadota; class Alphaproteobacteria; order Hyphomicrobiales; family Nitrobacteraceae; genus Bradyrhizobium; species Bradyrhizobium sp. UFLA06-06. The sequence continues at coordinate 78,250 of NZ_JADFUD010000010.1, forward strand.
CTGATCCTCGAGACCGCGCGCAAGGAGTTCGCCGCCGGCACGCTCGAGACCGTTTCGATCCAGAAGATCGCCGAGGCGATCGGCTACTCGAAGGGCACCGTCCTCAAATATTACCCGACCAAGCTGTTGCTGCTGCTCGCGGTGAAGCAGCAGAACCTCGAGGCGGTCGCCGAACGCCTCGAGCGGGTCCGCGCGGAGACGGCCGACAGCGATCTGCGGCTGCGGCGCGTGATGGAAACCTATCTCGATTACTGGGCCGACAATCCCGATCACTTCCGCTCGCTGTTCTCGATGACCGGTACGATCGAGGACCGCCGTTTTCCCGACGGAGTCTATTTCGGCGAGACCGAGATCGCACGTCGCAGCTACGAATTGTTCGTGATCTCGGTGCGGGAATTTCTGGCGGCACATGGCGCCGAGCCGGCGCCTGGCCTGCCGCAGCGGCTCGCGACCGCACTGCTGGCGGCGACCCACGGCGTGGTCGCGCTCACGCTCGGCACGCCGACCATGAAACTGCCCGACATGCGCGGCACCGGCCGCCTGCTCATCGCCAGCCTGATCGATGCCTGGACGGCCAGGCTTGCCGCCGCGCGGAAAAGCGACGGCTGGCCGCGGGTCACGATCGGCACCTTCGCCTGACGGCGCGGTGTCCGAAGGTCCATGCCCGGTTATTCGCGCGTGCCACGCGTCCCTGCATACGCGATGCGCCCCTCATACGCCAAGCGATGTGGAATCCCGTGCGTTCGCCTGCTAAGCGCGGCCCATGGATATGACGCAGCGCGATAGAACGGTGGGCTTTCTCTGCCTTTTGGTGACGGCCTTCGGCTGGGCCCTGAACTGGCCGCTGATGAAGCTGTTGCTGCAGCAATGGCCGCCGCTGTTCGCCCGTGGGCTTGCCGGCACCTGCGCGGCGGTGATCCTGGCCACGCTGGCGCTGGCCCGCGGGCAGTCGCTCGCCGTGCCGCGCGAGGCGATCCCGCGGCTGCTGTTCGCCTCCTTCACCAATGTCTTCGCTTGGATGGGCTTTGGCACCATCGCGATGAAATTCGTCACGGTCGGCGAGGGCGCGCTACTCGCCTACACGATGCCGATCTGGGCGATGCTGTTCGCCTGGCCGGTGCTGCACAGCCGCCCGACGCTGCGGGATCTTGCGGCGCTGGTGCTCGGCGTCGCCGGCGTTGCGCTCCTGCTCGGCGGCAATGGCTTTGCGTTCAGCGCCGACAAGCTCACCGGTATCGCGCTGGCGCTCGCCTGCGCCATCCTGTTCGCGCTCGGCAATGTGCTGAATCGCAAGCCGCTGCCGATGCCGCCGCTCGCGGTGGTGGCCTGGCAGGTCGGCATCGGCTGTCTCGCGATGCTTCTGCTCGGCATTCTCTTCGAGCATCCGAACTATGCCGCGATCACGCCGCTCGGCCTCGGTTGCTTTGCCTACATGACGCTGATGCCGATGGGCATCTGCTATCTCACCTGGTTCGAGACGCTGCGCCGCCTGCCGCCGACATCGGCGTCAACGGGCATGCTGCTGGTGCCGGTCATCGGCGTGGTGTCGGCCGCGATCATTCTCGGTGAGCCGCTGGGGCTCCGCGAGATCGGCGCCATGGCACTGACGCTCGGCGGCGTGACGCTGGCGCTGCAGCGGGCCTGATGCGAGGCAGGGAACGGACATCGGCGCATTGCGTTCTCCCGAAAAGGGAGCTTGGCCATGCGCAAAGCGATCGCGCGGCTTGATGCTGAGCAGAGGGCGCAACTGCTTTATCTCGCAGATCTCGGCACGGCGATGTTCACGTCGGCCCTCGTGGTGTGCATCCTGAAGGCGATTGTGGACCTGTTCGCCGCCGGTTGATCGCCACCATGCTGTGCCAGCGCGCCGTCAATCCTCTTGCGGCGCGTCGCTCTGGGTGTGCCCATCGGGCCCCCGGTCAAACACCCCATAATCGCTCGATTTCACCCCTGCCGCCCCGTCGGTGCCCACGCCGGCCAGACCGAGCTTGAGCAGCTCGCGGACCGCCGCGGCGCGGGTCGGCATGCGGTGCTTGAACCGGAAATCGTCGAGGGCTGCCAACTCCTCTGGCGACAGCATGACCTGAAGCCGTTCAGCGCGAAGCTCATTCATCGCAAAACACCCAGACTTAGCTTGTTGAGTAATTTGCTAAACCGCCAAACTCGCGTGAGGTTCCACCGGTTGAGACAAAAATGCTAATTGAGTAGGATTAACAAATGAAATCAATAACTTAGATAAAAAATTTGGGAACGATCCGGCTGCCCGTCTCGTTATGTCGAAGTCGCTGGAGAGATGCTATGGCCAACCAAGTCAAGCTTCCCCGCAAGCTGTCCGATGAGCCGGAAGCCCCGAAACCGCGGCGCCCGAGCCACGCGAAAGTCATTGAGCAACTGGACCGCTGGGCCAACAGCCCCGGTCTTCAACCGCCAAAGGTCGATAATGCAGAGGACGATTCAAAAGCGGAAGCGATCTGAACCCCATACATTCGAGCAACGCCTCGAGGAACATCGTGTGAGACTTGAAGGCCTGCTCGCTGAATTGCCGCGCGGAGCTGAGCGCGAGTCGATTGCCGCGCGCATCGATCAGCTGAAGACAGCCGTCGAACTGAACGCGATGCTGTCGGCGACCGGTTAAGCCGAGAAGCGAAACGGCGGCACGGCCACTTGCTCCTGCCGCTCCGCTCGCCTACCATCGCCATGTTGATGGGGATGGAGTCCCCCGATAACCGCCGCAAGGCTGATGACTCCTACCGGACGCGACAGCGTCGGTAGGAGCGTGGCCCCCGCCGACCCGCCGTGTCCCGCGAATGAGAAGGGACAGCGCATGACGGGTCTTCCTGGTTCACTCTCAATCGCATTGTCGCTGGTCGGGTCGATCTGGCTCGTCGGTGTCGTCGCCCTGCTGGTCGGCGCGCCGGGCGAGCTGGTCGCCGCGACCTTCGTGCTTGGGTTGGTGGCGGGCTTCGTCGAATGGCGAGCCGGAAAGGTGGAGCATTGAACGTTCAGTTGTTGGCGGCGGTCGCGATCGGCGGTTCGCTGGGATCGGTCGCGCGCTATCTGGTGGCGATCGGCGCGGGGCGCTTGGTCGGCACGGAATTTCCCTGGGGCACGCTGGCGATCAATATCGTGGGTTCGTTCCTGATCGGCGTCTTCGCGGAGGCGTTCGCGCTGAGCTGGAATGCCAGCCAGGCGATGCGGGTGTTTCTCACCGTCGGCATTTGCGGCGGCTTCACCACGTTCTCGACCTTCTCGCTCGATGCGATCGTATTGATGCAGCGCGGCGAGCTGTGGGCGGCCAGCTCCTATATCGCTGCCTCCGTCGCGCTCTCGATCTTCGCACTGTTCGGCGGCCTGCTGCTGGTGCGGGCGCTCACAGCCTAGTCAGTCGCACGGCGGCCGGTGCGCGGATTGATCGGCGACGTCGGGCGCCGCCGCAGCGCCTCGGGCAGGAACGGCTCGCCGCGCTTCGGCGTGGCGTCGGCACGCACATCGGCGGCCCATTGCGCGCGTTCGTGCGGCGTCTGGTTGTCGTTGAAGGTTCGCTTCACATCGACCCCGCCGACGGGGTCGTTGACGCCGTTCCGGCTGGCGGGACGGTCGACGCCGCTGTGAATGTCACTGGAGTTGCCCATCGCGGCCTCCGTGCTCGGTTGATCAAGGTCTGATCTGCAAGGTTTGATCTGGACCAACGTGGCCCGCGCAGGCGCCGTTCCAAACAAGCGCCGTTCCAAAAAAGTGAAGGGCCGGAGGTACCGTCTGCCGCCCGGAATCCTTGGCGCGTCCGGGACCAGCCGGTAGGATGGAACCCGAATGGTAGCCAGGAACCAAGGGAAAGACCAAGGAATGAAGCACGTCGACGTCGCGGTGATTGCTGCCACGCTGTGGCTGCTGGCGTCGATGGTGCTGGACATCCTGACGCCGAAGTCGATCACCGCGCTCATGATCGCGGCCGCGCTTGCGCCGCCGTTCCTGATCGGGATCGGCATCCATTTCGCACGTCCTGTCTCTTATACACATCTGACGCTGCCGACGAACTATGTGTATAAGAGACAGGGGCTTCGGCGGGGCAGGGCTGCGGGCGGGGCCGCACGTGCTGCATTGAACTGCGCAGATGGCTTGCTAAGCTTATGCCATGACCGAGCAGCTCCCCGATACGATCAGCCGCCTCTACACCGATCCTGGCGAATATGTCGACAGCGACCATCCCGCCGTCGAGGCGTTCGCCCGCGCCGCCGTTCCGTCTGACGCCAGCGCGCGCGACAAGGCGCGCCGGCTCTACACCGCGGTGCGCGACGGCATCCGCTACAACCCCTATGTCAGCATGCGCTCGCCCGAGAGCTACCGGGCCTCGAGCGTGCTCGCCGCCGGCAACGGCTACTGCGTCGGCAAGGCGGCGCTCTATGCCGCGGCCTGCCGGGTCCACGGCATCCCGGCGCGTGTCGGCTTCGCCGATGTGCGCAACCATCTCACCACCGAGAAGCTGCGCCAGAGCATGGGCTCGGACCTGTTCACCTGGCACGGCTTTACCGAAGTGTTCGTCGACGGCGCCTGGCGCAAGGCGACCCCGACCTTCAACGACACGCTGTGCGCCAAGCTCGGCGTCAAGCCGCTCGATTTCGACGGCCACGCCGACGCGCTGCTGCATCCCTTCGATGGCGAAGGGCGCGCCTACATGCAGTATGTCAACGACCACGGCAGCTATCACGACGTCCCCGCCAAATTCCTGATGCGCGAGATGGCGCGCGAATACGCCAACATGCAGGGCGAGGATCTCGCCGGCCGCGACATGGAGCGCGAGGCGGCCGAGCAGTGAGAGGGCGATGAGGGAGTTCCTAAAAATAGGTGCTCGCCCATCGATTGGGTCGTCAACGTCCGGTGGCTATTCAGAGCTTAAGGCACGAGCTTCGCATTTCAGATCATAGTATCGTGGATCAGCTTGTTGCTCTGCTTCGAGCACCTTTAGGACCGAGCCGTCAACTGACAAGAACATGAGTATTTCGTGCTTGCTGTCCGCATCCGACAAGAGCGTTCCTCCCTCGGAACGTCGAGTTACTGTTCCAAAAAATGCCCGCCCATAAAATCTACCGACATAGCGAATGTGCTGTGTAACCTTTTGGGGCTGACTATTTGCGGTGTTTCCATGTTGTGATGATATTAGACTAAGCAGACCGGTGAAAGGATTCTTGTCCCGCTCAAACGAGCCCGATATTTCAATCCCCTTCTCACTTTTGGAGGCTCTCAACGAGGACTCTTTGCTCTGCCACAAGTTGGAGATCACGGTTTCGGTTGCGTCTGATTGGCCCAGGGCCCGACCTACCTCGCGATAGAAATCACCCTTTGCTTTAGATGATGAAAGGACAGCGCTTTCGCTCTTCTCCTTGGACTCTGGTATCTCGGAAAGGCGCGAGATCAGATCGTGTATGTTCTTATGATGATTCGGAATCTCAATTGCTCGATCACCTAGTTCTCTAGCGGCAGAAAGGAATCCTTGTTCCGCGTATCGGAATCCTAGGTTGCTCATCGCAAGCGTTTCATTTTGATCCGCTGCTTTCGTAAATGCGTCGACAGCTTTTGCTGGCAACTTGAAATGATCGAACTGAACGCCGAGGTTGTTCCAAACGCCTGAAGACCTTTCCTCGATGGGAACGCGCAAATAGTTTGCTAGAGACAGGTCATTGTTTCCGATTTCGCCTTGCTTGAGCGCTAGCAAGAATCTGGAATCGCTGTCATCGGGTCTTAGTTCGACCAAGCGCTCGAGGGTTGCAACGTAGAGCCGCGCATCATTTTCCGCTTTGGCGATGTCGGCTGTTGCGTCGAGAAATATCGACTCATTTGAGCTGCTTTCCGCAATCGTTTTCCTTATCTCGTCCGCAATGTATCTTGCCATCTCATAATGTTCGTCAGCAACATACTGCTTGATCGATTTGCACAGAAGACTTGCCTTGTCTTCGACACTTGCGGATGCGTTGGCTGCTAGAATGTATGTAGACGCGGACAATTGCCGCTCTTTATAGAAGGCGTAAGCGTTAGCCAGCGATTGCAATACTTTTGAGCTGCCTGGGTTCTTCTTCGCAAGCTCAGCAAGTCTCTCGATGCTGCCATCAAAAGCGAAGCGAATACGTCCCCATTCAATGTTGGCTTGCCAGGCGCATTCGTCTTCATGTCTGATCGCTGAAGGCGTCTCACGATACGCCTCGTCAATCTTGTCTAAGGCCTCTTGGTCTTTCTTCGCTATGGCCCGAAGCGCGGCGAGATTATAGGCGGCTTGGTCCCAGGTCGCATTTGGCGCTCCAAGGTCAAGTGGCATAGGTGGCGATGGAGGGTCAACTTCGGACGCGCCTCGTTCTGTGTCTAGTTCGGCAGACGCCGCTATAGGCGCAGATATCTCCTTCGGAGAGATACTGCTTATCATCTGAAGCAACGAAGGAAATGCTTCTGATGGTTTATCGCGATCGAATTCGATGTATTCGGTGTTGCCTTGAAGTCCACCGGGACGACGCACTCCTTTTTCCTGCAGGAGGATCGTTTTCATGCCCATGCCTATGGCCATGCCAATTTCTTGTAGGATCCAATCCGACGTTTTCAACGAAAACTGTGTGATATTGGCTTTCAGGGAGGAGCGTTGCCATGGCCAGACGTAAGTTAGCGCCTTCGTAAGAACTGCGCTTTCTTTAGCTGTGCAAATTCCAATGAAGAGATTCTTATCCTTCGCAATGCCGAGAACTTTTTCGGTCAGCGCGTTCGGTTCTGCTCTTCTTGCGTTGTCCCAAGAAAACGAAGGGAGCGATTCCGCCAAGGTATCTAGATAGTCAGTGAATGCACGAACGACGATTTCGTCTTCAGGCAAGAAGCTGTGACCAACGAATGCGCGAATAGACTTCGTCACGGCACGTTTTCCTAGTCTTGCCGGGGGCTGGTATGTGAAACTGTATCCAAACCCCGTCTCAGGTTTCGACCCTTGGCTCGCTCTTTCCACACATTCGATCTGTCGGTCGTTGTGTTCCCGATCTGTTCAAGGGCGTTGAGCTGGTTTAGGTATCGAGGTGAGTTCGAGAGACTTGGGCGGGTGTCATGGATGCGGAGCCGCCGAAAGCGCAGGTCAGCCGCCCCGCCAAAGGCTGGGAGGACGCGGTCGCGCTGATCGGCTTCATCCTGGTCGCGGTCGGGCAGGCCTCCAACCAGGTTCTGGCGCGCGGCCTTGCCGGCTCGGTGCCGCCGTTTTCGCTGGCCTTCTTCCGCTGGAGCATCATCGCCATCGGCCTCGCGCCGTTTGCGATCGCAGCGATCCGCGACGGCAAGATCCCGCTGGCGCAGAACCTCTGGCCGATCCTCGCCGCCGGCTTCCTCGGCATGTTCCTGTGCGGCGCCCCGGTCTACATCGCCGGCATCACGACCACGGCGATCCACATCGCGCTGATCTTCGCGCTGTCGCCGATCATGGTGCTGCTGATCTCGGCGGCGCTCGGCATCGAGCATATCGGTCCGCTGCAATGGCTCGGTACGGCGCTGGCGCTCGGCGGCGCGCTCTTGATCGTCTCGGGCGGTCATCTGGAAACGCTGACGCAATCAAGCGCGGCCTGGGGCGATCTCCTGGTGGTATGCGCGATGCTCGGCTGGTCCGGCTACACGCTGCTGCAGTCGCGTGTCGCGCCGCGCGCCTCGCTGCTGGCGCGGGTCAGCCTGTTCTCGGCGGCCGGCGCGCTGTGCTCGCTTCCGCCGGCGCTCCAGGAGATGTGGGCCACCCCGGCGGAGGTGTTCAACACCCGGGCGTTCGAGGCCTATGTCTTCGCCGGCCTCGTGCCCGGCCTGATCGCCTATGCGGGCTTCGCCTGGCTCGGCGCGCGGTTCGGCTCGGTGCGGAGCTCGCTGGTGCTCTACGTCGCACCGATCGCAAGCGCGCTGCTGTCCTGGATCATCCTCGGCGAGCCGCCGAAGCTGATCCATCTGGTTGGCGGTCTTTTGATCCTCGGCGGCGTCTGGGCGAGCCTGCGCAAATAGACCCAGTTCCTTCCCAAGGTGCAACCTTTTCCGGCCTCGCGCGTTGAATCCAGCGTTGATTCAAGAGCTTAGTCGGAGGTCGTATGAATCTTACTCCCCAGCAGCGCAAGGACCGTGATGCGCAACGTCAGCAAGACGCATCGCAGGCGATGAAGGAGCATCGCGCCAACGAGAAGGCGTTCTACGACAACTTCCAGCGCCTCAAGGCCGAGCGGCAGGCGCGCGAAGCCGCGGAGTCACGGAAGGCGCAATCCGCTTCGAAATAAGCGCCAGGAGCCACACCAACCATCCGGATGGCCCGGATCTGACCGACCGAGAAGGAGCGGAAGCGAGGGGGCGAGCACGGCGCAAGCGAGCTCGCCCCGAAGACGAGAAATCTCCAGGCTTATGGAGGACGTCAGATGTACTTTGCCGATCAGAAAACGGTCACCTGCAAATGCGGTGAGCCCTTGAGCGAATTGATGCTCGTCGACGACCAGACAACTGGAATCAAGTTTCACGTCGGCCGTTGCCCGTCATGCCGTGAAGTGACGGTTGTTCGATCCTAGGACATGCCAGCGAACGACAATGCCTGACGCGGACGGTCCTCTCGCCAGTGGGAGGACCGGGCCTTTGGTTTCAGGTTTTCGATTGCGACCGGTGAGCGACAGGCCGGCTGACGCATCGTTCGCGGCACACCAGAAAAAGAGCAGGGCGCGACCGGCATCACCACGGTCGCGCCCTACGTCGCCGGTCAATGGGGCAGGGGGAATAACCGGCTCCTCCAATGACTCGCAGACCCCCTGAGTCGTTCCTCGCAAGCGAAAATATTTTCGTACACGGTTAAGTGATGGCCGGACGCGAGAACTCCGCGGGTTTCGTTCGCGTTGTGTCCGGGATCGCCAAGGGATCGTCGAGCGAATTTCCATGGGGCGAGGGACATCACCATGTCAAAGATTCAGATGGGAATTTTCGCTGCGCTGGCGGCTGGGCTGACGCTTGGCGCCGTCCAGCTGGCATCTGGCCACGATCTCATCGGCGGCCAGCAGGTCACCACCGCACTGGCGCCGGAGAGCGCCGTCAATCGCGCCGCCAAGACCGACCGTGCCACGGTTCCAGTCACCGGCCTGCCGAGCCGGACCGTTGCGCTGAAGGTCGAGCGGCTTCCCGATACATCGGTGCTGGTCCGCGTCCCCGTGGCCAAGGAAGAGGCGCGCCATCGCCCCGCAGCGCCGGCTCGGGCACGGCCCGGCGACACCCGCAAGGTGGCCTGCGAGCCCGTGGTCAGCGTGCTGACCGAAGTGGCCAAGCTGCTGCAGCCCGGCCGCTGCGTGACCTGAGCAGGGCGCACAGTCGGTCTAATATAGACGGCGTCATCGCCCGGCTTGACCGGGCGATCCAGTACGCCGCGGCCCATCGGCTCAATCACAATCGTCTCTGGAATACTGGATCGCCCGGTTCAAGTCGGGCGATGACATCGTTGGTTGCGGTTTGCACCTTGCCGGGCAGCGCAGGCTATTCCTCCTCCTCCGCCTCGCCGCTGCTGGCAGCGCTGCGGCTTGCCATCAGGCCGAGCGCGAGGCCGCCGACCGCCAGGAGCGGGATCAGCCGCTTCACGCCGATGGCCCGCACGATCTGCAGGCCGGTGGCGACCACCACCGGATCGGCGAACACATTGGCCGCGGCGGCCTTTGCCGCCTTCTCGGCGCGGCGGCGCATCTCGCGCTTGCGCACGACGTAGACGCTGGCGGCGATCACCGTGACGACAAGAAACAGCGCGGCGCCGGCGAGGCACGCTTCCACCGGCCCGTAGTGCTGCAGCACGTAGACGAAGGCGGCCGCGCACAGAAAGGCGATGGTGATGAACAGAGCGATCGCCGTGGCCGCGGCCAGCGACGTCAGCCGCAGCGCGTTGCCGGTGGAATCCTTAACGTCATTGATCAGCCGCTGAAGCATCGACCAGCCCTGCCCTGAATCTTGCCCTGATTCTTGCCTTGAATCTTGCCCTGAAGAGCGCATCGACAAACGCGGCGGCGGCGCGCCAGCGCCGCCATCGCATCCAGAACGGTGGTTTTCGCATGATCGCCACCATGGGGCTCATCCCCCGGAGACCGCAGATTGCCTAGCGGCGCCAGGTGACGCCGATCAGGAAGCCGAGACCGAGTGCAAGGCCGACCGTCGCCAGCGGCCGCTGCGTGATCATATCTTCCAGCGATTCCTCGATCGAGGATGCGGCATCCTGCGCCGCGCCCATCATCGCGCTGCCGCGCTCCGACATGTCGTCGAGTGTATCTTCCGCACTGGCGCGCGCATCCTTGTAGCGGCGGCGGGCCTGCTTGCCCGCGTTGTTGGCAAACGAGTTCAGCGCGTCGGTGATCTGTTCGGTCAGGGCGGCGATATCGTTTTTCACGGCGGTGACATCCTTTTCGAGGCGTTCGTAGGTCGCTTTGTCCGTCATGTTCTTGATCCCAAATGCGCTGTCCGTGCTCGACATCGAAGGCTCCCGGAGAACTTGCGTGCTGGAACAAAAACGCGCCGCGCGGTGCATGGTTCCCGATGCGAAACCGGGGCTAGTCTTCCGGCAGCTGCGGCGAATTGACCGGCATCAAATGCTCCTTGACGATCAGCGCCACGATCAAGAGCGGCGACGACAGGAAGGCGCCCATCGGACCCCACAGCCAGGTCCAGAACGCCAGCGCCAGAAAGACCGCGAGCGCATTCAGCGACAGCCTGCGGCCGACGATCGTCGGCGTCACGAAATGTCCTTCCAGGAAGGTCACGACCGCAAAACATGCCGGCGCGATCAGTCCCGCGCCGATGGTCGGCGAGGCGATGATGCCGACCACGACCAGCACGACGAACATCGCGACCGGGCCGATGATCGGAACGAAGTTCAGCGTCGCGGCGAGCGCACCGAGCCCGGCCGGGGTTGGCATGCCCGTCATCGCGCAGATCGCGCCGGTGACGATGCCGACGCCGACATTGATCATGGTCACCGTCAGCAGATAATTGCCGAGATGGGTCTCGACCTCGTTGAGGATGCGCAGCGTACGCAGCCGCGCCGTGCGTTCGCTGAAGGCCATCACCAGTGCGCGGCGCAGATCCTTCCAGCTTGCGATGAACAGGATCAGGGTCGCGATGAACAGCAGGAATTCGGCGAAGGTCGGCGACAGGAATTCCAGCGTCGGCTGCACCCACTCGAATTTCGGCAGCTGGAGCGTGGCCAGCGTATCGGAGCCGCCGACCATGGTCTGCAATTCCTGCCACAGCGCGAGCGGCCGGTCGAACACATGCAGCTTCTCCCTCAGGATCGCGCCGAGCTCGGGCAGCCGCGAACTCCACTCCATCACCGGCGAGGCGATCAGCCCGACCATGAAGCTGACGGCGGCGCCGACCGCGATCACGATGACGACCGCGCCGAGCGCGCGCGGGATCCGATAGCGTTCAAGCATGCTCGCCGCCGGCGACAGCATGGTGCCGACGATGAAAGCCATGGTGATCGGGAGGAAGAAGGCGCGTGCGAGATAGAGCACCGCCACAACGACAATGACCAGCAGGGCGATCAATGCGAAGGCGACGGCCTCGGCGCGGCTGACAACCGGCGGCAGTTCGATCTTGCTGTCGGGGACGGGCGTGCCTTCGGGCGCATTGCCAAGCAGGTCTTCACTCGGAAAGGCGCGCACCGAACTCCTCCCGCGTGAGGACGAACAAACCCGTCGCGTGGTCGCCCCGCGCGTCGAATTGCGCGATGACAACTGATCGCTGCGGAGAAAGTTCCATCGCGGCTTCGTGAGACGTGACGGGTTGACAATCGCGACCTCGCGACGATTCGCGGCGGAACTGACTCGCGGCCCTGCGCGTTGGCCCGGCATCGCATCACCACGATGCGCATCCCGTCCAGGGGCAGCACATGACACAGCAGCCTGTTTCCAGCCGCCGGCTTGCGTCGCGCGCCGCGCGAACCCTTGCCCGCACTCTTGCCATCGGCAGCGTCCTGTTGGTGACGCCGCTCGTCGTCAGCACGTCGGCCAGCGCCCAGGTCCGCTCTTCCGCGCTCGGCTATGCGTCGACGCAACCGGGTGCATTTCCCGCCGACGAGGTGATGAACGACCCTTCGAGTGGGGCCGGTGAGGACGGCGCGCTGCCGGAGCGGCTGCGCCGGACCACCGTCGCGCTCAACACGACTGAGGCGCCCGGCACCATCATCATCGATACCGGCAACACCGCACTTTATTACGTGCTCGGCGGCGGCCGGGCGATCCGCTACGGCGTCGGCGTCGGCCGCGAAGGCTTCACCTGGGCCGGCGTGCAGAGCATCAGCCGCAAGGCGGAATGGCCGGACTGGCATCCGCCGGCCGAGATGATCAGGCGCCAGCCCTATCTGCCGCGCTTCATGGCCGGTGGCCCGGGCAACCCGCTCGGTGCGCGCGCGATGTATCTCGGCTCCAGCGAGTACCGCATCCACGGCACCAACGATCCCTCGACGATCGGCAAGTTCGTCTCGTCCGGCTGCATCCGCCTGACCAATGAAGACGTTTCCGACCTGTTCGGCCGGGTCGATGTCGGCACCAGGGTCGTGGTGCTGCCGAAGAACGCGCCGCACCTCGCCGCGCGCGAGATCGGCTCGACCACGACGCAGATCTCGGTCCGGCCGGCCGCGGCGCGGCCGCGCCCCGCGGCGATGACGCTGCCTTCCGGGCGTCAGGCAATGAACATCCCGACGGCTTCCTCGTTGTACTAGAGCGAAAACGCGTCAGAACAAGAATCGAGAGCCGCGTTCCGATTCAATCGGAACGGGGCTCCTGGGGATCGGCATTGTACCGAGGTCGGTGATGGTGAAACGGCACGTAAGGCGCTGCGCGTTCGGGACGGCGGCATTGCTCGGCCTGTCCCTTGCGTCTGCAGCGCAAGCTCAGGATTTCTTCTCGCAACTGTTCGGCGGCTTCATGCATGGCCGCCCGCCGGTGATCCGGATGCCGTTCGACGACGGCCCGGCGCCGATGGCGCCGCGGGTCGAGCGCCGTCCGCGCTATGACGTCGGCCAAGCCTATTGCGTGCGGACCTGCGACGGCCGCTATTTCCCGCTTGCGGCGACCGGCAACCAGAGCAAGGCGGAAAGCTGCAACAGCTTCTGCCCGGCGAGCGCAACCGAAGTGGTCTATGGCGGCAATATCGACAACGCCGCGACGGAAGACGGCAAGCCGTATTCCGAGCTGCCGAACGCGTTCCGCTATCGCGACGAGCTGGTCTCGGGCTGCACCTGCAACGGCAAGGACTCGGTCGGCCTCGCCGCGGTGAAAATCGAGGACGATCCGACCTTGCGCAAGGGCGACATCGTTGCCGGCAAGGACGGGCTAATGTCGGTGAGCCGTCCGGACCGGCGCGGCGCGCAGCTCAACTTCACGCCGGCGCCGGATCGCATCCGCGCCAAATATGGCCGGCCGGCCGTGCTGGCACGCGAGTAGCGTCGATCGCACGCGGGCGGCCGCTTTCGGTTCCTGGCGCGGAACCGGCCTGCCTCCTGCACGTTAGCAAAGGGCGAACAGCACATTCACCGATGCCATCAGGGGGCTTCGCATGCTCGTCGGCGTACTCGTCACCTTCCTTGTCATTATTCTCGTTCTTTACCTCATCAACATGCTGCCGCTCGACGGCCGCGCCAAGCAGATCGCCCGCGCCGTCGTCATCATCATCGGCATCGTCTCGCTGCTGAAGTATCTGGCAGTGTTTTAGATCCGTCATTGCGAGGAGCGAAGCGGAACCATCCTCATCGTCGTCCCTGCGAAAGCAGGGACCCATACTCCGCGGCTTTTATTGTGAACGGGATGCGTCGTTCCGGCGCCATCCAACAACTACCATTCGTGGTTATGGGTCCCTGCTTTCGCAGGGACGACGATGACGGTGGGACGCGATTCAAGTTGTCAAACAGCTTCTCGGTGTCGTCCCCCGCACATGCATGCGCGGGTGATGACACGGCGAGGGCGTCTGCACGATTTCGGAATAATGGAATAATGCCGCTGATTTGCCCGACGAGTCAAGTTGCCGTGTCCGCAGGCAGCCGCCGGCACCTTTGCATGGGGTTGTTTTCGATAATTTGGCAGTGCGCCCCTGCGACGGCAGGCTCGCGGCGCCAACAAAAAAGCCCCGGCTCGCACCGGGGCTTTGCTTAGTCGTTGCGATCGCTCGCGGATCAGCCCGCGGCCTTGGCCTCGCGGCGGCGCGCGGTGAGGATGTATTCGGTGTAGCCGTTCGGCTGCGTGCGGCCTTCGAAGATCAGGTCGCAAGCCGCCTTGAAGGCAACGCCATCGAACGACGGCGCCATCGGCTTGTAGAGCGAATCGCCGGCGTTCTGCTTGTCGACGACGACAGCCATGCGCTTCAGCGATTCCATCACCTGATCCCTGGTGATGACGCCCTGGTGCAGCCAGTTCGCGAGGTGCTGGCTCGAGATGCGGAGCGTGGCGCGGTCTTCCATCAGGCCGACATCGTGGATGTCGGGCACCTTGGAGCAGCCGACGCCCTGGTCGATCCAGCGCACGACGTAGCCCAGGATGCCCTGGCAGTTGTTGTCGATCTCCTGCTTCACGTCGTCGGGCGCCCAGTTCGACTGCGACACCGGAATGGTGAGGATGTCGGACAGCTTTGCGCGCGGCCCGCCCTTGGCGAGCTCCTGCTGCCGGGCGATCACGTTGACCTGGTGATAGTGCAGCGCGTGCAGCGTGGCCGCGGTCGGCGACGGCACCCAGGCGGTGGTGGCGCCGGCCTGCGGATGACCGATCTTCTGCGCCAGCATATCGGCCATCTTGTCGGGGGCCGCCCACATGCCCTTGCCGATCTGGGCATGGCCGGGCAGGCCGTCGATCAGGCCGTTGTCGACGTTCCAGTCCTCATAGGCCTTGATCCATGGCTGCGCCTTCATGTCGTTCTTGCGGATCATCGGACCCGCTTCCATCGAGGTGTGGATCTCGTCGCCGGTGCGGTCGAGGAAGCCGGTGTTGATGAACATGATGCGCTTGGAGGCGCGCTGGATGCAGGCCTTGAGGTTGACCGTGGTGCGGCGCTCCTCGTCCATGATGCCGACCTTCAGCGTGTTCTCGGGCAGCGAGAGCATCTTCTCGACCTCGGCGAACAGGTCGCAGGTCAGCGTCACCTCGTCGGGGCCGTGCATCTTTGGCTTGACGATATAGGCCGAGCCGGTGCGGCTGTTCTTGACCTTGGAGTTGCCCTTGAGGTCGTGGATCGCGAGCAGGCCGGCGACCGCGGCATCCAGGATGCCTTCCGGGATTTCCTCACCCTTGGCGTCGAGCACGGCGTCGGTGAACATGTGGTGGCCGACGTTGCGCATCAGGAGCAGGCTGCGGCCGTGCAGCTTCAGCTCGCTGCCGTTGGGCTTCCTGTAGACGCGGTCGGCATTGAGCGAGCGGGTCAGCGTCTTGCCGCCCTTCTCGAAATCGGCCGACAGCGTGCCGTTCATCAGGCCGAGCGTGTTGCGATAGACCAGAACCTTGTCCTCGGCGTCGACGGCGGCGACCGAGTCTTCCATGTCGAGAATGGTGGAGACCGCCGATTCCAGGGTCATGTCGGCGACGCCGGCCGGGTCATCCTTGCCGATCACGTTGCTGCGGTCGATCTTGACCTCGACATGCATGCCGTTGTTGACGAGCAGGATCGCGGAAGGCTGGGCGGCGTCGCCCTGATAGCCGGCGAACTGGGCGGCGTTCTTCAGCGCAGTCGAATTGCCGCTCTTCAGCTTGACCGAGAGCTGGCCCGCGATCACGGCGTAGGAGGTCACGTCGGTGTGGCTTCCGGTCGCAAGCGGCACGGCGGCGTCGAGGAACGCCTTCGCCTTCGCGATCACCTTGTCGCCGCGAGCCTTGTTGTAGCCGCGGCCAGCCTCGCTCGGATCGTGCGGGATCGCATCGGTGCCGTAGAACGCGTCGTACAGCGAACCCCAGCGCGCGTTGGCGGCGTTCAGCGCGTAGCGGGCGTTGGTGAGCGGCACCACCAGCTGCGGGCCGCAGATCTTGCCGATTTCCTCGTCGACATTTGCGGTCTCGACCTTGTGGGTCGCGGGCTCGGGCAGCAGGTAGCCGATGTCCTTGAGGAACGCGGTGTAGGCGTTGATGTCGAACGCCTTGCCCTTGTTGGCGCGATGCCAGTCGTCGATCTTGGCCTGCAGCGCGTCGCGCACCGCGAGCAACTCGCGGTTCTTCGGTCCGAGCTTCTGGATGATGGCGGCAAGTCCGGCCCAGAACGCATCCGGGGCGATCCCGGTTTTCGGCGTCGCCTCCTTGGCGATGAAATCGAACAGGACAGGGGCGATCTTCAATCCATGGGCATCGACACGAGTCATGATGGGCTTTCTCAAAGAAATGGGGCGTTTAGGAGCTGTTTTCGACAGAAATCAGCAAAAAACGCGCCAAAGGGCCGCGTTCACGGCCCTTTTAGCCCTAAAGTCCCGGCTCTGAGAAGGCCCCCCAGAGGAGGAGGCCACGCCGCCTAGATATTCGCAGCGAGGTCGGTCAGTTCGTCGAACAGGATGCCGGTCGTGGCCAGCATCCGCTCGATCTCGTCGGTGGCGTCGCTGACCGAGCGGTTCGAGGTGTCGATGGTCAGTTCATTGCCGGTCGGCGGCTGGTAGTCATTGGTGATGCCGGTGAAAGACGGCAATCCGCCGGAGCGGGCCTTGGCGTAATGGCCCTTGGGATCGCGGGTCTCGCAGACCTCGGCCGGCGTCGCGACATAGATTTCGCGGAACGCGCTGTCGGCGATGCGGCGCGCTGCCGCACGGTCGGCGGACGATGGCGACACCGCGGCGACGATCGCGATATGGCCGTTGCGCGCCAGATGGGTCGCGACTTCGGCGAGGCGGCGGATGTTTTCAGCGCGGTCCTGCGGCGAGAAGCCGAGGTCGCCGTTCAGCCCGGCACGCAGCGTGTCGCCATCGAGCAGAATCGGCGAGCCGCCATTGCCGAACAGGCGCCGCTCCAGCGCCCGCGCCAGGGTCGACTTGCCCGAGCCGGGCAGGCCGGTCAGCCAGATCACCGCGCCGTTGTGATGGTAGCGCGCCGAGCGCTCGTCCGGCCGCAGCGCGGACTCCACCGGCACGATATCGACCGGCACCGCCGGCCGACCGGCGTCGACCGACAGTACGAGGCCGCCGCCGGCGATCCGGCCGTTGACCTCGATCACGAGGCGGCCGGTGCGCGGATTGTCGGTGTAGGGATCGGTTGCAACCGGCTGCGCCAGCGAGATGTCGATCTCGCCGACATGGTTGCGTGCGATCGCGGTGTTCTCTTCGTTGGACAGCGCGCCGGGATCGATCGCCTTCTCGATCGCGACCACGGTGGCGCGGCTTTCCTTGGTGCCGAGCCGGATCAGGATCTGCTCGCCCTTGGTCAGCGGCTTGTCGTGCAGCCAGAAGATCCGGGCGCGGATGCGGCGGGTGTCGCGCGGGCTCTGCCCGGCATGTCCGATGATGTCGCCGCGCTCGAGGAACAGCTCGCGGTCGAGCGTGATGCCGACCGAGCGCCCGGCGCCCTGCGGGCCGCCCACCGGCGTCACCGGCCAGCTCTCGACGGTCTTGATTTGCGCGATCTTGCCGGTCGGCATGATCACGATCTCGTCGCCGGCCTTCAGGTTGCCGGATTCGATGCGGCCCGCCACGATGCGGCGATCGTCAAACTTGTAAATCGCCTGCACCGGCAGCCTCAGCGGCAGCTCGGCCAGCGGGCGTGCCGGCTCGAGCGCATCGAGCGCCTCGACCACGGTCGGTCCCTGGTACCAGTCGATCCGCGCCGTGCGCTCGGCGACGCCGTCGCCGTCGCGCGCCGAGATCGGGATCACCGCCGTGGGCGTCACGCCGAGGCCGATCAGATGCGCGGAAATTTCGTCGCTGATCTCCTTGAAGCGATCGGCGCTGAACTCGACGCGGTCCATCTTGTTGACCACGACCGCGACCTGCTTCACGCCGAGCAGATGCAAGAGATAGCCGTGCCGCCTGGTCTGGTCGCGCACGCCTTCGAGCGCATCGATGATCAGCACCGCGCCGTCGGCCTGCGAGGCGCCGGTGATCATGTTGCGCAAGAACTCGGCGTGGCCGGGCGCGTCGATCAGCACGACGTCCCGCGAGCGGGTGCGGAAGCGGATCTGGGTGGTGTCGATGGTGATGCCCTGGTCGCGCTCGGTCTGCAGCGCATCGAGCAGGAACGACCACTCGAACGGCATGCCGCGCCGCGCGCTCACCGCCTTCAGCATTTCCAGCTTGCCGTCCGGCAGGCTACCGGTCTCATGCAGCAGGCGTCCGACCAGCGTCGACTTGCCGTGATCGACGTGGCCGACGATGACGATGCGCACCTGCGGCCGCGTCGTGCCGTTGGGCGTTGCCGAGATCGAGGCGGTAGGAAGGATCATGTTCATCGGAACGCTCGCACGAAGTGGGAAACCAAGTTGCTTGGAGTCAGGTGTTGCTTCGAGTGTCGATCAGAGATAGCCGGCGACGCGCAGCCGCTCGAACGCATCCTCGGTCTCGTGGTCGAGCGCGCGGCCGGCGCGCTCCGGGACCTTGGTGCCGTCGAGCTCGGTGAGGATCTCGTCGATGTTGGAGGCGGTGGAGGCGACCGGGAAGGTGATGTCGGCATCACCCAGCGAGCGGTAGCGCTTGCCGTCCTTGGCGAGATAGAGCGGGATGATCGGAATGCCTTCGCGCTTGGTGTAGGCCCAGATGTCGGCCTCGGTCCAATGCAGGATCGGATGGATGCGCAAATGCGCGCCCGGCGGCGGCGAGGCGTTGAACTGGTCCCAGAACTCCGGCGGCTGGTCGCGGACGTCCCATTCGCCTTCGAGGCCGCGCGGCGAGAACACGCGCTCCTTGGCGCGCGTCGCCTCCTCGTCGCGGCGGATGCCGGCGATCAGTCCGTCAAAGCCGAATTTGTTGAGTGCGAGCTTCAGTCCCTCGGTCTTGCGCGCGGCGGAGCGCGCGGCCGGCGGCAGGGTCGGGTCGACGCTGTCGATCGGCGGGCAGGGTTCGACGCGCAGGTCGAGGTCCCATTCCTTGCCGAAGCGGTCGCGGAACGCGTACATCTCCGGAAATTTCTTGCCGGTGTCGACATGCAATGCCGGGAACGGGACGCGGCCGAAGAACGCCTTGCGCGCCAGCCAGATCATCACGTTGGAATCCTTGCCGAGCGACCACAGCAGCGCGAGCTTCTTCAGCCGGGCGAACGCCTCGCGCAAAATGTAGATGCTCTGCGCCTCCAGCTCGTCGAGATGATCCATCGACGGTGGGGCCTGATTGGCGGGAATCCCCGGCACGGAAGATGCATTGCTAAGGGCTGCGGACCGCGTCTTGGCGGCGACGGATTCGTTGTCGAGAAGATGCATCTCTTGGCCTTGGCCTGTGGAGTTGAAAATTCTAAAGTTGCGCTGCAATAGAGAAGAAATAATTTTCTCTTTGCTGGGCTTGATCGAGAGATAAATAGAAAATAATTTCAGTCAACCCCCAAATTGGGGAAGCGAGTGTCTGATGCGATATCTGCCGGTGTTTCTGGATCTGCAAAGCGGCAAGGTGCTGCTCGTTGGAGCGGGCGAGCTCGTGCGCGCCAAGTTGCGGCTGCTCGCAGCCGCCGGCGCCGTAGTGCGCTGGTACGCGACGGACGGCGATCATGACATTGCCGGTCTCACGGCGGAGGACGCCGCGCGGATCGAGCGCGCCGAAGGCGATCCGCTCGCCGCCGATCTCTCCGGTGTCATCGCCGTCCTCTGTGCCGGCGCCGGCGAGATCGGTGTTGCGATGTCGGTGCGCGCCAAAGCGATCGGCCTGCCGGTCAACGTGATGGACGACCTCGTGCACTCCACCTTCATCATGCCGGCGATCGTCGATCGCGGCGATGTCGTGGTCGCGGTCGGCACCGGCGGCACGTCGCCGGTGGTGGCGCGCCGCATCCGCGAGAAGATCGAGGCGGTGCTGCCGGCGCGGATCGGCGATCTCGCCGGCTTCATCGGCGGCGTCCGCAAATCGATCCACGCTCGCATCGAAGAGTTTCCGCTGCGCCGCCGCTTCTGGGAGCGTGTCGTCGACGGCCCGATCGGCGCGCTGGTGCTGGCCGGCCGCAAGGACGAGGCCGAGCAGGCGCTGAACGCGATCACCGATCCCGCCGCATTCGCCGGCGCGAGCGCGGAAGGCAAAGCCATCGGTCACGTGACGCTGGTCGGCGCCGGTCCCGGCGATCCGGATCTGCTCACGGTGAAAGCGTTGCGCGCGCTGCAGGATGCCGACGTCGTGTTCTACGACGAATTGGTGTCGTCCGAAATTCTCGACCGCATCCGGCGCGATGCCACGCGGATCCCGGTCGGCCGCCGTGTCGGCAAGCCCGGCATCGGCCAGGACGCCATCAATGCATTGATGATCGAGGCCGCGCAGTCGGGCCAGCGCGCGGTACGGCTGAAGGGCGGCGATCCCTTTATCTTTGGCCGCGGCGGCGAGGAGATCGAGGCGCTGCGCGACGCCGGCGTCGCTTACTCCATCATTCCGGGCGTCTCCGCCGGTCTGGGCGCCGCCGCGCAATTCGAAGTGCCGTTGACCTTCAGGCACGAGGCACTGCGCATCACCTTCCTCACCGCGCACAAGGCGCGCGATGCCGAGGTCGTCGACTGGTCGGTGCTGACAGACAAGAAGATGACCGTCGTCGTCTATATGGGCATGACCGCGGCGCCTTCGATCCGCGAAGGCATGCTTGCCGCGGGCCGCTCGCCGGAGACGCCGGTCGGCGTGTTCGCGCGCGTGACCCGGCCGGATGCCAAGGCCGCGGTCGGCACGCTGGCGCGGCTGCCCGAACTCGTCAAACAGGTCGATGGCGGTCCCGCCATTCTCATCATCGGCGACGTGGTCGCGCATTCCGCGCCGTGGAGCCGGTCCAACGTCACCCAACTCTTCTCCAACCAGATGTTCTCCGAACTGCTGAAAGCTGCCGAATGACCTCTCCGCTTGAACAGAAGAAAATCAGGATCACGGGCCCCTCGGTGGTGACCGCCAACCGCACCTGGGATGGTGCCGTGGTGTACCGAACCGCCAAGCAAGGCTGGTCCACCGAACTGTCCGATTCCGCTGTCGTCAGCACCTCCGACGATGCGCGCGCATTGCTGGCCGAAGCCACCGCCGACGATGTCGGCGCGGTCGGCCCCTACATCGCGCCGGTCGAGCTCAAGGACGGCGGCAAGCTCAAGCCGGGCAATCTTCGCGAACACATCCGCGCCAAGGGCGTCACGATCGATCTTCAGGTGCCGGCGTAAGGCTCATCCATCATGTATGCATATGACGAACTCGACCGCACGCTGATCAACGAGCGTGTTTCGGAATTCCGCGACCAGGTGAAGCGCCGCCTTTCCGGCGAGCTCACCGAGGACGAATTCAAGATCCTGCGCTTGCAGAACGGCGTGTATTTGCAGCTGCACGCCTACATGTTCCGCGTCGCGATCCCCTACGGCACGCTGTCGTCGAAGCAGCTGCGCCGGCTCGCCCATGTGGCGCGCCGCTACGATCGCGGCTACGGCCACTTCACCACGCGGCAGAACATCCAGTTCAACTGGATTAAGCTCGCCGAGCTGCCCGACGCGCTGGCCGATCTTGCGGAAGTCGGCATCCATGCGATGCAGACCTCCGGCAACAACATGCGCAACGTCACCTCGGACCAGTGGGCCGGCGTCGCGCCGGGCGAGATCGAGGATCCGCGCATCTGGTCGGAGCTGATCCGCCAGCACACCACACTGCATCCGGAATTCTCGTTCCTGCCGCGCAAGTTCAAGATCGCGATCACCGCCGCCGAGCACGACCGCGCCGCGATCAAGATCCACGACATCGGCTTGCGGCTGCACAAGAACGCCGACGGCGAGACCGGTTTCGAGGTGCTGGTCGGCGGCGGCCTCGGCCGCACGCCGTTCATCGCCAAGACCATCAAGCCGTTCGTCCCGGGCCGCGACATCCTGAGCTATATCGAGGCGATCCTGCGCGTCTACAACCAGTACGGCCGCCGCGACAACATCTACAAGGCGCGCATCAAGATCCTGGTGCACGAGCTCGGCATCGAGAAGTTCGCCAGGGAAGTCGAGGAGGAGTGGAAGGCGATGGGCGATGTCGGGCTGACGCTCGATCACACCGCCATCGAGGAGGTCCGCTCGCGCTTCTCCTATCCGCCTTACGAGAAGCTGCCGCACATGCCGGACGAGCTGAAGCAGGCCGCGCATGACAAGCTGTTCGAGCGCTGGCGCAAGAACTCGGTGTCGGCGCACAAAGTGCAGGGCTACTCGATCGTGACGCTGTCGCTGAAGCCGGTCGGTGGCCCTCCGGGCGATGCCACCGCGGAGCAGATGGACGCAGTCGCCGACCTCGCCGACAAATATTCGTTCGGCGAGATCCGCGTCGGCCACGAGCAGAACCTGGCGCTGCCGCACGTCGCCAAGCGCGACCTGCCGCAACTGTTCAAGGCGCTCGATCGCCTCGGCCTCGCGACGCCGAACGTCAACCTCGTCACCGACATCATCGCCTGCCCCGGGCTGGATTACTGCTCGCTGGCCAACGCACGCTCGATCCCGATCGCGCAGGAGCTGACGCGCCGTTTCGCCAACCACGACACCGCCGACCTGATCGGGCGGCTGCACATCAACATCTCCGGCTGCATCAATGCCTGCGGCCATCACCATGTCGGCCACATCGGCATTCTCGGCGTCGAGAAGAACGGTGAGGAGTTCTACCAGATCACGATCGGCGGCCGCGCCGACGAGAACGCGCAGTTGGGCACGCTGATCGGCCCGGCCGTTCCCTATGCGGAAGTCGCCGACGTGATCGAAGACATTGTCGAAGCCTATCTCGCGCTGCGCGACCGTCCCGAGGAGTTGTTCGTCGATACGGTGAAGCGTCTGGGCGTCGAGCCTATCAGGGAGCGGGTCTATGCCACTCGTTAAGCAGGGAAGAATCACCACCGATCTGTTCGTGCATGTCGCCGACGGCGCCGAGCTGCCGGGCGACGGTGCGGTGCTGGTGAGCGCCGAGCGCTTTCTCGCCGATCCGGAGGCGCTGCTGCGCCGTCCCGGCAAGCTAGGGGTGATCTGGCCGAACAACCGCAACCTCGACGATCTCGTGCCGCATCTCGACCGGCTGGCCTCGGTCGCGCTGGTGTTTCCGACCTTCCGCGACGGCCGCGCCTACAGCCAGGCCCGTCTGCTGCGCGAGCGTTACGGCTATGACGGCGAGCTGCGCGCCACCGGCCAGATCCTGCGCGACCAGTTCGTGTTCATGACGCGCGCCGGCTTCGACGCCTTCGAGGTGAAGAAGGATGCCGATGCCGACGCGTTCGCCGCGACCATGAAGCGCTATTCGGTGTTCTACCAGCCGACCGGCGACGGCCGCGTCACCGCACTCAACCGCCGCATGCAGCTGCGTCACTCGGAGAGCGCCGGCCAGTGAGCACGCTTGCACCAGAGCTCGCAGTGGCGCCGGCCGCATTGCCCGCGGCCGATGCGCTCGATCGCGCGCTGCGCACGGCGTCACCCGCCGAGGTGATCGCGGCCGCGGTCAGGACGCTCGGCCGCGAGAAGGTGGCGCTGGTGTCGTCGTTCGGCACCGAGTCCGCCGCGCTGCTCAAGGTGATGGCGGACGTCGATCCGGCGATCCCGGTGGTGTTTCTCGATACCGGCTGGCTGTTCGAGGAGACGCTGGCCTATCGTGACACTTTGATAGCCGCGCTCGGCCTCACTGATGTGCGTTCGATCAAGCCCGATGAGGAAGCGCTGTCGCGCCAGGATCCGGACCGCGAGCTGTGGTTCACCGATCCCGACGCCTGCTGCCGCATCCGCAAGGTCGAGCCGCTGGCGCGCGCGCTGAAGCCGTTCGCCGGCTGGATCAACGGCCGCAAGCGTTTCCAAGGCGGTGCCCGCGCCGACATCCCGGTTGTCGAGGATGACGGCGTCAGGCTGAAATTCAATCCGTTCGCCAATGTCTCCCGCGAGGAGATCGAGGCGATCTACACGCTCGGCAAGCTGCCGCCGCATCCACTTGTCGCATCGGGATATCAGTCGGTCGGGTGTATGCCTTGCAGCAGCCGGTCCGCTGCCGGCGAGGATGCGCGCGACGGCCGCTGGCGCGGCCGGGCCAAGACGGAATGCGGCATCCATACAATGAAGATGTCATAGGGCATGGAGCAGGGCGCTCGATCGCGATGACGGTTCGTCGCGATTTGGCGACGCGACAAAGCCTTCGCAGTGCGGCGACTTCGTAGCACAAGCGCGCTGCGCCGCCGAAAACAAAGAAAACCGGTTTTGTTGACTTAAGACCACTTCGCCGTGAGTTATGTCTTGCGTGTTCCCTGACATTTCTCAGGTTGAATGGAGACAGAAATGATCCGTCGTATCCTGCCGCTGGTCGCGGGACTGTTGTGGGCGAGCTCGGCCTTTGCGGCCGACTATTCGCTGCTGAACGTGTCCTACGATCCGACGCGCGAGCTCTATGTCGATTTCAACAAGGCGTTCGCCGCGGCCTATCAGAAGGAAACCGGCAAGAGCGTCGAGATCAAGCAGTCGCATGGCGGCTCGGGTTCGCAGGCGCGCTCGGTGATCGACGGATTGCAGGCCGATGTCGTCACGCTGGCGCTTGCCTATGACATCGATGCGATCGCGGGCAAGGGCCTGATCGCCGCCGACTGGCAGAAGCGGCTGCCGCTCAATGCCTCGCCCTACACCTCGACCATCGTGTTCCTGGTGCGCAAGGGCAATCCCAAGGGCATCAAGGATTGGGACGATTTGATCAAACCCGGCGTCAGCGTCATCACGCCGAACCCGAAGACCTCGGGCGGCGCGCGCTGGAATTATCTCGCCGCCTGGGGCTATGCGCAGAAGAAGTTCGGCTCGGCCGACAAGGCGAAGAAATTCGTCGCCGACCTCTATCAGAACGTGCCGGTGCTCGACACCGGCGCGCGCGGCTCGACCGTGACCTTCGTCGAACGCGGCGTCGGCGACGTGCTGCTGGCGTGGGAGAACGAAGCCTTTCTGGCGCTGCGCGAATTCGGCGCGGACAAGTTCGAGATCGTGGCCCCGGCGCAGTCGATCCTCGCCGAGCCGCCGGTCGCCGTCGTCGACAAGGTGACCGACAAGAAGGGCACCCGGGCGGTCGCCGAAGCCTATCTGAAGTACTGGTACACCAAGGAAGGTCAGGAGATCGCCGCGCGCAACTCCTACCGGCCGCGCGATCCCGAGATCGCCAAGGAGTACGAAAAATCCTTCGCCAAGGTTGAACTTTTCACCATCGACGACGTTTTTGGTGGTTGGACCAAGGCGCAGAAGGAGCACTTCGCCGAGGGCGGCATCTTCGATCAGATTTACAAGAACTGATCGGATTATCAGGGGGATATGTGAGCACAGCGGTTGCACGGCGCAGTACCCTGCCGGGGTTCGGTCTCACCATGGGACTGACCCTGACATGGCTCTCCGTTATCATCCTGATTCCGCTGGCCGCGCTGTTCCTCAAGACGTTCGAGCTCAGCCTCGACCAGTTCTGGGGCATCATCACCAGCCGCCGCACCCTGAATGCCCTGAAGATTTCGTTTGGGCTTTCGTTTGCGGCCGCCTGCGTCAACCTGGTGATGGGCACCATCATCGTCTGGGCGCTGGTGCGCTACCGCTTTCCGGGCCGGCGGCTGTTCGACGCCATCGTCGATATTCCCTTTGCCTTGCCGACGGCGGTCGCCGGCGTCGCGCTGACGCAGCTGTTCGCTCAGAAGGGCTGGCTCGGCGCGCCGCTCGCCGAGCTCGGCATCAAGGTCGCGTTCACGCCGCTCGGGATCTTCATCGCGATGATCTTCATCGGCATTCCGTTCGTGGTGCGCACGGTGCAGCCGGTGCTGATCGATCTCGATCCCGAGATCGAGGAGGCGGCGGCGAGCCTGGGCGCCAATCGCTGGCACACCGTGTTTCGCGTCATCCTGCCGAGCCTGATCCCGGCGCTGCTCACCGGCTTCGCGCTGGCCTTCGCCCGCGCCATCGGTGAATACGGCTCGGTGATCTTCATCGCGGGCAATCTGCCCAATGTCTCCGAGATCGCGCCGCTGTTGATCGTGATCCGGCTGTCCGAATTCCGCTATGCCGATGCCACCGCGATCGCGGTCGTGATGCTGGTGGCCTCGTTCCTGATCATCTTCCTGATCAACCGGCTGCAGCGCTGGGCGCAAGCCCGCATCCCCGTGCATTGAGGCTCAAGATGTCGATGCAGACGGGATTGGTGACCTCGACCACGCAACTGCGGACCTACGCACCCGCGACCGATGTCAGCGTGGCGGCGCCGGGGCCGCGGCTCGAGATCGCGCGCGCGGAGCCGGGGACGGCGCAGCGCAATTTGCGCACCGAGCCCGGCCCGGTCCGCTTCATCATCATCGCGCTGGCGATCGCTTTCCTCAGCATCTTCGTCGTCCTGCCGCTGGTCGTGGTGTTTGCATCGGCCTTCTCGAAGGGGATCGGCGCGTATCTTGCGGCGCTGGCGGAGCCCGAGGCGCTCGCCGCCATCAAGCTGACGCTCTTGATCGCCGCGATCTCGGTCACGCTCAACCTCGTGTTCGGCGTGATCGCGGCCTGGGCGATCTCGAAGTTCGAGTTCACCGGCAAGACCTTCCTGATCACGCTGATCGACCTGCCGTTCTCGGTCTCGCCGGTGATTTCGGGCCTGGTCTTCGTGCTGCTGTTCGGTGCGCAGGGCTATTTCGGGCCGTGGCTGCAGGCGCATAACGTCCACATCCTGTTCGCGGTGCCCGGCATCGCGCTGGCGACGATCTTCGTCACTTTCCCGTTCGTGGCGCGCGCGCTGATCCCGCTGATGCAGGAGCAGGGCACCCAGGAAGAGGAGGCGGCGATCTCGCTTGGCGCCTCCGGCCTGCAGACCTTCTTCCGCGTCACGCTGCCCAACATTAAATGGGGCCTGCTGTACGGCGTCCTGCTTTGCAACGCGCGCGCGATGGGCGAGTTCGGCGCGGTGTCGGTCGTCTCCGGCCACATCCGCGGCGAGACCAACACGATGCCGCTCTTGGTCGAAATTCTCTACAACGAGTACCAGTTCGTCGCCTCGTTCGCGATCGCGTCGCTGCTCGCGATGCTGGCGCTGATCACCCTGGTGGCGAAAACCGTTCTCGAGCGGCGGCTCGACGAGGCAGAGGTGCCCGATGGCGATTGAAGTCAAGAATATCGTAAAGACGTTCGGCAGCTTCGCCGCGCTCGACAATGTCGATCTCAAGGTCGCCGACGGCGAGTTGCTGGCCCTGCTCGGTCCATCGGGTTCCGGCAAGACGACGCTGCTGCGCATCATCGCGGGCCTGGACTGGCCTGACTCGGGCGAGGTCGCGATCGACGGCGAGAATGCGCTCTCGCGCGGCGCCAGCGAGCGCCAGGTCGGCTTTGTGTTCCAGCACTACGCGCTGTTCCGCCACATGACGGTGTTCGAGAACGTCGCCTTCGGCCTGCGCGTGCAGCCGCGCGCGATCCGCAAGGACGAAGCGACGATCCGCGCCCGCGTCAAGGAGTTGCTCGACCTGGTGCAGCTCGATTGGCTGGCCAACCGCTATCCCAGCCAATTGTCCGGCGGCCAGCGCCAGCGCATCGCGCTGGCGCGCGCGCTCGCGATCGAGCCGCGGATCCTCTTGCTCGACGAGCCGTTCGGCGCGCTCGATGCCAAGGTGCGCAAGGAGCTCAGGCAATGGCTGCGCTCGCTGCACAACGAGATCCACGTCACCTCGATCTTCGTCACCCATGACCAGGAAGAAGCGCTCGAAGTCGCCAACCGCGTCGTGGTGATGGACAAGGGCAAGATCGAGCAGATCGGCTCGCCCGGCGAGGTCTATGACAATCCGGCGACCGCCTTCGTGCACGGCTTCATCGGCGAATCCATCGTGCTGCCGGTCGACGTCGCCGGCGATGCGGTGCGGCTGGACGGCCGTCCCCTGAACATTCCGGCGCTCGGCGCGGCATCGGGCGCGGCAAAACTGTTCGTCCGCCGCCACGACATGGCGGTCGGCCCGGCCGGAACCGGCGCCCTGGAAGGCGCCATCCGGCATGTCCGTTCATTCGGTCCGATCCAGCGCGCCGAGGTGGCCCTGTCGGGGAGCGAGGGCAAGACCGTGATCGAGATCGACGCCCCCCGCGACCGCGAGCTCCAGGCCGGCGAAATCGTCTCCCTGCAGCCCCGCCGCTACCGGATCTTTGCCGCCCAGGAGTAGGGCCGTAGCCCCGCGCGAAGTACCCGTAGCCCGGATGAAGCGCAGCGAAATCCGGGGCTTCGTTCCGCGGATGGGCTGTCCCGGATTACGCTTCGCTTCATCCGGGCTACCAGGCCAACAATCTCACCTGTCATTCCGGGACGGTCCGCAGGACCGAACCCGGAATCTCGAGATTCCGGGTTCGATGCTACCGCATCGCCCCGGAATGACGGCGTTTTGTGTGGCCAAAAGTTAGCCCCTGTTCACCATTCAGCCACGGTTGGTATGCAACAACGGCGGGCCAACCTTGGGGGTTCTCAAAAGTGAAACGGACGACGGTCGCCCTGTTCGGGCTTCTGGTGCTTGCCGGCTGCGCCGCCGACACCAAACTCCCGGAAGAACCGGCCATGTATCTCAACATGGCACAGCCCGGCGCGGTGCTGGATAGCCAGGCCGCCGCGATCATGTTCTCGCAGTACCGCCAGAACAATGGTCTTGGCACCGTCGTGGTGGATCCGGACCTGACCAAGCTCGCTGAGCAGCAATCGCAGGCGATGGCCGCCCGCAACAAGATGGACCATGACGTGAAGGCCCCCCTTGGCAAGCGGCTGCAGGCCGGGGGCTATCCTGCGACGGTGGCGGTCGAGAACATCTCGGCCGGCTATCACACGCTTGCGGAAGCCTTTTCGGGCTGGCGCGATTCACCGCCGCACAAGGCCAATATGCTGAAGGGCGGTGTCACAAAAATGGGCATCGCGGCGGTCTATGCACCCAACACCAAGTACAAGGTGTTCTGGACGCTCATTTTGGCGGCAACCTGATCTCGATAAATTCCGCGTGATCTGCCCTCCGCATCTCGTTGATTGACGCCGCGGCGAACAGCCGCCACGGTGCGCCGTTCTCGTTGTTTGCAGCCCCAACGGTTACGAATGGATACTTCCGACACCGCGCCTGCCTCGACGCCGGCGCAAGCGCAGCGCGTGCTGGTTCTTCAGGGCGGCGGCGCGCTCGGCTCCTATCAGGCCGGCGCCTTTCAGGCGCTCTGTCACGCAGGCTTCGAGCCGGAATGGATCGCCGGCATCTCGATCGGCGCCATCAACGCCGCGATCATCGCCGGCAACGAGCCGGCCGAGCGCGTGCCGCGGCTGAAGGAATTCTGGGAGATGGTGTCGGCGCCGGTGCCGTGGAATCCGGTCTCGAAGCATGAACGCGCCCGCTCGCTGTTCAACGAGACCAGCGCCGCCATCATCGCGACCTTCGGCGTGCCCGGCTTCTTCACGCCGCGGATTCCGCCGGCGCCGCTGTGGCCGCCCGGCAGCTCGCAATCGCTGAGCTATTACGACACCGCGCCGCTGAAGAAGACGCTGGAGCGCCTGGTTGATTTCGACCGCATCAACGACCTGAAGACGCGCCTGTCGGTCGGCGCGGTCAGCGTCACCTCGGGCAATTTCCGCTATTTCGACAATTACGAGTTCAGGAAGCTCGGCAAGAAGATCGGCCCCGAGCACATCATGGCCTCGGGCGCGCTGCCGCCGGGCTTTCCGTCCGTCGTGATCGAGGGCGAGCATTACTGGGACGGCGGCATCGCCTCCAACACCCCGCTCGACTTCGTGCTCGACGAGGAGACCAGCCGCGATCTCCTGATCTTCCAGGTCGATCTGTTCAGCGCGCGCGGGCCGTTGCCGGAGACGCTGCTGGAGGCCGCCGAGCGCGAGAAGGACATCCGCTATTCCAGCCGGACGCGGATGAACACCGACAAGAACAGGCAGATCCACAACGCCCGCATGGCGGTGCGCGACCTGATCGGCAAGCTGCCCGATTACCTGAAGAACGATCCGTCGGTCGAGCTGCTGCGCAAGGCGTCCAAGGAGAACACCGTCACGGTGGTTCACCTGATCTACAAGAGCAAGAACTACGAGAGCTCGTCGAAGGACTACGACTTCTCCCATGTTGCGATGGTCGAGCACTGGGGCGCGGGCGTCCGCGACGTGCATTTGTCGATGCGTCACAAAGAATGGCTAGAACGGCCGCAGTCCGGGGAAACCATGGTGACTTACGATCTCACGGGGGATGAACCCACACCCCCCGCAAGCAAATAGGAGCGACCGATAATGGGTACGTTGACAGGCAAGACCGCCGTTGTGACCGGCTCGACCAGCGGCATCGGATTGGCGATCGCGCGCGCCTTCGCGGGAGCCGGCGCCAATATCGTTCTCAACGGCATGGGCGTTCCGGCCGATATCGAGAAGGAGCGTTCGGGCATCGAGACCGACTTCAAGGTCAAGGCCGTGCATTCGCCGGCCGACATGACCAAGCCGGCCGAGATCGCCGACATGATCGCGCTCGGTGAGAAGACCTTCGGTTCGGTCGATATCCTGGTCAACAATGCCGGCATCCAGTTCGTTGCGCCGATCGAGGAATTCCCGCCGGAGAAGTGGGAAGCGATCATCGCGATCAATCTGTCGTCGGCATTCTACGGCATCCGCGCCGCGGTGCCCGGCATGAAGAAGCGCGGCTGGGGCCGCATCATCAACACCGCCTCGGCGCACTCGCTGGTCGCTTCGCCCTTCAAGTCGGCCTATGTCTCGGCCAAGCACGGCATTGCCGGCCTCACCAAGACGGTGGCGCTGGAGCTCGCGCAGCACAAGATCACCTGCAACTGCATCAGCCCGGGTTATGTCTGGACCCCGCTGGTTGAGCACCAGATTCCGGAGACCATGAAGGCGCGCAACATGACCAAGGAGCAGGTCATCAAGGACGTGCTGCTCGCCGCGCAGCCGACCAAGGAGTTCGTGACTTCGGATCAAGTTGCAGCGCTTGCGCTGTTCCTGTGCAGCGACGACGCCGCGCAGATCACCGGCTCCAACTACTCGATCGACGGCGGCTGGACCGCGGAGTAATTTTCCGGCGCGATTTGGCGGCCTCAGAACAAGCCGGCCCTGATTGGATCAGGGCCGGCTTTTGTTTTGAGGCCGCGAGCCAGGGTGGACGACATCGCAGGCCGTGCGCATGTCGGCGTCGCCGCCATCGCCTGGAGCCATCCCTTTCGGCAAATTTTCGCAACTTTTTCCGATCGGATTCAGGACGATTTGGCACGCCGTGAGATGATGGCATGGGCATTCGTGGCGAGGAGCAAATCGGATGGAGCAGCGGCAGCCATATGACGAGGTGATGGGCAAATCGC
This sequence comes from Bradyrhizobium sp. UFLA06-06, assembly GCF_054820065.1. Classification (NCBI taxonomy): domain Bacteria; kingdom Pseudomonadati; phylum Pseudomonadota; class Alphaproteobacteria; order Hyphomicrobiales; family Nitrobacteraceae; genus Bradyrhizobium; species Bradyrhizobium sp. UFLA06-06. The sequence goes on from NZ_JADFUD010000010.1 coordinate 109,636, forward strand.
ATTCCGAGCTTCGGCCCACCTCCCAGCTACGGCTCAAGGGCCAGGTGGTCCTCGCCGGGAGCGCCGGTTACGACGAGGCGCGCAGGGTCTGGAACGGCGCCGTCGACAGGCGGCCGGCCATGATCGCCTACTGCACGGATACCCGGGACGTGGTCGAGGCGGTGACGTTCGCGCGGTCCCGCACGTTCCCGGTGGCCGTTCGCAGCGGAGGCCACAATGTCGCCGGCCTCTCGGTCTGTGACGGCGGCATGGTCATCGACCTGTCGCGGATGAAACGCATCGATGTTGATCCGGTCCGGCGCACCGCGCGCGCGGAGGCCGGCCTCGATCTCGGCGAATTCGATCGGGCCACGCAGGCGCACGGCCTCGCGACCACGATGGGGGTCAACAGCGACACCGGCATCGCCGGGCTGACGCTTGGCGGCGGCTTCGGCAAGCTCGGGCGAAAATACGGGTTGACCTGCGACAACCTGATTGCCGCCGAGGTGGTGACAGCCGAGGGACAGGTCTTGAGGGCCAGCGCGACCGAACACCCCGACCTGCTCTGGGGCTTGAGAGGCGGCGGCGGCAATTTCGGCATCGTGACCGCGTTCGAATACCAGTTGCATCCGATCGGCACGTCGTTGCCCGTCGCGTCAACGCTTTATCCCTACGATCAGGCGCGTGAGGCCATGCAGTTCTACGATGCATTCGCCCGAAACGCTGCCGACGAGGTCAACGTCGATGCGGCTCTTGTGACGCTGCCGTCGGGCGACCGGTTCTTCAACATCTCCGGTTGCTATGTCGGCTCGCATCATGACGGTGAGCGCGCGCTTTCGCCGATCGTCAAGTTCGGCTCGCCCGTCGAGACGCGCCTCGCAACCGTCCCCTATCTCGAGATTCAGTCGGGTGGCGATGCCCTGTTTCCGCGGGGACGCCGCTATTACTGGAAGGCGCAGTTCCTGCGCGAGATCAGTGCGGGCGCGATCGACGCGCTGCTCGACGCCTATGCGAGAGCCCCCAACACCTCGTCCTTGCTGGTCCTCCAGCATGTCGGCGGCGCAATTGCACGGGTTCCGGTATCGAGCTCGCCCTACGCAAACCGCGATGCGTCGTTCGACTGCTTTCCCGTGGCGATCTGGGATGATCCGGCCGGTGACGAGGCGAACATGCGTTGGGCCCGCGAGCTGTGGAGTGCCGTCAGGCCCTATTCGACCGGCGGCGTCTATGCCAACAACCTGGGCGATGAGGGCGAAGACCGAGTACGCGACGCCTATGGCGAAAATTACGCACGTCTCGTCGCGCTCAAGAACAAATACGATCCGACGAATTTCTTCCGCCTGAACCAGAACATCAAGCCGACGGCATAGTTCAGGGCATCGGAGAAAATCCAAATGCGAAGCCGCTGGACCATCCTTGCTGCTCTGTTCGTCGCTCGCGCCACCATCGCCTTTCAGTTTCAGAGCGTCGCGGCCATCGCGCCGCAGCTCAGCCAGGGTCTGGGCGCGAGCCTCGCCGATATCGGCGTTCTGATCGGGCTCTACTTTGCGCCGGGCGCCTTGCTTGCCTTGCCTGGCGGCGCGATCGGCCGTCGCTATGGCGACAAGGTGGTGGTCCTTGCCGGTCTCCTGATGATGCTGGCGGGCGAACTGCTGATGACCACGTCAACGTCGTGGAGCGTGCAGATCGCGGGCCGACTGACTGCCGGCATCGGCGGCGTCCTCCTGAACGTTCTGATGACCAAGATGGTCGCAGACTGGTTTGCCGGCCGGGAAATCGCCACCGCGATGGCCATTTTCATCAACTCATGGCCGGCCGGCATCGCCGTCGCTCTCATGCTGTTGCCGGCAATCGGAGCCACGCTCGGACTCCATGCCGTCAATCTTGCCGTCGCCGGGGTGATCCTGATCGGCCTCGGCGTCATCGCTTTGGTTTATCGCGCGCCGGATGCGGCCGTCGCGGTTGAAGGCGAGCACAGCAGCCTGACCGCCGACACGATTTGCGCCGTGATTGCCGCCGGCCTGATCTGGTGTCTCTACAACATCGGTTTTGCGATGATCTTCAGTTTCGGTCCGTCGATGCTCGTCGAGCAAGGCTGGTCCGGCGCCGCGGCCGGATCAACCATCAGTATCGTGCTCTGGCTCGCCGCCCTTTCGGTGCCGTTGGGCGGCTTCCTCGCCGATCGGACCAGGCGCGGCGAGATCATCCTGGTCACGGGCTGCATCGCCTTCGCGCTCCTGACATTGCTCCTGTCGCGCAGCGGCACGGTGCTTCCTGTCGTCATCGCTCTTGGAATCCTCTGCGGCCTGCCTGCCGGTCCGATCATGAGCCTGCCTGCGCGTGTGCTCGAGCAGAAGACGCGGCCGATCGGAATGGGAATATTCTACACTGTCTTCTACGCCGGCATGCTGGCGGGACCTGCGATCGGAGGAAAGCTCTCCACCTCGGTCGGCTCCGCCAGCGCGGCGCTCGACTTCGGCGCCGCCGCGCTGCTGGCTTGCCCGGCCGTGCTGTGGTTCTTCCGCCGTATGGTTGCCGGCCACGATTGGCAGCAGGCGGACGTCAGGCGCGCCTGACAGGCGCAAGGTTGAACGCGGTCAGGCAGGTTTTCCAGTCCGGCGGCGGTCATGCCATCGCATTAGGCCGCGTCCGGCGGAATGCTATGGCGCCGGTCGCCGCTTGCCGAACGCCAATACGTGCAGCCCGAGGCGCGAGCGCACCACATAGAACAAGAGGATCGTCTCGAAGGTCAGCGACAGCGAGGTCGACGCGGCGGCGCCCATGCCGCCGTAGCGGGGGACGAGGGCGATGCAGAGCCCGACATTCATCAGGAACGACACCGCATAGGCTATTGCGCAGATGCTCTGGTGGCCGAGCATGTTCAACAGCCGCTCCACCGGGCCGATCGCCGAGCGGACCACGAGGCCGATCGCGGCGACGAACATGATGCTGTAGCCGTCGACGAATTTCGGGCCGAACAGCCACAGCAGCGGCTTGCCGAACGCCAGTAGGGCGACGGTCGCGAGCAGCGAGGGCCAGAACGTCCAGCTGATGGCGTGCGCGACATAGGCCGACAGCCGGTCCTTGTCGCCGAGCGCGTTGTATTCGGCGAAGCGGTGCGCCGTGGTCGCCGCCATCGCGTAGTGCACGAACGACACCAGTGCCAACGTCTTCACCACGGCGAAATAGATGCCGACCTCCTCGGACGAGCGGAATTGCTGCAGCATAAGCACGTCGGTGTAGCCGAGCAGGAGATAGAAGCTCTCGACCAGCATGATCGGCAGCGAGATCGCGAACCAGTCTTTGACGTCGTAGCTCTTCTCGCCCCGCCCGAGGTGGGCGGTGAGGCGGCGGTTGAGCACGACCATCTGGCCGATCGCCGCGATGTACACCGCGGCGGCGCTCGCGATCATTGCCGCGGTGGCGCCGAGATTGAGGCCGAGCGCCAGCGCGCCGGCGGTCAGCGCGATGATCAGCCCCTGCCGCACGATGAACTGCGGCATCAGGCCGAGCTGCATCCAGTCATGCGCGCGCGAGATGCCGTCCTGGGTGTTGGCGACGACGAAGGGCGGCAAGGTCAGGCAGCCGATATAGAGCGGCACGATTGCGTTGGGATCGATCCAGGGCGAGGCGAGGTGGATCACGCCGGCGAGCAGCAGCGCGACCATGCTGGACGTCGCAAGCACCACCCAGCGGCCGCCGGAAAGGAAGCCGCGCAGCGCCGCAAGGTCGCCGCGCGCGCGGTATTCCGGAATGATCTTCTGCGCGGAGGGCGCGATGCCGAAATCCATCGTGCTGCCGAGCAGCAGCACCCAGGTCCAGACATAGACATAGATGCCGTAGTCCGAGCCGCTCATCCAGCGCGCCAGCAGGATCTGCGCGAGATAGGCGATGGCGGCGCTGATGACGCGGATGGCGAAGATCATGCCGGCGAGGCGCTTGGTGACCGACGCCTCATTGGTGCCGCCGAGCGCGCGCGCGGCGAGCCCTCGCAGGCGTGCGGCCCGGCCCAATGGCGCAGAGGTTGCGGATTGTGTCTCCATCACAGCCAAGGCGGAAAAATTCCTAAAGCGCCGCGAGGCGGCAATGGCCCCGATCTATCAACGAAACGTTAAGATTGGGTTGGGTGACGCACCCCTTCGGGGTCGTCCCGGGGCAGTGCGAAGCACTGAACCTCAGGTGCGCAATTGCGCACCGGGGGAGCTCGAGATTCCGGGTTCGATGCGCTGCATCGCCCCGGAATGACCCTACGGCTCAATTCAAATTGATATTGAATTCGTAGCTTTTGTCGCCGCCGACCAGCGTCAGCTTCAGCGCGGCGCCGTCGGCCTTGGCGCCGGGCGGCAGGCCGTCGAGCTCGAAAGAGAAGCGCTTCACGCCCGGCGGCGCGTGTTCGACGAGCTTGGGCACCGGCAGCGCCCAGTCGGGCGTCGGCCCCTCGACGAACAGGCTGAGGTCCCTACTCTCGGGCGCGCTGACATCGACCAGCACGTGGTTCTTGCCGTCGCGCTTGACGTCGCGGATCGAAAACGGGATGGGGTCGCCGATATTGGCGGGCTTCGGCACCGCGTTGAGCGCCTCCGACAGCACGGCGTCCTCGGTCGATGCGACGCTTGCGAACGCCAGCTCGGCCTTCGCCTCCACCGGCACGCACAGCTTCTCGCACACCGCGTAGTTGATGTCGGCGCGCAGCACCAGCGGCTTGTCGGGATTCTTCGCCACGATGCGCAGCGGCAATACCACCTGGTGCTTGTAGCCGAGCGAGGTGCCGCCGGCGCCGTCGTCGAATTGCCGCGGCGCCGGCCACATCACGGTGACCGCCTCGACGTTATCCGACCTGGAGAAATCGAACCGCGGCGGCACGCCGGAATCGCCCGGCGTCCGCCAATAGGTCTTCCAGCCGTCCTGCAACTGGAACGCAATGCCGCCAAGCAGCACCGCGCCGCTGCGCGATCCGGCGAGCAGCCGCACCGCCGAATGCGTGTCCTGTTGCCACGGCGAGGCGTCGTCGGCGCGCACCTCCGTTGCCATACATGCGACGGAAAACAGGGCGGCAACGCCAAATGCGGCACGCAAGGGAACTATGACGATCATGAGACGTCTTTACCTGCAACTTTCGGTGCAAACCATTGAATTGCTTGTGATGCATCGCCGCACGGCGGTCGATGGTTGATTGACAGAACCGCCACCCGATATCAGGATGTCAAATCAGCAGGAAAGGCCTTTGCGGATGCGCCCTGAAGGCAAAACAGGCAAGACTCGCAAGACCGCCGGCAGAAGCCCGGCCGTCGGCGCCCATGCCGCCGAAGGCGGCTATCTCGACGGCCAGATGCTGATCGCGATGCCTGTCATGAACGACCCGCGCTTCGAACGCTCCGTGATCTACATGTGCGCGCATTCCTCCGAGGGCGCGATGGGCATCATCGTCAACCGTCCGGCCGGCAGCATCGATTTCCCCGGGCTGCTCGTGCAGCTCGACATCATCGAGAAGTCGGACCAGATCCAGCTGCCCGAGAATGCCGAGATGATGAAGGTGATGAAGGGCGGGCCGGTCGACACCGGCCGTGGCTTCGTGCTGCATTCCAGCGACTTCTACATTCAGGATGCGACGCTGAACATCGACGACGGCATCTCGCTCACCGCGACCGTCGATATTCTCAAGGCGATCGCCAAGGGCGCCGGCCCCAAGCACGCGATCCTCGCGCTCGGCTATGCCGGCTGGGCGCCGGGCCAGCTCGAGAACGAGATCCAGCACAATGGCTGGCTGCATTGCGACGCCGATCCGGAGCTGATCTTCGGTACCGACGTCGACGAGAAATACGCGCGCGCCTTGCGCAAGATCGGCATCGAGGCCGGCATGCTGTCGAACGACGCGGGCCACGCGTAGCGCCCCGCCCACAGTGTCGTCCCTGCGAAAGCAGGGACCCATAACCACAGGACGCGCGGATGGAGCGAGCTGGGGCCACAGCGCCGCACAATAATGGCGCCCTGTGGTTATGGGTCCCGGGTCGCGCTTCGCTTGCCCGGGACGACGGCTGTGGGGTTGGCTACGACAGCGGTGAGTGGGGCTACGATGGCGGCGCTAGCTACTCCGCCGCTTCCTGCGCGACCGTCGGCTGGGTGCCCGCGACCGTGGCGCGGCGCATGTCACGGGGCTGCGACTGGTCGTAGCGGCGGACGCGGTGCACGGTCTGGCGGTTGTCCCACATCACGAGGTCATGCACCGTCCATTTGTGCACATAGACGAACTCGGGCTGCGTCGCGTGTTCGGTGAGGTCGCGCAGCAGCAGCCGCGCCTCCGGCATGCTCATGCCCCTGATGGCGCCGGCGTGCGACGACAGATAAAGCGACTTGCGGCCGTGCACCGGATGCGTCCGCACCAGGCGCTGCAGCACCGGCTTGAACATCGCCTTCTCCTCGTCGGTGTAGTCGAGGAAGCCGAGCGAGCCGCGCGAATACATCAGCGAGTGCTCGCAGATCATGTCCTCGAGCTCGGCCTTGGTCTCGTCGTCGAGCGCGTCATAGGCGGCGCGCATGTCGGCGAATTCGGTGTTGCCGCCCTTCGGGTTCACCACGCGCGCCGACAACAGCGAGAATTTCGCCGGGATCGGCCGGAACGAGCTGTCGGAGTGCCACAGGCAGTTGCCGAGGTTGAACAGGTGGGTGCGGTGGTCCTTCGGCAGCGGCCTGCCGTCCTTGCCGAGATTGGAGACGTCGTTGAGCCCCGCGGAGAGACGATAGTCCTCCTTCTTCGCCACGGTGCCGCCGCGCGCATCTTCGCGCTCGCCGAAGTTCAGCGCGAATGCCATCTGCTGCTCGTCGGTGATGTCCTGGCCGTGGAACACGAGCACGGCGTATTTGTCCATGCCGGCCTCGATGTCGATCGCTTCCTGCTTCGTCAGCGGCTTGCGCAGATCGACGCCGGAGACCTCGCCGACGAAGTGCTTGTGAAGCTGCCGGATCAGGACCGTCATTGGCGTATCTCCCCGTCTGTCGCGGGCGGTTTTCCCGCTTCGTTTGACAGGAAGGCTACTCACCACGCGCGCGCTGTCAACGCTTCGCGGCCGCGCGCGGATCAGGCATTCCGCGCCATCAACCCGCCGTCGACCGGAATCACGGCGCCGGTCAGGAACGACGCCGCGGGCAGGCACAGGCTCAGCGTCATGTGCGCGACCTCTTCCGGATCGCCGTAACGGGCGAGCGCGGTGCGGCGCTTGGCGTAGAGCGTCTTGTGCTCCTCGGAGATGCGGTCGGTGATCGCGGTGCGGATCGGACCCGGGCAGATGCAGTTCACGGTGATGCCTTCGCGTCCCAGTTCCACGGCGAGCGAGCGCGTCAGGCCGGTGACGCCGCCCTTGGCAGCGGAGTAGGGGCTGTGCAGCGCGGTTGCGCCGAGCGCCTCGGTCGAGGCGATGTTGACGATGCGCGGCGAGCGCGACTTGCGCAGGTATGGCAGTGCCGCGCGGATGATGCGCGGATGCGCCGTCAGCATCACCGCGATGCCCTTGGCCCAGGCGTCCTCGTAAGCGGGATCGTCGATCGGCACCCGCACCGAGATGCCGGCATTGTTGACGATGATGTCGAGCCCGCCGAAATGCGCGGCGACGTCGTTGACGACTTTGGTGATGGCGTCGCGATCGCTGACGTCGAGCGTCCAGGCCTTCGCCGAGCCGCCGCTTGCCGAAATCTCCTTCGCCACCGCCTGCGTGCCTTCTTCGGTCAGGTCGGTGACCGCGACATTGGCGCCTTCATCGGCAAACACCCGCGCGGTGGCGCGGCCCATGCCGCTGGCGGCGCCGGTGACGAGAACGGTGAGGCCCTTCACCGAACGGCTGAGCTGCTTGTATTCGGACATGACGGACCCCCCGTTGATTTTTTGCGTTGTGAGAGACGGCAACGCTGGCACCGATCGCAAGATACGTCAAACCACCGACCCGATATCGGCATGCGCGCAGCGCGTTAACGCAAGTTTCCCGGTTGGCTTTCCGAAAAGGATCATGCTCAATCAAGACAACAGCACGAGAGAGGAACGCGCGATGAACGAGCTCGATTTCGGCGGCAAGCAAATATTGGTGGTCGGCGGCTCCAGCGGCATCGGCAACGGCATCGCGCAGGCATTCCGCGCCAGGGGCGCGCGCGTCGCGATCTGCGGCACCCGCGCGCAGGCGAGCGATTATTCCACCGAGGAAGGCTCGCATCTCGAGGGCCTCGCCTACGCGCAGCTCGATGTCAGCAACCCGCAGGCGATCGAGGCCTTCAAGCCGTCGTTCGACCGGCTCGACGTGCTGGTGCTGGCGCAGGGCGCGGTGATTTACCGCCGCGGGGAATTCGAGATGGAGGGTTTTCGAAAGGTGCTCGAAGTCAACCTGATGAGCCTGATGGCCTGCGCGACCAAATTCCAGGCGATGCTGAGCGCAACCAAGGGCTCGCTGATCATAGTGAGCTCGACCGCGGCCTATCATTCCACCATGGGCAATCCGGCCTACAACGCGTCGAAGACCGGCGCCGTCGGGCTGACGCGCACGCTCGGCGAGGCCTGGGCGGAGAACGGCATCCGCGTCAACGGCATCGCGCCCGGCCTCGTCGACACCAAGATGACCAAGGCGACGACCGCAAATCCGAAGCGTCTCGAAGGCGCGCTCGAGCGCATTCCGCTGAAGCGTCTCGGCACGCCCGCCGACATGGCCGGCGCCGCGTTGTTCCTGGCCTCGCCGCTCGCCTCCTACATCGTCGGCCAGACCATCGTCGTCGACGGCGGGCTGATCCTCTAGGGCATGATCCGGAAAAGTGTGAAGCGGTTTTCCGGAAAGATCATGCTCGAATAAGGAGGCCAAAGCGCGAGTATTGCGCTTTGGCGCACAGGAACCTGCGCGCCGTTTCCCGGTTAGCTCCCGGACAGATCAGGGAGCGTGACGATGGACAAGGATCGGATTTTCGGAACGGCGAAGGAGTTCGCGGGCAAGGCCGAAGGCGCGGTCGGCGATGCGACCGGCGATGCGCAGACCCAGGCCTCAGGCCGCGTGCGCGAAGCCGCAGGCTCGGTGCAGGATCTCTACGGCCAGGCCAAGGACGCCGCGCGCGACGCCGCCGACACCGCGGTCAACTACGCCAAGGACGCCTATGAGCATCGCGGCGAGACCGTTCGCAGCGGACAAAAGGCGATGGCGCATGCGGTGCAGGAGAACCCGCTGGGATCGCTGCTGATCGCCGGCGGCATCGGCTTTGCGCTCGCGCTCCTGATGACGCGCCAGCCGCGCCGCCCGCCGCCGTCGCGCTGGCGCTATTACGGTTGATACCATCTCGCCCACCGTCATTGCGAGGAGCTCGCGACAAAATTGCAAAGCAATTTTGCGCTGAAGCGACGAAGCAATCCAGCCGTCCGCGCGTGCGGATCGATGGATTGCTTCGCGGAGCCTGTCATCGGGCGCGCGTTCGCGCGACCCGTTGGCTCGCAATGACGTGGATGTAGCGTCAATTCTATCGGAAGGCGCGCGGCCTACTGCCACGGATTCCCCGGCACTCCGGCCCGCTGTCCGACGCCGCGCGGCGGGCGCGGCGGCGGAGCGACCAGCGGGCGCTGCTGCGGCGCACCGAACCCGAACAGATCGCGCAGCCAGGGCTGTGTCTGCGGCTGCTGTTGCGGCTGGGCCTGGGTCTGGGCCGGCCGGAACACACGCCTTGGCGGCTTCGGCGCGGTGATGATCGAGCCGTCGGGCGCGATCGCCGTGGTCGAGGGCGGCGGATTGGCCGGCCCGCCCGCCGGCGCGGCGGGCGTGGTGGCGGCAACCGGAACATCGCCCTTGGCCTGCTCGCGGCCCATCTCGCGGCGCGGCCAGACGAAATCATCGGCGCGGCCGGCGGGCGGCGCCAGCGCCTCGCCCTTCACCAGCGTGCGCGCGGCGAGCGCATCGACAGCGGCGGGCCGCGAGCCCGGTCCGCCGAGCAATTGATCGGTGCCGACCGTGGAGGCGACCAGCGGCAGCACCGGGCCTGCCAGCGGCCGCGGCGAGGGCTTGCCGGGCTCGGCGCTGGTATCCGGCGTCGCCGGTTCGCTCGGCAGCGCGATCGGCCCGGAGCGCACCGCGAGCAGGCGCGTCACCTCGCGCTCGACATAATGCGCGAGCTTGCGCGCGCCGGCCTTGGTGAAGAACACGCCGTCATCGGTACGCAGCTTGCGGGGCTGGCCTTCAAAGTCCGGGCCCTTCTGCATGAAGCGGCCGGCCTCGTCGACAAAGCCGTCCCAGACGTCGACATAGGTGATGCCGGCCTTGCCGGCGCCGTCGCGATAGAGCGCGTCCAGGAACAGCATGTCCGACGTGCCCTTCTGGCCGCGGATCGCGGGCAGGCCGACCCACAGCACCGGCACGCCCTTGCTCTTCAGCACGTTGATCAACTCCTCGATCTTCTTGCCGTAGAGCTCGACCCAGCGGTCGTCGCGGAATTCATAGAGGCCATTGGGCGAGCGCGCGGTCTTTTCCGGCGCGCCCTGCTGATCGTTGTCGGCGTCGTCGGCCGGCGGCTCGGCCTCGACCGGCTTGCCGTCCGTCTTGGCGGCGGCATCGGGCTTGTCGCCGGGCTTGGCCTCCGGCTTGCCGCGCGCGTCCTTCTTCTCGTCCTTCTTGTCGACCTTCTTCTCCACGACGGATTCGCGGATCGCGGTGCGATCGTTGAGGCCGAGCATCACGACGATGGCGTCGGGGTTCTCTGTGGCGAGAATGCCCTTCGCGGCCGCGGCCCAATCCGCCGGGTCGCCCTTGGGCTGATAGCGGATCAGGCCGGAGACCGTCTTGTGCTTGCGGATCACGCCCATGTCGGGCTGGTCGGAATAGGCATCCTCCAGGCCGTAGCCGAGCCAGTCGGCCATGGCGTCGCCGATGACCAGCACGTTGCGCTCGGCGGCGGCCTCGCGCTTGGCCGGCGCCGGGGCGCGCGAGAAATCCTCGCGCGGCCGCTGCGGCTGCGATGATTGCGGCTGCTGCTGCTGGAACGGCGCAAAGAAATCGCCGCCGAACCAGCCGCCACCGCCATGCTGCGGCGGAGCGCGGCGCTGTGGTTGCGGCGGTCCGCCGCCGAAGCCGGGGAAGCCGAAGAATTGCGCCGAGGCGGGCTGGGCAATGCCGATCAACAGCGCAAGCGCCACCGTCAGCGCGACCAGCGGACCGGCTTCGGTGAATATGCGCAGGAAGGACTTTGGCTCTCGCATCGCGTTCGGTCGCAAATGATCTGGAAGTACGTGAGCATACTAGCGGAATCGGGCCGCAAGCGGGCAGCTTTTCCACCATAAATCGGGTGCCTCCGGCCGCCGTCAAGGCAGCCGGCAAATATCGGATTTCACGGTTACTTTTGGGGTGGAGGGGCGGATGTCGCCCCGACGGAACCGTGCCCCGATCTCGCTTGCGGCGGGAGGGGGAGGCAGAGCCGCAGCCCGGGTGGAGCGAAGCGTAATCCGGGACCAGAAGCCTTCTCCTTCCCCCGGAAAGGGGGAAGGTTGGGATGGGGGTCAGCCACACGCACCGTCGCTCGTGGAGAGACCCGATCCCCACCCGCTTTGCTCTCTCGAGCAAAGCGACCTCCCCTTTTCAAGGGGAGGTGAAGAGGCTTCGTAGGAGCCCTATCGCCCCCGCAGACGCTCCAGCACCTCGGAGGTGGCAAAGCCGTCGGCCGGTGCCCCGATCGAGACCTGGAAGCCGCGCAGCGCCTCGCGGGTCTGGCCGCCGAACTGGCCGTCGGGCGTGCCCTTGTAGAAGCCGCGCTGGGCGAGAAGCTGCTGCAGTTCCAGCCGTTCGGCGCGCGACAGCACCCGCTCCTGGCGCGGCCAGGGCTGCGCGAAGGGCTGGCCGCCGCGCAGGCGGTCGGCGAAATGGCCGATGGCGAGCGCATAGGCTTCCGCCGGGTTGTACTTCATGATCACCCGGAAATTCTGCAGCATCAGGAAGCCGGGCCCCTCGGCACCGGCCGGCGCCAGCAGATAGGCCTTGTCGGACGGCCGCGGGAACGGCTGGCCGCCTGGCCGCTTGAGGCCGAGATGCTCCCATTGCGACAGCGGCATCGCCTTGGCGCGGTCGGCCAGCATGTAATTGAGGCCTTGCGGCAGCACGACCTCGTAGCCCCAGCTCGCGCCGGTCTGCCAGCCGTCCTTCTTGAGATTGTTGGCGGTCGAGGCGATCAGGTCGCTCGGATTGTCGACGACGTCGCGGCGGCCGTCGCCATCGCCGTCGACGGCATAGCGCTTGAACGCGGTCGGCATGAACTGGGTCGGGCCGAACGCGCCGGCCCAGGAGCCGCGCATCTGCTCGGGACTGAGGTCGCCGCGGTTGAGGATCTCCAGCGCCGACAGGAACTCGTCCTTGAAATAGGCCTGACGGCGGCCGATGCAGGCGAGCGTCGCGGTCGACTGCACCACGTTGCGATCACCCATCTGGGTCGAGTAGTTCGACTCGATGCCCCAGATCGCCGCGATGATGTAGCGATCGACGCCATAGGCCTTCTCGGTGGCGTCGAACTGCGGCTTGTATTTCGCAAGGACCTCGCGGCCCTTGGCGAGCCTGGTGTCGCTGACCAGGATGTCGAGATAGTCCCAGATCGCCTTGGTGAATTCCGGCTGCGAATCCATCAGGTCCATGATGCGCAGATCGGGCGTGAGGCCGGCGGTGAAGCGCTCGAAATTCTCTTGGCTGATGTTGCGTCGTGCGGCATCTGGCCACATCGCTGCGACGCAGTTCGGGAAGTCCGACGCGGCCTGGCGGATCGCCGCAGCCGTCATCAGCGGATGGCCGGAGGCGCCGTCTTCACCGCTCCATGGCGGCGCTGCGCCATCCTGTCCGGTCGCGGCCTGCGGCGGCGTCGCATTCGGTCCGGAAAAGATGCTGTCGATCAGGTTGGTCAGGCCGTTGCCCGCCGACTGGGCTTGCGTGCTGCCGGGCAGCAGCAGGGCCAGCGCGATCAGGCTCGCGCCGAAAAGCTTGGTCCTTGATGTTCCCATCGCGCGCATTTGTCGTGTGCCTGTCAAAATCGTGCTGTTCCAGAAGGCCCCGGCACGGTTTCCAATAACTTAACAAGGGCGAGATTTTGTTGCGGCCCGCATTGGCTGACGGGAACGGCGGAATTAAGCCGCACCACACATCCGCCTTTGTTGGCGGCTGCAAAACGGGGTACCAAAGGCATGATTCATTTCGTGCCGCCGTCCCACCCATTTCAAGGCTTCCGATAATCCCATGAAGATCCGCAAAGCCGTATTCCCCGTCGCCGGTCTCGGTACCCGCGTGCTGCCCGCCACCAAGGCGATGCCGAAGGAGATGCTGACGATCGTCGACAAGCCGCTGATCCAGTACGTGGTCGACGAGGCCCGGGAAGCCGGCATCGAGCATTTCGTGTTCGTCACCGGCCGCAACAAGGGTGTCATCGAGGATCATTTCGACCGCATGTTCGAGCTCGACACCACGCTGGCGCAGCGCGGCAAGAAGACCGAGCAGGATATCCTGGCGCAGAACCAGCCTGAGGCCGGCGCGATGAGTTTCACCCGGCAGCAGGCGCCGCTCGGGCTCGGCCACGCGGTGTGGTGCGCGCGCGATATCGTCGGCAACGAGCCGTTCGCGGTGGTGCTGCCGGACGAGCTGGTGCTGAACACACCGGGCTGCCTGAAGCAGATGATCGATGCCGCGAGCAGGCTTGGTGACAAGTCGAATCTGATAGCGGTCGAGGCGGTGCCCGACGAACTCACCCATCAATACGGCATCTGCAGCGTCGGTAAACGCAACGGCAACATCTTCGAGGTCGACCGCATGGTCGAGAAGCCGCCGCAGGGCACCGCGCCGTCCAACCTGTCGATCACCGGTCGCTACATCCTGCAGCCGGAGATCTTCGACATCCTGGCCACGCAGGAGCGCGGCGCCGGCGGCGAGATCCAGCTCACCGATGCGATGATCGGTCTTGCGAAGACGCAGAAGTTCTACGGCGTGGAGTTCGAGGGCGAGCGTCACGATTGCGGCTCAAAGCCCGGCTTCCTCCGCGCCAACATCGCCTTCGGCCTCAAACGCCCCGAACTGCGCGATGGCCTGATCGCCGAGATGAAGAAGTACCTGGAGAAGTAGGGGCGCCGCCTCATCTCGTCATTCGCCGCGAGAATGCGGACGTATGATTCACAGACAGCGCAACATATTCGATGTCGTCTCTGCGAAAGCAGGGACCCATGCTCCGCAGCAGGCGTAGTGAATGGGACTCGTCGTTCCAGCGTTGCTCAACAATGAGCATTCGTGGTGATGGGTCCCTGCTTTCGCAGGGACGACAGCTGTAAGCGTGGCGCGCTTGGTGCGGTAAACACGGACGGCATCGTCTCCACTACACAGCCGAGATCACGCCACCTTCCTTCGCCCCGCGCGTTTCGCCGGCTCCTTGGCGCCATCCTGCTTCGGCGCGCGCAGGGCGCGGGCGGCGAGGCTGACGACCTCGGAGATCTGCTGGAGCTGCGCGGCGAGCGGAGAGGTCTTGCGCCAGACCATGCCGATGGTGCGCGACGGCTGCGGGTGCTTGAAGCGCGAGACGGTGACCGGTGCGGAGCGCGTCTCCACCGTCACCGCCATCTCGGGGATCAGGGTGACGCCGATGCCGGCGCCGACCATCTGCACCAGCGTCGACAGCGAGCTCGCGTCCAGCACCTCGCGCGGCGGCGAGGACTGCATGTTGCAGAACGACAGCGCCTGGTCGCGGAAGCAGTGGCCTTCCTCGAGCAGCAAGAGCCGCATCTCGCGCAGCATCTCGGCGCTCGGCACCGGCGTCTTGGCGTCCTCGCCCGGCCGCACCAGCAGGAAGTTTTCCGAGAACAGCGCGACCTCGGTCAGCGACGGTTCCGATACCGGCAGCGCCACGATCGCGGTGTCGAGCCGGCCCTCGGCGACCTCCTTGATGAGCTTCGGCGTCAGCGTCTCGCGGACATGGATGTCGAGCTCGGGATGCAGCCGCGCCAGGTTCTCGATCACCTTCGGCAGCAGATATGGTGCGATGGTCGGGATCATGCCGACCCGCAGCCGCCCGGCAAGCTTGTCGCGCGAGGCGCGCGCGAAGTCGCCGAGTTCGTCGACCGAGCGCAAGATGTCGCGCACGCGGCGCAGCAGGTCCTCGCCGAATGTGGTCAGCGTCACCTGCCGCGCATTGCGTTCGATCAGCACGCCGCCGACCGCCTGTTCCATTTCGCGGATCTGCATCGACAGCGCCGGCTGCGACACCGCGCAGGCATCCGCGGCGCGCCCGAAATGGCGGTGGTGGGCCAGAGCATCAAAATACCTGAGTTGCCGGAGTGTGACATTTATCATCAGATAATCTTATCGACGCGATCACTAAAGTCAATTTCCTCTGATGGATTGGGTTGCGTAGAATCGTTCTTGGAAGAGCTCCAGCGCATTCCAGAATCCATCACCTCGGAGAAGAAACATGGACGCAAAAACCGACGAAGGCGCGGGCAAATGCCCATTCACAGGCGGGCCTCGCGGGCACTCGAATCGTGACTGGTGGCCGGAGACGCTCGACGTTCAGGTGCTGCATCAGAACTCCAGCCTGTCCGATCCGATGGGCAAGGGTTTTGACTACGCCAAGGAATTCAAGAGCCTCGATCTCAATGCCGTGATCAAGGATCTCACGGCCCTGATGACGACGTCGCAGGAATGGTGGCCGGCCGACTTCGGCCATTACGGCGGCCTGATGATCCGCATGGCCTGGCACTCGGCGGGCACCTACCGCATCACCGACGGCCGCGGCGGCGCCGGCGCCGGCCAGCAGCGT
This sequence comes from Bradyrhizobium sp. UFLA06-06, assembly GCF_054820065.1. NCBI lineage: Bacteria > Pseudomonadati > Pseudomonadota > Alphaproteobacteria > Hyphomicrobiales > Nitrobacteraceae > Bradyrhizobium > Bradyrhizobium sp. UFLA06-06. The sequence continues at coordinate 125,389 of NZ_JADFUD010000010.1, forward strand.
TTCGCCCCGCTGAACAGCTGGCCCGACAACGCCAACCTCGACAAGGCGCGCCGGCTGCTGTGGCCGATCAAGCAGAAATACGGGCGCAAGATCTCGTGGGCCGATCTCATGGTCCTCGCCGGCAACGTCGCGCTGGAATCGATGGGCTTCAAGACGTTCGGTTTTGCGGGTGGCCGCGCCGACGTGTGGGAGCCGGAAGAGCTGTACTGGGGTCCGGAAGGCACCTGGCTCGGCGACGAGCGCTACAGCGGCGAGCGCCAGCTCTCCGAGCCGCTCGGCGCGGTGCAGATGGGCCTGATCTACGTCAACCCGGAAGGCCCGAACGGCAATCCGGACCCGGTCGCTGCCGCGAAGGACATTCGCGAAACGTTCTTCCGCATGGCGATGAACGACGAGGAGACCGTTGCGCTGATCGCCGGCGGCCACACCTTCGGCAAGACCCACGGCGCGGGTGATCCGTCGCTGATCGGGCCGGAGCCGGAAGGCGGCGCGCTCGAGGATCAGGGCCTCGGCTGGAAGAGCAAGCACGGTACCGGCGTCGGCGCCGACGCGATCACCGGCGGCCCCGAGGTCACCTGGACCCAGACGCCCACGAAGTGGAGCAACCACTTCTTCGATAACCTGTTCAAGTACGAATGGGAGCTCACGAAGAGCCCCGCAGGTGCGAAGCAGTGGAAGGCGAAGGGCGCGGCGGCCGACATTCCGGACGCGTACGACCCGTCGAAGAAGCATGTCCCGACCATGCTGACCACCGACCTGTCGCTGCGCTTCGACCCGGCTTATGAGAAGATCTCGCGCCGGTTCTACGAGCATCCGGATCAGTTCGCGGACGCTTTCGCCCGCGCCTGGTTCAAGCTCACGCACCGCGACATGGGTCCGATCCAGCGTTACCTCGGCCCGCTGGTGCCGAAGGAGACGCTGATCTGGCAGGATCCGGTGCCGACGCTCGATCACGCCGTGATCGACGACAAGGATATCGAGGCGCTCAAGGCGAAGATCCTCGCCTCGGGCCTGTCGGTGTCCGAACTGGTGTCGACCGCCTGGGCCTCGGCCTCCACGTTCCGCGGCTCCGACAAGCGCGGCGGTGCCAATGGTGCACGCATCCGTCTTGCGCCGCAGAAGGACTGGGATGTCAACGAGCCGGCTCAGCTCAAGACTGTGCTGAGCAAGCTCGAAGCCATCCAGAAGGAGTTCGGCAAGAAGGTCTCGCTGGCCGATTTGATCGTGCTCGGCGGCGCGGCCGCGATCGAGAAGGCGGCCAAGGACGGCGGCACCAATGTGAAGGTCCCCTTCACGCCGGGCCGCACCGATGCGACGCAGGACCAGACCGACGTCGAGTCCTTCGCTCCGCTCGAGCCGCGGGCTGACGGCTTCCGCAACTATATCGGCGGCAAGCATCAGTTCCTGCAGCCCGAGGAAGCGTTGGTCGACCGCGCGCAGCTCCTGCGGCTGACCGGACCGGAATTGACGGCCCTCGTCGGCGGCCTGCGCGTGCTCGGCGCCAATGCCAAGAAGTCGAAGCACGGCGTCCTCACCAGCAAGCCGGGGACGCTCACCAACGACTTCTTCCTCAACCTGCTCGACATGGGCACGGTGTGGAGCGATGCCGGCCAGGGCGTCTATGAGGGCCGCGACCGCAAGACCAAGGCGGTGAAGTGGACCGGCACCCGCGTCGACCTGATCTTCGGCTCGCACTCGCAGCTGCGGGCGTTCGCCGAGGTCTACGGCCAGTCCGACTCCAAGGAGCAGTTCGTGAAGGACTTCGTCGCGGCCTGGGCCAAGGTGATGAACGCCGACCGCTTCGACCTCGTGAAGTAAGCGGCGAGCAAACGGCAATCAGGGCAGGGCGGCGCTTCGGCGCCGCCCTGTTTCATTTGGGGGACGACGAGGAAGGATTTTCGCGGTTTGCCGATTCCGTTCAATCATGCAGCTTCATGTCGCGGATCATCTCCTCGAACTCCGCTTGCGTCGGGGCCGAGAGTGGGACTTGCGGCGCGCTGCTTGTCGCGGTGGGCACGTCGCATTGCCAGGCGCCGCGCCGCGGCTCGAAGATTGCGGTCAGGCTCGCCCAGCAGACGAGGAGGGCTACGATCCAGTCCAGCACATTGGATGCCGTCATTGCAGCACCAGCATCAGCATCAGCATTTCCATGCCCTGATGCTGCAGCCGAGTCGGGCTTCGCGCAATTCGGAAGCTACGAAACGTAACTTCGGCGCTGCCGATTCAATTGTCCCTCGTCATTGCGAGCGAAGCGAAGCAATCCATCTCATCCCTTGTGCAAGGATGGATTGCTTCGTTGCTAACGCTCCTCGCAATGACGCGCGGTTGGAATTGAGCGCAATCCGCACGTTGTGCGGTCGCTATTACAGTGGCTATCCGGTCCGCGCGCGGCGGCCTTCGATCGGATAGGCGGGGTCGTTGAAGCCCGGCGTCGAGGGATGGCCGGTGACGACGAGGCGGTCGATCAGGGCTTCGTCCTCGGCGGTGAAGCGATAATCGAGCGCGCGGATGTAGTCGTCCCATTGCGCTTCGGTGCGCGGGCCCGCGATGACGGCGCTGACGAACGACGAGTTCAGCACCCAGGACACTGCGAACTGCCCGGCGGTGATGCCGCGGCTCTCGGCGTGGCGCTTGATCTGTTGCGCGAGCTCGAGCGATTCCGGCCGCCACTCGGTCTGCATCATGCGCTTGTCATTCCGCCCCGCACGCGTGTCCGCGGGCGGCGCCGCGTCGGGGGCGTATTTGCCGGTCAGCACGCCACGCGCCAGCGGGCTGTAGGGCACGATGCCGAGCCCGTAATAGGCGCAGGCCGGAAAATGCTCGACTTCGGGCATCCGGTTCATCGCATTGTAATAGGGCTGGCTCGCGACCGGACGGTCGATGCCGAGCCGGTCGCAGATGTTGCAGATCTCGGCGACGCGCCAGGCGCGGTAGTTGGAGACGCCGAAATAGCGCACCTTGCCGTCGCGGATCAGGTCGCCCATCGCGCGCACGGTCTCGTCGAGCGGCGTCGTGTGATCTTCCTTGTGCAGATAATAGACGTCGATGTAGTCGGTGCCGAGCCGCTTCAGGCTCGCGTCGGCGGCCTGGAACACCCAGCGCCGCGACAGCCCACCGTGATTGGGGTCGTCGCCGATCGGATTGGCGAGCTTGGTGGCAAGCACCCAGTTCGACCTTCTGTTCGAAATCGCGCGTCCGACGACCTCCTCGGACTTGCCGCCATTATAGGCGTCGGCGCTGTCGATGAAGTTGATGCCGGCCTCGCGCGCCTTCGCCACGATCCGCGCCGAGGTCGCCTCGTCGGTCGGTCCGCCGAACATCATGGTGCCGAGGCAGATCGGCGAAACCTTCAGGCCGCTGCGGCCAAGCTGGCGATATTGCATCGGGCACTCCCTCCGGTGTCATTCCGGGGCGATGCGCTGGCATCGAACCCGGAATCTCGAGATTCCGGGTTCATCGCTGCGCGATGTCCCGGAATGACGGGATCAACTCTCGTTCTTCAGGATCTTGAACACGCCGTTGGCCATCGCGATACAGCGCTTGTCGACGGTCACCTCGGCCGTGATGAAGATCAGGCTGCGGGTCGAGCGTACCACACGCGGCCGCGTCGTCAGGATCTCGCCGATCTTGCCAGCCTCGACGAAATGGGTGTCGAGCTGCACGGTCGCAAGCGTCGGCTTGCCCGAGACGAAGCGTGCGGCCATGCCGCAGGCGCGGTCGGCGAAGGTCATGATCACACCGCCCTGCACGAGGCCGCGGCGATTGTGGTGCTTGTCCTCGGTGATCAGGGCGAGTTCAAGCGCGCCGTCCTTCAATCGTTCCCACAATGGGCCGATCAGCGTCAGGAATCCCGTGGTTTCGGCGATCTTCCAGCCGTCGGATTTGAGTTTGTCCGCGGCCTTGGCCGTCATGAGGTGGGGTCCGTTGCTTGCTGATGATTGATCGCAGGAGGCATGTGGTAGCAGTCATTTCATCAAACGCTGTTGTGTTGTAGTCAAGGTCAATGGCCCGCACATTTGACGATGCCACCCGGCAGAATATCGCAGAGCTCTGTGCCGCGTTCGCGCGCCTGGCGCCGGCGGACGCCGCGCCGACGCTGAAGCGCGCGGCGGTCGCGATCGCGCTGACCGAAGGCGACGACGGCAGCGGCACGGCGTTCCTGCTGACCCGCCGCAGCGCGCGCCTGCGCGCCCACAGCGCGCAATGGGCGCTGCCGGGCGGGCGCTGCGATGCCGGCGAGACGCAGGCCGAGGCCGCGCTGCGCGAATTGCATGAGGAGCTCGGGCTCGCACTGTCGGAGCGCGAAGTGCTCGGCATGCTCGACGATTATCCGACGCGGTCCGGCTATCTGATCACGCCGGTCGTGGTCTGGGCCGGCGCGCATGCGGCGATCATCCCGAACCCGGATGAGGTCGCCTCCGTTCATCGCATCGGCCTCGATGCGATCGAGCTGGAGGACGCGTTCAGCTTCGCGACGATCCCGGAAAGCTCGCGCCGCGTGATCCGCTTCCGCCTCGGTGGCCAGCAGATCCATGCGCCGACCGCCGCGCTGATCTATCAGTTTCGCGAGGTGCTGGCCGGTCGCAGCACCCGCGTCGCCGAACTGGAGCAGCCGGTATTCGCATGGAAGTAGCGACGATGACGCTATTTGTGACGCCGCTTGCGGGCGTTCATCTTCATTGATTTCCCCTGCGCACCAGGCGAATGCGCCGCGGCCTCGGGTTCCGGAGGCGCCCGCGACACATTCTCGTAACAGGTGAAGCGTGAACGCGTATCCGGAAACGATCCGCAGTCCGGACGCTCGGCGCGCGCCGGTGCGGCGAGCGTCAACGCGCAGGCGGCAACCAGCCAGACGGTCATCCTCATGGCAGTCTCTCCACTGCTTCGTTCCGAAAACACCGCATTGTGGCGAATATTCTGCACTGATCGCGGCATCCGGCCGCTGCGATCCGGACAATTCCGGGCTGACTTCGCAGCCGTGCTTGCTACAACGAGGCCATGCGCCCGCAATTGATTCGCCTGTGCCCTGGATTTGTCGCGCTCGCGCTCGCCGCCGGTGCGCCGTCCGTATTTGCCGGCGAGGCCGGCGCGTTGCCGCCTTCCGTCGCCAACGCGATGGCGCAGGCATCGCCGCAGGCGATCATGGAATATCGCCGCAAGCTGCAGGAATATCAGGAGGCGCGCGCCGCCTTCGAGCAGGACGCGAGCGCCTATTGGAACGCGATCGCCGAGAAGAGGCGCGGCCGCAACGCCAAGCGGCGCGACCGCGTGCAGATCTCGCTGGACGATTACGTGCTGCAGCAGCCGCCGGTCTATGAGGGTCCGAAGCGGCCGGTCAATCCGGCTCCGGAAGAGGAGGAAGGCAAGCCGCCGCGTCCGCCCAAGACGCTTCCGGTAGCCTCCGATCTGGTCAGGGCGGCGGCCGAGCAATTCCAGTTCACGCCGCAGCGGCCGGCCAGCGAGGTCGAGTTCAAGCGCGCCTATGCCCGCTACGCGCGCGCTGCGGGGCTGACGCCGGAGCAGGCGGTGCGGGTCTATTCGTTCGAGACCGGCGGCACCGGCACCTACGACGTGCAGGCGGGCATCGAGCACGGCGGCAAGCGCGCCATCTCCACCGCGATGGGCTACAACCAGCTGCTCACCACCAACACCGTCGAGCTATTGGCCGAGCAGGGCCATGAATTCGTGCGGGACCTGACCGAGCGGGTCGCGAGGACGCAGGGGCCCGCGCGCAAGGCGATGGAGCACAAGCTCGCGGTGCTGAAGAAGATGGTCGCGTTCACGCGCACCGTGCCCGACGATTGGTCGGCGCATCAGCGCCTCGCCGACACGCCGCAGGGCTGGGCGTGCCATGCCATGGTGCTCGACATCGATGTCGGCCCGATGCTGCAGACCCACAAGCTACTGACCTCGGTGATCTTCGCCCGCAACAAGGGCTACAGCCGGCCGCTGACCGCGGCCGAGCTCGAGATGATGAACCTGACCGGCGACGGCACCGGGCTCGACATGGTGACCATGCCGCAGGCGATGCGTGAGCAGGTGCCGACCTCGAACTTCTTCCAGCGCTCAGGCTACGAGCGCAACCCGGTCGCCATTCGCCACAACACGGTGGCCAGGCTGCTTGCCGTCACCAACGAGCGGATGGACTTCAACAGCAACAAGCCCGGCGCCCGGGAATTGGTCGCCGCGTTCTGAGGTCTGCCGAGCAACGTCAGTTCGAGCCGAACTTGAACTTGCCGTCGCCCTCGAGATAGGGCCCGGAGCGCATGTAGAGCTGGCCGTTCTGGCCGATGAAGAACAGCGTCCCCTTCGGCACCTTCTTGGCGCCCTTCAGCAGCGTGCCGGCGTTGTTGGTGCCCATCTTGTAGGACCAGGTCTTGCCGTCCTTGTCATAGGCGTAGCCCATGTCGGGCTTCAGCTCCCAGGGCGCCGCCTCCTGCGCGAATGCGCAGGTCGTCATCGCGGCAAACGCCGCAGTCGCAATAAAAGTCTTGGTCAAAAAATGCGTCATGATCCACCTCCGGCCGAGAAAACGGCGTCGTCCCCACGTTTCTGAACAAATCACGAACGATATTCGCGCGTCAATACGACAATCGGCGCGACCGCTCGCGCGGATCGGCGACTTTGTGAATTCCCGCATCAAGCTTGGCGACTATTTTCGCGTTACCGTTTACAAACGCTTGGATTGCCGGAAACACGACCTTGGGATGATCAGGATGAACCACGTCATGAAGATCGGAATCGGTGTCGCTCTGTCGTTCATGACGCTGGCGTCAGTCGCGCAGGCGGACGAGTTCAGGCTCTCCAACAATCAGCGGATCTCCTGCAGCCGCGGCCTGTCCGCCGGCAAGCTCAACACCGCGACCTGCAAGTCCTACGCCTATCTGTTCAACGCCAAGACCTCGGAATACTTCCGCTGCCAGGTCTCGCTGGCGCTGACGCGGGACAACAAGGAGGTCATCAATGTGCAGGCCGACGGCGGCTGCACCAAGAAGCCGCGCATCTTCGAGACCGACGGCAATTACACGTTCGACGCCACCGAGACCGAGCCGCCGAACACCAACTCGTTCTTCGGTCCGGGCGGCTATGCGATCTGGGCGAGCGACGTCAACACCCAGAAGATCCGCGGCTGCATCACCATCTCGTCCGGCCTTGGCTCCGACATCTCGAAATGCCTCGACATGACGTTCCAGTGACGGCGGCGCGGGTCGCGTGATGCGCAAGCTGCGTCCGGCCCCGCTGTGCCGCTCCTGGCTGTTTCTCGAAGGCGCCAACGAGGAGGTGCTGCAGCACGCGGCCGCCAGCGGCGCCGACGTGCTGATCCACGAGCTCGAGGATTTTACCCCGCCGTCGCTGCGCCCGAAGGCGCGGGCCCTGGCCGCCGAGCTCTACGCGGCCTGGCGGGGCCGAGGCATGGTGGTCGCGGTCCGCGTCAATCCGCTGGACCAGGACGGCATGGACGATCTCGCCGCCGTGATGCGCGGACGTCCGGATATCGTCGCGCTGCCGAAGGTCGCCGAGCCGCACCATGTCGTCTGGCTCGACGAGGCAGTGACGCGGTTCGAGCGCGACTACGGTATCGCCGAGGGATCGACGTCGCTGCTGCCGAATATCGAGTTCGCGCGCGGTCTGGTGCAGACCGGTGCGATCGCCATGGCGAGCCGGCGCATCATCGGCTGCCTGATGGCCTCCGAAGACCTCGCCGCCGATCTTGGTGCAGAGCGCGGCAACGATGGCCTGGAGCTGGCTTACGCGCGGCAGCGCTTCATCGTCGAATGTCGTGCCGCGGGCGTCGTCGCGGTCGATTGTCCCTACACCTGGAGCGACGCTGAAGGCGTCGAACGCGACACGATCTGGGCGCGACGGCTGGGTTACACCGCAAAGAGCCTGGTCGATCCCCTGCATGCCTCGATCGTCAACGGCGTCCTGACGCCGAGCGAGGAGGAGATGCGCCGGGCGGGCAGGATCGTCGCGGCGTTCGAAGCGGCGCGGACAAAGGGCTTTGGGCGCGTCGAACTTGACGGCTCGTTGCTGGAAGTCCCGACCTATTCCAACGCAAAACGTCTGATCGCGCGCGGCGAAGCGCTGCGCGCGATCGATCGCGACGTTCGGGCCTGATCAGTGGCCACGCCTCAGGAGGCCGGCTCTTTCTCCGAGAAATGCATGCGTGAGCGGGCGAACTTCTTGACACCCATCGGCTTGCCGAACAGGTAGCCCTGGACCTGATCGAAATCCATTTCATGCGCGGCGAGAAAGTCCGCGCGCGTCTCGACCCCCTGGGCCACGACCTGCGCGCCATTGTCGTGGGCCAGCTCCACGACACGCCGGCATACCGTCTGCTTCAGGCGCTGATCCGCGCAGCCGGTGACGAATTGATGGTCGACCTTGAGCTGGACGAACGGAAAGTTCGGCAGTCCCAGCAAAGACGGCCAGTTCGCGCCGACATTGTCGATCGAGATGCCGATATTGTGCAGCCGAACGCGCCGGGCGACATCGATCGCCAGATCCAGATTATCGACCACCTCGGTGCTGTCGATCTCGATCAAGAGGCCCGCGAAGGCCGCATGATCCGGCATCCGGTAACAGAGCTCGCGCACGGCATGATCGTCGGCGAGGAAGGAGATCGGCAGGTTGATAGAGAGATTGACCGGCCCGGTCTGCTCGAGGAGGTAGCGCCAGTCCTCGATTGCGCGCTCGATCACGAACTCGGACAGCGCATGAAAATGCGGATCGCTTTCGTCCGGGATGAAGTAGGCCGGCGGCACGACTCCCCAGGCCGGATGGCGCATCCGGATCAGCGCCTCGGCGCCGCTCGGCACCAGCGTCCGGAGATGAATTTTCTGCTGATACCACAGCTCGAGCCAGCCGGCCTTCAGCGCTTCGGGCACGTCCACAGCCGGGCTCGGCGCGGGTTCAAGCGGCATCAACGACGCAAGACTGTCGCGAAGGGTTCCGGCGCTGAACGGCGTCGACAGCGCCGGCAGCATGGCAATGCCGTACTCATCGCCGATTTGCCGGACCGCCTTGACGATGATCGAGTCCGGCTGACCGATGACGAGGACCTTTCCGTCATAGTCCTTTCTCACCAAAGTCTCGAGAATTTTACTGACTTCGATGCCGTCCACGGACACGCCGAGCACCAAAAGATCGGGCCGTTCCGCGTCCAGAACGGTGTCGAGTTCCAAAGCCTGACTGCATTCACTGGTGATGAAGCCGAGGTCTTCCAGCGCCTCCGCGAGGAAGGTCCGAAGGTGTTTTTTGCTGTCCGCAATGCATGCGCGTGGGGTCAGCTTGCGATGTCCGAACCAGCCGGCTCGCGTGCGTTCGATGTGACTGATGTGATTCATGCCCCGCCTTGTCCGTAGTTACCCCGGCTTGACTCGTACATCCTAGAGCGGCGGCAATCATGGAAATTTCTGGATCATACATTGATTGCCCCGCTAACCTTAAAGGATTCAATTCGATTCAAATGGTGCTGGAATCGCGACGTCTCACCGCTGTTACACGTGCAACAAATGCGTCATCTGACATTCATAAGCGCGATCGCGTCCGACTTTGCACATCGGCAGAAACACTGTGCGCGTGTGTCATCGAGAGACGGCGTTAATGACTGTGTTGTCGCGCCGATGCAGACGCGGAACTGCGTCATTGTCGGACATCGGATCGCATCATGCAGAGTGCTCCGCAGAGCGCCGATCGCGAATCAGATCACCCGTTTTATGATGCCGATGCAGTTGTGCGTGACGTCGTCGTTGCCGCTCGCAACGTCTCCGGCATCAACGCGCAGTAGCCGATCAGCCCGGCACAAGCGACGGCTGCAAGGAACAGGAATGCAGCGCTGTAACCGGCGTGGACGACAATGAATCCGGCGGCAGCCGTGCTCAGCGCGGCGCCGAGGCCGGTCGCCGTGGCGATCGCGCCCTGGCTGATGTTGAAATGCCCAGTACCGTGCGTGAGATCGGCAACCACGAGCGGGAACAGCGCGCCGAAGATCCCGGCGCCGATGCCGTCGAGCAATTGCACCGACACCAGCCAGTATGGATTGTCCGACAATGGATAGAGCGCGCCGCGAGCAGCCAGCACCGCGAGCGCCACGGCGAAGATCGGCTTGCGGCCCCAGACGTCGGCCTTGCGTCCGACCAGCATCGCGATCGGCACCATCACGATCTGCGCCGCGATGATGCAGACCGACATCAGCGAGGTCCCGAGGTTGCGATTGACCAATGCGAGCTTCTGTCCGACCAGCGGCAGCATCGCCGCATTGGCGAAATGAAAGATCACGGTCGAGACCGCGAAGATCAGCAGCGGCCTGCAGGTCAGCAGCACGCGGAAGCCGGATGGCCGGTCATGCGACGCGCCGTGCTCCTCCATATCGTCGAGCCCGCGTGCGATCTGGTGATCGATGGCGGCGGGTGGGATCGACAGCGTCGCGGCGATGCTGGCGAGCGCCATCGCCGCGAGCAGCCAGAACACGACCACGGGACCGAACCAGTAGGCAGTGCCGCCGGCGATCGCCGCGGCCACCGCGTTGCCGGCGTGATTGAAGGCTTCGTTGCGGCCGGTCCGCGCCGCGAACGCCTTGGGTCCGACAATGCCGAGCGTCACCGCGGCGATCGCCGGCGCGAATACCGAGCCGCTAGCGGCCGCCAGCGCCTGGGTGGCGGCGACCAGCTCGAACCGGTCGAGCAGCGGCAGCAGGAGGCACGCGGCGGTCACGGCAATGGCGGCGGCGATCATCAATCCGCGCTTGGCGCGGCTGCGGTCGATCAGGGCGCCGGCCGGGGTCTGGGCGAGGATCCCGGCGATGGCCGCGATCGACATCACCGAGCCGATCGAGGCCTCGTCCCACTTCCGTTCGGTCAGGAGGTAGATCGCCAGATAGGGGCCGAGCCCGTCCCGCACGTCGGCGAGGAAGAAGTTCAACGCATCAAGCGCGCGCTCAACGGTCGTCGTCCCGGACGGCCGCAAGTCATACCTCGCGGCGGGATTGCGCATCTCAACCCGCCCGCAGGCGGAGAGTTCCCGCGCAGGTAAAGTGGTGTTGCCATCAGGGATTTCCGCCGCGCATGCGTCATTTGGATGGGTTGACCCGGCGGGGGTGTCCGGCCAATTTCCGGCCGGCTTAAGGGGAGAATAATACTCATGAATTCCAAGTTGATGGCTGCCGCGATCGTGGCAGCCAGCGTTTTGTCCGCGCCTGTCGCACAGGCCGAGCAGTTCATTAACGTGCTCACCGGCGGCACCTCCGGCGTCTACTATCCGCTCGGCGTCGCGATGGGGAAGATCTACGGCGACAAGATCCCCGGCGTGAAAACCCAGGTGCAGGCGACCAAGGCCTCGGTCGAGAACCTGGTGCTGCTGCAGCAGGGCCGCGGCGAAATCGCCTTCACGCTCGGCGATTCGCTGAAGGCGGCCTGGGAAGGCGACGCCGAGGCCGGCTTCAAGAACAAGCTCGACAAGCTGCGCACCATCGGCGCGATCTATCCGAACTACATCCAGATCGTCGCAACCGGCGAGAGCGGCATCAAGACGCTGGCCGATCTCAAGGGCAAGAGCCTGTCGGTCGGCGCGCCGAAGTCCGGCACCGAGCTCAACTCGCGCGCGATCCTCGCGGCCGCCGGCATGAGCTACAAGGATCTCGGCAAGGTCGAGTACCTGCCGTTCGCCGAATCGGTGGATCTGATGAAGAACCGTCAGCTCAACGCCACGCTGCAGTCCGCCGGCCTCGGCGTCGCCTCGCTGAAGGACCTCTCGACCTCGAGCGAGATCACCGTGGTCGCCGTGCCGAAGGAGACCGTCGACAAGATCGGCCCGCCCTTCGTCTCCGTGATCATCCCGGCCAACACCTATACCGGCCAGGACAAGGACGTGCCGACCGCCGCGGTCGTGAACTACCTCGTGACCTCGAGCGCAGTGTCGGACGATCTCGCGTATCAGATGACCAAGCTGGTCTACGAATCGCTGCCGGAACTCGCCAACGCCCACGCCGCGGGCAAGGAGATCAAGCTCGAGACCGCCGCGACCGGCAGCCCGGTGCCGCTGCATCCCGGCGCGATCCGCTATTACAAGGAGAAGGGCCTGATCAAGTAGGGCCGAGACGTCTGCTCCTTTGTCATTGCGAGGAGCCAACGGGTCGCGCGAATGCGCGCCCGATGACAGGCTCCGCGACGAAGCAATCCATCTCTCCCCTTGTGGCGCGATGGATTGCTTCGCTTCGCTCGCAATGACGGGGCGCGTTTTTCCTGTCCCGGCTTTCGGTGGGCGGACTCAGTGGATATAAGCGTCGCGGGCACGGCGGGGGGACTAATCATATGCAGCAGCAGGTTGAGGGCGAGCAGCCCATCAAGGTTGAATTCGACAATTTCGAGCATGGCTTTCCGGAAGGCTTCGGCCCGGGCGCCTGGGGGCATCTGGCCTATGCCATCGGTCTCGCCTTTGCGGTGTTCCAGCTCTATGTCGCGGCCTTCAACTACCTGCCGAGCCAGGTGGTGCGCGGCGTCCATGTCGGCTTCCTGATCCTCCTGACCTTCGGCCTGATCGGCAATTTCACCGCCAAGACCGATTTCGGCCGCGCGGTGAGCTGGATCGTCGGCGCCGCCGGCTTCCTCTGCGGGCTCTATCAGTGGATCTTCTATGCCGACCTGATCGCCCGCGACGGCGATCCGACCAACATGGACCTCGCGGTCGGTACGCTGCTTGCGGTCCTGATCTTCGAGGGCACGCGGCGGCTGATGGGGGCGGCGCTGCCGCTGATGTGCGGCGCCTGTCTGCTCTACTGGTTCTTCGGGCAATATCTGCCGTCGCCGTTCAACCATCGCGGCTATGACTTCGATCAGATCGTCACCCATCTCTCGTTCGGCACCGAAGGCTTCTATGGCGTGCCGATCTACGTCTCGGCGACCTACATCTTCCTGTTCATCCTGTTCGGCTCGTTCCTGGAACGCGCCGGCATGATCCAGCTGTTCACCGACGTATCGCTCGGCCTGTTCGGCCGCACCCGCGGCGGCCCCGCCAAGGTCGCGGTGTTCGCTTCGGGCATGATGGGCACGATCTCGGGTTCGGGCGTCGCCAACGTCGTCACCGTTGGCCAGTTCACGATCCCTTTGATGATCAAGTTCGGCTATCGCCGCGCCTTCGCCGCGGGCGTCGAGGCCACCGCTTCGATGGGCGGCCAGATCATGCCGCCCGTCATGGGCGCGGTCGCCTTCATCATGGCCGAGACGCTCGGCGTGCCCTATTCGGACATCGTCAAGGCCGCGGTGATCCCGGCGATCCTCTACTTCGCCTCGGCGTTCTGGATGGTGCATCTGGAGGCCGGCAAGCATGGGCTCGTCGGCATGAAGCGCTCGGAGATCCCGAGCGCCTGGAAGGCGCTGGTGGCACGCTGGTATCTCGTGCTGCCGCTCGCGGCGCTGGTCTACATGCTGTTCGAGGGCTTCACGCCGCTCTATGCCGGCAGCATGGGACTTGCGCTCACGGTCGCGCTGATCCTCGGCGCCAGCATCACGCTCGGCTTCTCCAACACCGTCGTGCGCTACATCTTCTGGATCGGCCTTGCGCTGGTGGTTGCCGCGGTCTCGCGCCACGGCATCGAGATCGTTCCGGTCGCCAGCGTCGTTGCCGGATTGATCGTCATCGCGGCGATCACCCGCGGCGGCCGCGCCACGCTGAAAGCCTGCCGCGACTCGCTCGCCGACAGCGCCAAGTCGGCGCTGACGGTCGGCATGGCCTGCGCTATCGTCGGCACCATCATCGGCATGATGACGCAGACCGGCGTCGGCACCATCTTCGGCAGCTGGATCATCGGGCTCGGCGCCAAGAGCCTGTTCCTGGCGCTGATCATGACCATGCTGCTGTCGATCCTGCTCGGCACCGGCATCCCGACGATCCCGACCTACATCATCACCGCAGCGCTGGCTGCGCCGGCGCTCGCCAAGCTCGGCGTGCCGCTGATCGCAAGCCACATGTTCGCGTTCTACTACGGCATCATGGCCGACCTCTCGCCGCCGGTCGCGCTCGCCGCCCTGGCGGCGGCGCCGATCGCCAAGGAGAATCCGGACAAGATCGGCTGGGAGGCGATGCGGATCGCGCTGGCCGGCTACGTCATTCCGTTCATCTTCGTCTATTCGCCGGCGCTGATGCTGCAGACCGGGGATCCGATGGCCGCGCAGCTCGGCTTCTACGGCGCGGTGGCGCTGGCGACCTTCAAGGCGCTGGTGGCGATCGTATTGTTCGGCATCGTCGCGATCGGCTTCCTGTTCACGCGGCTGACCTTCATCGAGATCCTGGTCGCGTTCGGCGCCGCGCTCTGCCTGCTCGGCGATTTCCCGTTCTCGGATACGGCGGGCTTCACGCTCGCCGCTGCTGTCGTGCTGTGGCAATGGCGGCAGCGTCCGCGCAATGCGGTGGCGGCGGCTTGAGCCTCTGCCTCGCTTCCGCGGGTGTCGTGAAGGCGCTGTCGATCGCAGCCTTCACGCTGGCCTGGACGCATTCGATCGAGAAGACCGCCTGGCAGGAGGACTGGCAGGTGACGCCGGCCGGGCTGACGCTGCTACAGGCGCGCATCAAGGGCACGGGCGCCGGCATGGAGCCGCCGCCGGAGGCGCGCCTCATTGGTGGCTGGTTTCAATGGTCGCCGCCGGCGGTGCCAAGGGCGGAAGTCGTGCTCGGCAATTCCGGCGCCGCGGGTGAATGGCACCTGTGCCAGGAGGGACGCTGCCAGACGCTATCGGAGATTTTCGGGCATCCGATCGGTGCTAATGTCACGACGATGAGTGTTTGCAAAAATCCGTAGCCCGGGATGGAGCGAAGCGTAATCCGGGAACAGTAGCCCCGGATTTCGCCGCGCGTCATCCGGGCTACAAGAACTAAGAACAACAAGGGAGAACAGGCGATGGATCGGCTCAAGGGCAAGGTTGCGATGGTGGTCGGCGCGGGCTCGATCGGGCCCGGCTGGGGCAATGGCAAGGCGACCGCCGTCACCTTTGCGCGCGAGGGCGCCAGCGTCTTCTGCGTCGATCGCAACGGCGCCGCGGCGGAGGAGACTGTCGGCATCATCACCGGCGAGGGCGGCAAGGCTGTCGCATTCACCGCCGATGTCTCGCGTGCCGGCGAGGTCGAGGCGATGGTCGCAGCCTGCCTCAAGGCCTATGGCCGCATCGACGTGCTCGACAACAATGTCGGCATCGCCGAGGTCGGCAGCGTGGTGGAAGTTGCGGAAGCGGAGTGGGATCGCGTCTTCGCGGTCAACCTCAAGAGCGCCTATCTGTCGATGAAGCACGTCATTCCCGTGATGATCAAGCAGGGCGGCGGCTCGATCATCAACATCTCCTCGATCGCCTCGATCCGCCATGTCGGCATTTCCTATGTCAGCTACAACGCGAGCAAGGCCGCGATGAACCAGATGACGCGCTCGACCGCGGTCGAGTTCGCCTCGAAGCATGTCCGCGTCAACGCGATCCTGCCCGGACTGATGAAGACGCCGATGGTCGCGCATTCGGCCGGGCTGGCCCAGAGCTACGCCAAGGGCGACGTCGAGGCGATGTGGCGCGCGCGCGACGCGCAGGTGCCGATGGGGCATATGGGCGACGCCTGGGACGTCGCCAACGCCGCGCTGTTCCTGGCGTCGGACGAGTCGAAATACGTCACCGGCATCGAGCTCGTGGTCGACGGCGGCATCACCTCCAAGTCGGGTGCGTGAAGGCGCTCATGATGCGATCGGATGGGACCGCATCATGATCTCACACTCTTGATTGAGCATGATCTCTTCGGAAAACCGGTTCCCGCTTTTCCGGATCATGCTCTATTGCGCCAGCGCCAGGATGCCGCCGGCCAGTGAATGCCAGGCCGCCGAGGTGCTGATCGGCCAGTTCAAGAGCTTCACCGCGACCAGTGCCAGCCCGCCATAGACGTAGACCGGGTGCGGACGGCCGCGGGTGCGCCAGTCGAACACGATCGCGACGACCAGCAGCAGATAGGCGACGAACGCCGGTGCGATCGTGACCGGGACCGGCGGTGGGCCGGGCGGTCCCGGCGGCGCGAGGAAGGTCAGGAACCAGCGCGCGACCGCCGCATCGAGGATCGAGATCGACGCCAGCAGCATCAGCCGCTTGTGGGTTTCGCGGTCACGCAGGTAGATGATCGCGAGCGCGAACACGACGGCGAAGAACAGGATGCCGCTGAGCGGAACGATCGCAAACGTAAGGCCCTCATTGAGCTGTCCGATCGCCGCCGAACGCTTCATGACGCTGATCGAGGCCACGATGCCCATCATGGTCATCGCGGTCGCCAGCGAAATGCCGATCAATCCGACGCTGCGATGCCGGGTGATTCGTCCCGAGGCGGCGAGCCAGCTCTGGAACACGAAATAGAGCGTCCAGGCGAAGAACAGCAGCCCATGCAGGTGCACCACGGGAGGCGATGACAGCGAGCCTCTCGCCATCGGCATCCAATAGGTCGGTGCAAAGCCGAGAAAGGCGACCGCCATGCAGGACAGCGCCATATAGAAATAAAAGAACTTCGCCTCGACTTTCGCCGAGGCGCGCGGGGAATTGCGATCAATGAGGATTGTCATGATGTTAGGTCTGACAAACCCTGTGATGGTTCAAAGGATATTGCGGCCCGGCGCTACGCCTCCACGCTGAGCTCGGCGCGGTCGAGCTCTTCCTCGACCAGATGGAACGCGTCGTCGCCGATCGCCTCGGTGCGGCGCAGATTGAGCAATGCCTGACGCGCCGCGGCGATGGCGCGGCGGCGCAAGGGATCCGACGGCAGCTCGCGCGAGGTCAGGCCGCCATCGGGATCATTCTCGGCGCGCAGCAGCACGGCGCGATATTCGAGCCGGAGGATCTCGGCCTCTTCCGATGGGTCGGCGTCGATCTCGTCGAGCGCGGCGCGAAACACCACGCCGCGGGCATGGGCCGCCTCGCGTCCGACCGGATCGTCGTCGGCGAAATTCAACGCCAGGATCAACGGCCGCAGCGTAAGTCCCTGGAGCACGAGCGAACCCAGCACCACGGCAAACGCCGTCAGCAGGATCAGATCGCGATACGGAAACCATTCAGGCAGCGCAAACGCCGCTGCCAGCGTGACGATGCCGCGCATTCCGCACCACGACACGATGAAGCCGCGCTTCAAGGTCGGCACGGCGTCCACCACATGGGCGGGCAGCAGGTTGCGCGCCTTCAGCGTGCGCAGCAGCGCGCCGTAGGGCATCACCCAGAGGATGCGGGCGAGGATCACGACGGCGAGGATCGCGGCGGCAAAGCTGCAATATTTCCACCGCACCTCGTCGTCGAGTCCGGACCAGATCGGGCGCAACTGCAGGCCGATCAGCATGAAGGCGAGCACGTTGAGCACGAACACCACGGTTTCCCACACCGCGTAGGACGACACGCGCAGCCGCGCCGAGGTGCGGGCCGGCGCGGTGCGCGAGATGGTGATCGCATAAGCGATGATGGTGAGGATGCCGGACAGCCCGAGATGCTCGGCAACGATCCACACCATGAAGGTGCCGCCGAACTGCGTGATGATCGCGCTCGGCGCCTCGGTGATGCGGCGCGTGATCATCATCCAGACTTGCGCGAACAGGAAGCCGGCGGCGAGACTGCCGACCAGCGCAATCGTGATGGACGGCACGAACTCGCGGATTTTCATGTGCTCTGCGGCGACGAGGCCGACCGCGACGCGATAGATCAACAGCGCGCTGGCATCGTTGAGCAGGCTTTCGCCTTCGAGGATCTTCTGGATCCGGTAGGGCAGGTTGACCTGGCGCAGGATCGCGGTGGCCGCGGCCGCATCCGGCGGCGCCACGATGGCGCCGAGCGCGATCGCAACCGCCCACGGCATGTCCGGGCGCAGCCAATGCGCGACCACGGCGACCGCCGCCGTCGTGACGCCGACCGCGACCACCACCAGCGTCGAGACCGGCAGCCAGTTGTTGCGGAGATCGCGCAGCGAGGTGTCGAACGCGGCATCGAGCAGCACCGGCGCGACGAACAGCGCCAGCGCCAGTTTGGGTTCCAGCGCCCAGGTCGGGGCCCAAGGCAGCAGCGTCAGCAGCACGCCGCCGAGCGCCAGGAAGGTCGGGTAGGGCACCTTGATCCGCCGCGCCAGCGCCGACAGCGCCACCGCTGCGAGCAACAGGCCGATGATCCATTCGAATGTGAGCAAGCCGAACCCCCCAAGTGTGGCTCCAAGTGCAGCCGATCGTCGCAATTGACGTATAATCCAGCGTGTGGTTTTGCGGCAAATGGCGCGCTGCCGGGCATCAGGGGCCGGTGGTTCGGGCGCAAGAGAGGGATGTCTTGTCGGCGACCGGGATGCGACACAAACGCGCAAATCTGGCCGTGATGCTGCTGGTCTGCGTTGGCCTGTCGGGCGCGCTGATGTCGGGCGTTGCGCGCGCCACCGGCAGCGAGCCGGGCGAGGATGTGCAGGCCAATGCCGGCCCCTGCATCGCGGCGGCAGCGGCGGCCGATGACGACAAGATCATCGACGTCTGCGGCACGCTGATCGACAATGAGAAGGCGGCGCGGCCCGATCGCGTCAAGGCGCTGATGGCGCGGGCGGCCGCCTATGACCGCAAGCAGATGATCGATCGCGCGATCGCGGACTACGACACCGCGCTCAAGCTCGATCCATCGCTTGCAGATGCGCATAATGCGCGCGGCGAGCTGTGGCGCCGCAAGGGCGATCGGCCGAAGGCGATCCTGGATTTCGACGCCGCCGTCAAGCTCGATCCCAATCACACCGCGGCCAAGGCCAACTACAAATCGCTGTCGCTGGAGCTGGAGCGGATCGGCGCCATGATGGCAGTCGCCGGCAAGCCGAGCTTCGATTGCCGCAAGGCGCGCCGACCGGTGGAGAAGGCGATCTGTGCCAATCCCACGCTTGCCGATCTCGATCGCGAGATCGTCGCATCGACGTTCCGCACGGTGCGCGAGGCGCAGAATCCGCACCAGGCGCGCGAGCTGCAGCGCGCGCAGGATCAGTTCGTCGCCCGCCGCAATTCCGAGTTCGGCAAGCCGGACTACGACCTGGAAAAGGCGATGCGCGAGCGTCTGCAGCGGATCAACGGGGTCGACGGCTACTAGTGCTCCGTTTCGATTGAAGCGGAACGGGGCTCTAGATTCTTGTTTTGACGCGTTTTCTTCACGCGAACCGGCACCCACTTCTCTCGAAAACGCTTTGCTCCGACCGGCCGAAGGTCGCGGTCATTTCGGCTTGAAACGGCGCCACTTCCCGTGACAATGGTCGGCAAATGACGCGCGACCGCGCGAGGGAGAAACGCGATGAATATCCAGCAGAGCCGGTATCATGAGGTGTATGCCCGCTCGCTTCGGGACCCCGAGGGCTTTTGGGCGGAAGCGGCGCGCGAGATCGACTGGATCGAGCCGGCCAAGAAGATCTTCGATCCCTCCGTGGGCGCCTATGGGCGCTGGTTCGCCGGCGCCGTGGTCAACACCTGCTACAACGCGCTGGACCGCCATGTCGCCGGCGGCCGCGCCGGCCAGGTCGCGCTGATCCACGATTCGCCGCTCACCAACACGATCACCAAGTTCACCTATTCCGAATTGTTGGAGGAGGTGCAGACGCTGGCCGCGGTGATGCAGGATTTCGGCGTCACCAAGGGCGATCGCGTCATCCTCTATATGCCGATGGTGCCGGAGGCCGTCGTCGCGATGCTCGCCTGCGCGCGGATCGGCGCGGTGCACAGCGTGGTGTTCGGCGGCTTCGCGGCCAAGGAGCTTGCGACCCGCATCGACGACGCCAAGCCGAAGCTGATCTTCTCTGCAAGCTGCGGCATCGAGCCCGGGCGCATCGTGCAATACAAGCCGCTGCTCGACGAGGCGATCCGCCTCGCCGGCAGCAAGCCCGAGACCTGCATCATCCTGCAACGGCCGCAGCAGGCTTGCGAGCTCACCGCGGGCCGCGACCATGACTGGGCGACGCTGCGCCAGGCCGCGTTCGACGCCGGCAAGGCCGCGCCGTGCGTGCCGGTAGCCGCCACCGATCCGCTCTACATCCTCTACACGTCAGGCACGACCGGAATCCCGAAGGGCGTGGTGCGCGACAATGGCGGTCATCTCGTCGCGCTGAAATGGTCGATGCACAATCTCTACGGCGTGAAGCCCGGCGAGATCTGGTGGTGCGGCTCGGACATCGGCTGGGTGGTCGGCCATTCCTACATTGTCTACGGCCCGCTGATTCACGGCGCGACCACCATCATGTATGAGGGCAAGCCGGTCGGCACGCCGGATGCCGGCGCGTTCTGGCGCGTGATCAGCGAGCACAAGGCAGTCGCCTTCTTCACCGCGCCGACCGCGTTCCGCGCGATCAAGAAGGAAGACCCCGAGGGCAAGTTCATCCGGAATTACGATCTCTCGAGCTTCCGCACCCTGTTCCTCGCCGGCGAGCGCGCCGATCCGCCGACGGTGGAGTGGGCGGAGCAGCAGCTGAAGGTGCCGGTCATCGACCACTGGTGGCAGACCGAGACCGGCTGGTGCATCGCCGGCAATCCGGTCGGGCTCGGCCAGCTGCCGGTCAAGCACGGCTCGCCCACGGTGCCGATGCCGGGCTATCAGGTCGACATCGTCGACGAGGCGGCGAAGCCGGTGGCGGCGGGCACGATGGGCTCGATCGTGATCAAGCTGCCGATGCCGCCGGGCTGCCTGCCGACGCTGTGGCAGCAGGACGATCGCTTCAGGGACGCCTATCTCTCGGAATTCCCCGGCTACTACAAGACCTCGGATGCCGGCTACAAGGATGAGGACGGCTATGTCTGGGTGATGGGCCGCACCGACGACATCATCAATGTCGCCGGCCACCGGCTGTCCACCGGCGGCATGGAGGAGATCCTCGCCTCGCATCCCGACGTTGCCGAATGCGCCGTGCTCGGCGTCAAGGATGCGATCAAGGGCGAGGTGCCCTGCGGCTTCCTGGTGCTGAAGGCCGGCGTGACCAAGGCGCCCGCCGAGGTCGAGAAGGACGTCGTGGCGCTGGTGCGCGACAAGCTCGGGCCGGTCGCCGCGTTCAAGCTCGCGATCACGGTGGCGCGGCTGCCGAAGACCCGTTCCGGCAAGATCCTGCGCGGCACCATCAAGAAGATCGCCGACGGCGAGCCCTGGACCATGCCGGCGACGATCGAGGACCCGAAGGTGCTCGACGAAATCGGCGAGGCCCTGAAGGGAAAGGCGTAGGCGACGATCGTCGTTCTGAAAACGAAGCGACGAAGCATGCGGTGACGCACATCCGGGAGGGCACGTCGCGTGAACCCCTCTCCCTAACCCTCCCCCGCAAGGGGGGAGGGAACCCTTCCGCCGGTGGCTCCATCACGTAAGACGAGCTGGCTGGCAAGCAGTTTGCGCTGCGTTACGTGAGGCGAGCACGCTCGTCAGGCTCCCTCCCCCCTTGCGGGGGAGGGCTGGGGAGAGGGGTGGCCCCGGGCGCGATGGACGATGAGGGCACCCATAGCGCAATCCGGCCGCGCACCCGCGAAACCCATCGGAAGCAAAACGGCCTTGATTTTGATGGATTGCCGGGTCATCCCGGCCTTCCCTGTCATATGCCACGAGATACGGACCCACGGATGCGATCCATTTCCGCACGCGCGCCACTCGCCTTGCTGCTCGCCCTGCCGCTGCTTGCAGGCTGTCTCGAGCGCGGCCGATCGCCGATCGCGGAGAGCATGGGCGACGACGATCAGTACTGCCAGGCCGGCGGCAAGGTGGCGGTCGGCTCGCCTGATTATGTCGCCTGCCGCAAGAACCGCGACGTGCAGCGCCAGAACGCCGAGGCCCGCACCGATCGGCGGCAGCGCGATCTCGGCGAATACATGATGAACAATCCGGACCGGCACTGAGCCGCGCCGACGGTCGCCGTCACGCCCGTTGCGTGCGCTTCCAAGCAAAAACGCGGCAGGTTGCCCTGCCGCGTTTCGTGTTCTGCTCTTCGAGTTGCGCGATCCGCGCTTACTCTTCCTCGTCGTCGGGTTTCTTGCCGCCGATCGTCTTCAGCTTGGCGAACACCGCATCGACGTTGAGATCGTCGTGGCGCTCGACCGGCTGGTCGTCCAGCTCGTCCTTGCGCGTGGTCTCGGAGGCCGGCAGCAGCGTGGCGCCGCCGTAGACGGTGGTGGTCGGCTTCTCCTTGGCGGCGCGCTGCACCTCGAAATCGAGCTCGATCTGCGAGCACAGGCCGAGCGTCACCGGGTCCATCGGGGTCAGGGTCGAGGCGTTCCAGTGGGTGCGGTCGCGCACGCTGGCGATCGTGGTCTTGGTGGTGCCGACCAGACGCATGATCTGGGCGTCCTTCAACTCGGGGTGGTTGCGCACCAGCCAGAGGATCGCGCTCGGCCGCTCATGGCGGCGCGACACCGGGGTGTAGCGCGGGCCCTTCTTCTTGGCGGCGGAAGGCAGCACCACCTTGCTCTCCTGGAGCTTGAGGCGGTAGTTCTGGTCGCGCTCGCCGCGCTCGATCTCCTCGCGGGTCAGCTGGCCGTTGGAAATCGGGTCCATGCCCTTGATGCCCTGGGCGGCGTCGCCGTCGGCGATGGCGCGGACCTCCAGGGGGTGCATTTTGGTAAAATCGGCCACCTGATCGAAGGTCAGGGCGGTATTGTCGACCAACCACACGGCAGTCGCCTTCGGCATCAGCGGTGCGTTGCTCATGGCAAATCTCCTTTGTGCTTCGCCCACCTCTGTCGAGGCGAAGCTGGTAGTCATCGGCGATGACGGGAATTATGGCGCCTATATAAGCCCTCCGGGGGGAATGGCGCAATGGCCCAGCAAAATCGCCTTGACAGCGCCCGAAAGCAGTCCCAAGTCCTTACCGTAACTGGCCGTTCCCCGCCCCGCCGGCGAGGGGTGATTCGGTCCCGAGATTGCTCCGAGACAGCCCCAAGACAGCCCCAAGACAGCCCATGTCAGCGAAAAAACCCGACCTTAGAATCGTGCTTTGTTCCCCCCGCGGCTTCTGTGCCGGGGTGGTCCGCGCCATCGACACGGTCGAACGTGCCCTCACCATTTATGGCGCGCCGGTCTATGTCCGGCACGAAATCGTCCATAACAAGTATGTGGTCGACAGCCTGAAGACCAAAGGCGCCATTTTCGTCGAGGAATTGGCCGAAATCCCCGACGACACCGACGCGCCGGTGGTGTTTTCCGCCCACGGCGTTCCGAAATCGGTTCCCGCCGAGGCGAAATCCCGCAATTTCTTCTCACTGGACGCGACCTGTCCGCTGGTGACCAAGGTCCACCGCGAGGCGGCGATCCATTTCAAGCGCGGCCGCGAGATCCTGCTGATCGGACATTCCCATCACCCCGAGGTGGTCGGCACCTTGGGCCAGCTGCCGGTTGGCGCCGTGACCCTGATCGAGACCGCCGAGGATGCCAAGACCTTCGTTCCGAAGGACCCCAACAACCTCGCCTTCGTGACCCAGACCACGCTGTCGATCGACGACACCGCGGAAATCGTGGCGCTGCTCAAGCAGCGCTTCCCGAACGTCAATGGTCCGCACAAGGAAGACATCTGCTACGCGACCACCAATCGCCAGCTCGCGGTGAAGAAGGTGGCGCCGGTGGTCGATGCCCTGATCGTGGTCGGCGCGCCGAACTCGTCAAACTCGCAGCGCCTGCGCGAAGTCGCCGAGCGCGAGGGCTGCCCGATCGCCGTGCTCGCCCAGCGCGCCAGCGACATCGACTGGAGCAGGTTCGAAGGCATCAGTAGCCTCGGCATCACCGCGGGCGCATCGGCGCCGGAGGTGATCGTCGAGGAGATCATGGGCGCCTTCGCCGAGCGCTACGAACTGCACGTGGAGACGGTCTCGGCCGCGGAAGAGAACGAGTTCTTCCCGCTGCCGCGTTCGCTGCGGCCCGACGCTGCCGCGGCGGAATAGACCATATGGCGGTCTACACCGACGTTGCCGCCGAAGACCTCGCGGAATTCCTCAAAAGCTACGACATCGGCGAACTGCTCTCCTACAAGGGCATCGCCGAGGGCGTCGAGAATTCGAACTTCCTGCTGCACACCAGCGAGGGCGCCTACATCCTCACGCTCTATGAGAAGCGCGTGGCGGAGGACGACCTGCCGTATTTCCTGTCGCTGATGGCGCATCTCGCCGAGCGCGGCGTGTCGTGCCCGCAGCCGGCGCGCAACCGCAAGGGCGAGGTCACTAGCCGGCTCGCCGGCCGGCCCGCGGCGATCATCAACTTCCTCGAGGGCGTGTGGCCGCGGCGGCCGAACGTGGCGCATTGCTCCGGCGTCGGCGAGGCGCTGGCCAAAATGCACGTTGCCGGCCGCGATTTCCCGCTAGTCCGCAACAATCCGCTGTCGGTCGCCGGCTGGCGGCCGCTGTTCGATCTCGCCGCCGCGCGGGCCGACAGCGTGCAGCCGGGCCTGCACGACTTCATCGCGCGTGAGCTCGATCATCTCGAAGCTGCCTGGCCGACCGATCTGCCGGTCGGCGTCATCCATGCCGACCTGTTTCCCGACAACGTCTTTTTTCTGGGCGACAAGCTCTCGGGCCTGATCGACTTCCCGTTCGCCTGCAACGACATCCTGGCCTACGACGTCGCGATCTGCCTCAACGCCTGGTGCTTCGAGCCGGACCATTCCTTCAACGTCACCAAGGCGCGCGCATTGCTCAACGCCTATGGCCGCGAGCGTCCGCTGTCGGCGGCGGAAGAGGCCGCGCTGCCGCTGCTCGCGCGCGGTGCCGCGATGCGCTTCCTGCTGACGCGGCTGGTCGATTTCCTCAACGTGCCCGAAGGCGCGCTGGTGCAGCCGAAGGACCCGCTGGAATATGTCCGCAAGCTGCGCTTCCAGCAGAACGTCGCGAGCCTGCGCGATTACGGCATCACGCCGGCCGGATGCGCGGCGTGAGCGACAAGCCGCATGTGATTGTCTTCACCGATGGTGCCTGCTCCGGAAATCCGGGGCCGGGCGGCTGGGGCGCGATCCTCCGGTTCGGCGAGGTCGAGAAGGAATTGAAGGGCGGCGAGCCGCACACCACCAACAACCGCATGGAGCTGATGGCGGCGATCTCGGCGCTGGAGGCGCTGAAGAAGCCCTGTGTGGTCGATCTCACCACCGACAGCCAGTATGTCCGCCAGGGCATCACCGGCTGGATCCATGGCTGGAAGCGCAACGGCTGGCGCACCGCCGACAAGAAGCCGGTCAAGAATGTCGAGCTGTGGCAGCGCCTCGATGCCGCGCTGAAGCCGCATGAGGTGCGCTGGCACTGGATCAAGGGCCACGCCGGCCACGCCGAGAACGAACGCGCCGACGAGCTGGCGCGCGAGGGTGTGGCGATGGCGAGGTTGAAGGGGTAGGGCGCGCCGCGAGTGCGTAGGATGGGTAGAGCGAAGCGAAACCCATCATCTCAATGCACGGTACGAAGGCGATGGGTTTCGCTGCGCTCTACCCATCCTACGAAGCCGCGACCCCGGCTATCACCATGCCCATAACTGTCATCGCCCGCGAAAGCGGGCGATCCAGTATTCCAGAGACGGTGGTGATTGAAACGAGAGGCCGCGGCGTACTGGGTCGCCCGGTCGAGCCGGGCGACGACAGCTATGTTTGCGGCGAAAGCGTCAGCTCAGAGCTGCCCGAGCAGCGTGTCGCCGCCGGAGACCTCGACCTTGCCCGGGGCGGGCTCGAGGTTGAGCTTCTTCACCACGCCGTCCTCGACCAGCATCGAGTAGCGCTTGGAGCGGATGCCGAGGCCGTTGCCGGAGGCGTCGAGCTCCATGCCGATCGCCTTGGCGAAGTCGGCATTGCCGTCGGCGAGGAAGACGGCTTCGTCGCGCTGGTCGGTGTCGCGCTTCCAGGCGTTCATCACGAAGGCGTCGTTGACCGAGACGATCGCGATGGTGTCGACGCCCTTGTTCTTCAGGGCATAGGCGTTGAGGAAGATGCTCGGCAGATGCATCTTGTGGCAGGTGCCGGTGTAGGCGCCGGGCACGGCGAACAGGGCGACCTTCTTGCCCTTGAAAATATCGTCGGTGGTTTTGACCTGCGGACCCTCGGCGGTCATCACGCGAAACTTGGCTTCCGGCAGCTTGTCGCCAACATTGATCGTCATCGTTGTTCTCCCTCGGTGAAGCGGAACTGTCTTAAACCCGGCTACAGCACGGCACAATACGGGCTCGCCGAAGAACGGCAATGCCCGACCATCGTCACCGTTCCGTCATCAGCCGGAAAACCCGCCGGCGTCGAGAAAGGCCTTCTCCTCGGCCGTGGTCTGCCGGCCCAGCACGCGATTCCGGTGCGGGAAGCGGCCGAACCGGCGGATGATATCGGCGTGGTCCTCGGCGTATTTCAGGTTGTCGGGATGGCAGTCATATTGCCGGAACAGCGTCACGCATCGCTGCTGGTCGGCGAGGTCCTCCGAATGCTCGAAAGGCAGATAGAGGAATTCGCGCAGCACCGGGTCGGTCCGCGCATCGACGCCGCGGTCGATGGCACGGCTTGCAACCTCGCGCGCCAGCTTGTCGGTGGAGAAGGTCTTGCTATCGTTGCGAAACAGGTTTCGCGGAAACTGGTCGAGCGCGATGGCCAGCGCCAGCGCACCGTCGTCGCTGGCCTCCCACGACGACAATTCGCCGGCAGCCGCTTTCTGCCAGGTGGCGAGGAAGCGGCTGCGGATTTCGGCATCGAAGGCGTCGTCGTGCTTGTACCAGCGGTCGCGGCCGGCATTCCGCCAGAAGCCAAGCACGTCAGCCGGCGTCACGAGGCTTGCGTCAGACATCGAACGTCAGTCCACTCACGCCTTAAGCCGCGGCCTTCTTCTCGTCGCGCAATTCGCGACGCAGGATCTTGCCGACATTGGTCTTCGGCAGGTCGGTCCTGAACTCGATCTGCTTCGGCACCTTGTAGGCGGTGAGCTGGGTGGCGCTGAATTTGATGATGTCCTCGGCGGTGAGGTTCGGGTCCTTCTTGACCACGAAGGCCTTCACGGCCTCGCCGGACTTCGCATCGGGCACGCCGATCACGGCGCATTCGAGTACGCCCGGATGGCTTGCGATCACTTCCTCGATCTCGTTCGGATAGACGTTGAAGCCGGAGACCAGGATCATGTCCTTCTTGCGGTCGACGATCTTGGTGTAGCCCTTCTCGTCCATCACGCCGATGTCGCCGGTGCGGAAATAGCCGTCCGCCGTCATCACGCGCGCGGTTTCGTCAGGCCTGTTCCAGTAGCCCGCCATCACCTGTGGGCCCTTGGCGCAGATCTCGCCGGCCTCGCCGATCGGCAACTCATTGCCGTCATCGTCGCGGATCGAGAGCCAGGTCGAGGGGACGGGAAGGCCGATCGTCCCGGAGAACTCCTCGATAGTTGCAGGATTGCATGTCAGGGTCGGCGACGTCTCCGACAGGCCATAGCCTTCCGACAACGAGATGCCCGTGACCTTCAACCATTTCTCGGCGACCGGCCTTTGCGTCGCCATGCCGCCGCCGTTGGCGATCTTCAGCTTGGAGAAGTCGAGCTTGTCGAATCCGGGCGTGTTCAGCAGGCCATTGTAGAGGGTGTTGACCGCCGGGAAGAAGCTGACCTGGTACTTCGACAGCTCCTTGACGAAGCCCGCCATGTCGCGCGGATTCGGAATCAGCAGATTGGTGCCGCCGGCCCGCATGCCCAGCAGATAGCAGGCGGTGAGCGCGAAGACGTGATAGAGCGGCAGCGCGCAGACGATGACCATCTGCTCGACGATCGGCGGCTTCGCCAGCGCCGGCTGCAGCCAGGCGTCGTTCTGCAGCACGTTGGCCAGGATGTTGCGATGGAGCAGGGTCGCGCCCTTGGAGACGCCGGTGGTGCCGCCGGTATATTGCAGGAAGGCGACGTCATCGAGCGTCAGCGCGGGCTTGTTGAGCTTCAGGCCGCGGCCGGCTGACAGCGCCTCGTTGAAGCCGACGGCGCCGGGGATCGACCAGGCCGGCACCATCTTCTTCACCCGGCGCACCACCAGATTGACGATCACGCCCTTGAAGCCGAGCAGGTCGCCCATGCTGCCGACGATGACGTGCTTGACCGCGGTGTTGGGCAGCACCTTCTGCACGGTGGTGGCGAAGTTCTCCAGCACGATGATCGCCTCCGCACCGGAATCCTTCAGCTGGTGCTCGAGCTCGCGCGGGGTGTAGAGCGGATTGACGTTGACCACGGCAAAGCCGGCGCGCAGGACGGCCGCGGTCGCGACCGGGTATTGCAGCACGTTCGGCATCATCAGCGCGACCCGCGCGCCCCTCTGCAGGCCCTTGCTCTGCAGGTAGGCGCCGAGCGCCGCCGACATCTCGTCGAGCTCGCGATAGGTGATCGCCTTGTCCATGCAGATGAACGCCTTGCGATCGGCGAATTTCTTGAAGCTCTCTTCGAGCAGTTCGACCAGCGACGAATATTGCGTGACGTCGATATCGGCGGGCACGCCGGCCGGATAATGCTTGAGCCAGATGCGCTCCATGATGGTCAATCCCCTCTCTCAAATTTGGCTGATGTCCCGGATTGCTTCCGGGTTTTCCGACCTTTGGCCGCATTATTTCAGGCAGTATTGAGCGATGCCGCGGCCAATGGCAAGCCGCTGCGCGTTATCGACGCATTAGAGGAAATGACGGTCGGAAATGACGGGCGGGCGCCCTGCTAGCCGGCCGGCTTGGCGTCGGCTTTCGGCTTGTCGCCAGCCTTGGGTTTGTCGGCCGCAGTCTTGGGCTTGGCTGCCGGCTTTGCCGCCGCCGGCTTGCCGGCAGGCTTTGCGGCGGCGGGCTTGTCCGCGGCCGACTTCGCAGCTGCGGCATCCGGCTTGGCGTTGGCGTGACGCACGGGCTTGGCCGCCGGCTTGTTGTCCGACTTGGAGGCGCTCTTGGTGTCGGCCTTCGCGTCATCGGCCGCATCGGGCTTCTTGCCCGCGACGCGGCTGTGCTTGCCCTTGGCCCGCTTGACCGGCTGCATCTTCTCGGTATCGGCCTCGACCGCGGCGATCAACGCAGCCCCGGTCTTGGTCGGCCCCGTATAAACCACGACCGGTTCGGAGGCCGCGGCAGGCTGCGCCAGCATGTCGGCCGGCTTGGTCGGCATCGCGGCCTGCAGGCCCGAGGCGAAGAAGCTGACGCCGCCATCGCCGTTGGTGCTGGAGCTTCCGGCGCTGGCGACGGTGTCTTCTGCGTCCTCGTCGCTGGCGGGCCGCTTGTGCTTGGGGCCGCACATCTCCTCGCGCAGGTTCGGCGGCGTGGAATCGATCGGCACCAGATTATCGACGGTGCCGAGCGAGGGCCGCAGCCACGCCAGCCCGTTATTGGCAAAGCCGCGGTCCAGGAGCTGCGCGGCGCGGATCGCGCGCATGCGGCCCGACGAGGCGCCGAGCACCACGGCGATCAGCCGTTTGCCGTCGCGCGTCGCCGACGCCACGAGATTGTAGCCGGAGGCGCAGATGAAGCCGGTCTTGAAGCCGTCGGCGCCGGGATAGCGGCCGATCAGCTTGTTGAAGTTCTGGGTGATGCGGCGGCCGAAGCGGATCGAGGGGATGTGGACGAAATACTCGTATTCCGGCAGGTCGCGGATGATCGCGCGGGCGAGGATCGCCATGTCGCGCGCCGAGGTGATCTGGCCGTCGGCCGGCAGGCCGTTCGGATTGACGTAGCTGGTTTGCGTCATGCCGAGCTTTTGCGCGGTCTGGTTCATCATCCCGGCAAAGCCGTCGATCGAACCGCCGAGGCCCTCGGCCAGCACCACGGCCATGTCGTTGGCCGACTTCACCAGCATCATCTTCAGGGCGTTGTCGACGGTGACCTGGGTGCCGGGCCGGAAGCCCATCTTCGATGGCGACTGCGACGACGCGGTCGGCGACACCGTGAGCAGCGTGTCGAGCGAGACGCGGCCGTCCTTGACCGCCTTCAAAGTCACATAGGCCGTCATCATCTTGCTGAGCGAGGCCGGGTACCACGGCATCGTCGCGTTGTCGGCCTGCAGCACCTTTCCGGAATCGGCCTCGACAACCAGCAGCGCCTCGGCTTGCGCCATGTGCGGCGCGGCAACGGCGAGCATCGCGACGGCCAGAATCCATTTCAATGACGGGCGAGGAAGGTGCACGAATCCGGTTCCGGTCCTTTGAGACCCGCCTTGAAAAAAGGAGGTCTTGCGATTGTGACGTACGGGTTTCAAGCGTGTCCGGCGCCGCATTGCGGCAATGCAAACCCTATACCGGCTTGCCAGCAGAGAACAGAGGCCGGTGAATTATATCGTGGACGAAATCGGCTGAATTTCGGCAGCCGCCTCAATTGGAAAGGCGGGAATTATGGTGTCTCGATGCCGGCGCGCGCCTGTTCCTGGACCATGAACTGGGCCCGCGCCAGCTCGGCAAAGCGCCCGCCTTTCGCCACCAGTTCATCGAAAGTTCCGCTTTCGATCACCCGTCCCTGGTCGAACAGCAGGATGCGGGTGGCGTGGCGAATGGTGGAGAGGCGGTGCGCGATCACGAAGGTGGTGCGGCCCTTCATCACTTCATCGAGAGCGGCATTCACCTTGGCCTCGGTGACGGCGTCGAGGGCGCTGGTGGCCTCGTCGAGGATCAGGATCGGCGGATCCTTCAGCAGCGCACGCGCGATCGACAGCCGCTGGCGTTCGCCGCCCGACAGCATGCGGCCGCGCTCGCCGGCGTGGGTATCGAACTTCTTTTCGCTGCGCTCGATGAAATCCAGCGCCTGTGCGCGCGCCGCGGCGGTGCGCAGCTCCTCATCGGTCGCGTCGGGCTTGCCGACGCGCAGATTGTCGGCGAGCGAGCGGTTGAACAGCAGCGCCTCCTGGAACACCACGCCGATGTTTCGCCGCAGCGCCGTCAGCTTCAGCGCGCGTATGTCCATACCGTCGATCCTGATGATGCCCGATTGCGGATCGAACGCGCGATGTAACAGCGCGATCGCGGTGGATTTGCCGGCGCCCGTCGAGCCGACCAGCGCGATGGTCTGGCCCGGCAGGGCGGTGAAGCTGAGATCCTCGATCGCCGGCCGCTTGCCGTCATAGGAGAACGAGACGTCGTCGAACTCGACGAGGCCGGACAGCCGTCCGGGATCGACCGCGCCGGGCCGGTCGCGCACCGCCGGCACCGCATCGAGCACGTCGAAGAACTCCTGCAGGCGCGGCGCTTCCATGAACACGTTGTTGATGAAGCTCACCACCTGCTCGAGCTTCTGGATCAGCATGGTGGCGAACGAGACGAACATCACGATCTCGCCGACCGTGGTGAGGTCCTGGTTATGCAGCGCGATGCCGACGGTGAAGATCGCGAGCACCGTGATCGTGGTCGAGGCGCGCGTGATCACGGTGACCAGCGCCCACCATGACAGCACCGGCATCTGCACCGCGAGCAGCTTGTCGGCGACGTAGCGCAGGCCCTGCACCTCGGAATCGATCCGCACGAAGCTCTGCACCAGCGCGACATTGCCGAGCGCGTCCGAGGCGCGCGCCGAGAGGTCGCTGTAATAGGCCTCGACCTCGCTCTGCATGCCGTAGGTCTTGCGCACCACCAGCGTGGTCAGCACGGTGAACACGACGCAGAGCCCGAACAGCAGGAGCGCCAGCCGCCAGTTGATGTAGAGCGAAAGCGGCAACAGCACGATCAGCGACATGATCGCGGCGAAATGCTCGCGGAAGAAGCCGAGCCAGAGCCGCCACAGCGCGTCGGTGCCGTTCAGCATCACCTTCATCAGCCGCCCGGAATGGGTGCCGGAATGGAAGGTCAGCGGCAGTTGCAGGATGTGCTCGAAATAATCGGTCAGCACCGCCTGGCGCTGGCGGTGCGCCAGCCGGTCGGCTTGCAGCGCGACGATCGCGCTGCAGCCGATCGTGAACAGGCCGAACGCCGCCCAGGCGACGAGCAGCGGCCATGCCGAGGAGGTCGCGAACAGTCCGGTGACCGGCCGGCCCGACAGCACGTCGACGATCTTGCCGAACAGCACCGGCTCGGCGAATTGCGCGCCGGCGAGCAGCACGTTGGTAATGGCCAGGATCCAGCCGAGCCGCGCCTCCTTGCCGAGCAGTTCGAGGACGCGGGTATAGAGGCGAAGCATGGACATGCCGGCGGCACTCGTCAGCGGTGGGCGCCCGATCAGGCGGGATGCAATTTAATCAGGGTTCGCGATGCAGGGCCAGCGGTGACAGCGCGTCATGCTCAGGGTGAGGGTGATTGTGGCGAACGGCTCCCTACGCCGTCGTCCTGGCGAAGGCCAGGACCCATAGCCACCGAGTTTGATTGAGAGCGGGATAGTGGCCCCAGCGTCGCGCAACAACAAACGGTTGGGGTAATGGGTCCTGGCTTTCGCCAGGACGACACTGAGTGTTTGGTGCCGCTCGTCAGTTATGCATTTCGCATGCTCTCAATTCACCAGGCGGCTGTCGATCGGCGGCAGGAAAGCCTCGTCGAAGATGTCGGCGGCGTGCGGCCGCTTCTGGAATTTGAAGTCCTCCGCGAGCTGGTCGACCGCGCGCTCGAAGCGCTCCGCCTCGATGCCGCCGATGCCGTCGCGCTTCACCTCGCTGGTCAGGATGTTGTCGCGGATGATGGCGTTCAGCCGCTCCAGCTCCAGATCGCGCGAGCCGCCATCCATCCGGCTCGCGACCTCGCCGGCGGCGCGGGCCGGATCCTTGACCGCGAGGTTGGTGCCGCCGATCGCCGCGCGCACGAACCCTTTCACCGCATCCGGCTTCGCGGCGGCAAGGCGCGGGCTGACGATCACGGCAAAGCCGTAGGCCTCGCAGCCATAGTCGGCGAAGCGCAGCACCGCGAGATCGTCGGCGGGCACGCCGCGATCGCGCAAATTGATCGCCGAGAGATAGGAGAAGCCGGTGACGGCATCGACCTGGCCGGCGGAGAGCATCGGCTCGCGTACCGCGGCGCTGATCGTGCTCTGCTTCACGCTCGACAGCTTGATGCCGTTCTGCTTCGCGACCGCGGGCCACAGCCGGATCGAGAGGTCGCCGTCGGCGACGCCGAGGCTCTTGCCCTGCATGTCGGTCAATGTCCGGATGCCGCGGCTCTTGCGCGCGATGATCGCATAAGGCGCCTGGTTGAACAGCACGAACACCGCCTTGACGGGGGCCGCGCCAGGCTTGTCGCGAAAGCGGATCAGCGAGTTGATGTCGACGAGGGCGAAATCGCTCGAGCCGTCGGCGACGCGCGCGATGGCATCCGCCGAGCTGGTCGCGACGTTGGTGCCGACCGCAAGGCCCTCGGCGCTGAACAGGCCTCCGGTCGACGCCATCACGAATGGCGCTGCGGCCGCATCAAGCGGACGGTCGAGCGTGAACTGGATGGTGAGCGGCGGCGGCAGATCGCTGGCGCGCAGCGGCGTCAACGCCGGCCACACGCCTCCCGCGAGGCCGATCATGCCGGCCAGTATCCAGCGGAGAACGGTGGTCCGACTTACCTGCATCATGACATCCGGGAGGCGAGACAAAGTGCCGCGCCGGCGCGCCTGCTTCATGACATCGAATGCGCCAGAGCAAGCGTCAATTTCAAGCGTTATTTGCAGGCATTTTGCCCCAGGCAAGGTGAACGGCCGATGACTGCCAGGCTTCGGCTTGCCATGTTTTCACCTCTGGTCGTTCAGCTTGCATTCGGTTTGGGGAACCTAATCTGGAGGCAGTGGGTTAGCTAACCAAGGCCCGTCGGGCCGGCTTCCACAAAGGATGACTGCAATGTTTGCGCGAAAAGGTGTTTTTTCGTCCATTGGCCGCGCAGCCACATTGGCAACGGTTGCCGCGGTGGCGTTGACGGCCGTCGAGCCGACGATGGCGTTCGCAGGCTCTGCTCAGACAGGCAAGGTGACCGCTGTGACGACGTCACAAGGCACGAGCGGCGCGACCGACATCAGTGCCCGCCGTCGCTACTATGGCGGTGGTGGCGCGGCCGCTGCGGCTGCGTTCGCCGGGATCGTCGGCACGGGCCTCGCGATCGCCGCAGCCCAGAGTCGCCGCGACTATTACGACTCCTACGGCTACTATGGTGGCCCGGGCTACTACGGTGGTCCCGTCTACTATGGTGGCGGCCCGGTCTATTACGGCGGCGGACCGTACTATGGTTACCGCGGCTATTACGGGCGGCGGTCGCAACTGCCGTATCAGCCGTACTGACCGCCGTCGGCGGTTCTCGGAACTGTCACAAAGCATCCGATCCACCGGCCGCGGGCCGGTGGATTTTTTCGTCGTCGCCGTTAACACGCTGGCGACGCGTTTCGACTAGGCTCGAAGCATGAGTGATTCGATCGAGCGGCTTTACCAGGCGGTGATCGCGGCCAAGGATCTTGATCCGGCTACGTCGCGCACGGCACGGCTGTTCCAGCGCGGCCCGGCCAAGATGGCCAAGAAGCTCGCCGAGGAAGCGATCGAAGTCGTGATCGACGCCGTCAGCGGCAAGTCGGATGCCGTCATTCGCGAAAGCGCCGACCTGTTCTACAACCTCGCCGTTCTCTGGGCGTCGGCCGGCGTGAAGCCAGAGGATGTCTGGCGCGAGATGGAGCGGCGCGAACGGCTGCTCGGGATCGCCGAGAAGCTGCCGAAGTCGCCGGTCAAGCTGCCCAAACCGGCGCCGGTCCCGGTGGTTCGGCGCCGAATTGTCGCGCTGGAGAACCGGCTGCGCAAACGGTAGCCGTAAATCAACCAAATTCAGCTCAATCCCGCCATGGACAAATCCGCTCCATGATGGTTCATCGCGCCCATGTTGAAACGGACTTACGACTGGTGCGTCGAGGCGGCCGACAAGCCCTATGCGCTGTGGATTCTCGCGGCCGTCGCCTTCGCCGAGAGCTCCTTCTTTCCGATTCCCCCCGACATCATGCTGCTGCCGATGTCGCTGGCGCGGCCGAAGCGGGCGTGGTGGTTCGCCGCGGTCTGCACGATGGCGTCAGTTGCCGGCGGCGTGCTCGGCTACGCGATCGGCGCGCTGCTCTACGACTCGCTCGGGCAGTGGCTGATCCATCTCTACGGCCTCTCCGACAAGGTCGACGCGTTCCGCGCCTCCTACGCCGAATGGGGTGCCGTGATCATCCTGCTGAAGGGACTGACGCCGATCCCCTACAAGCTCGTGACGATCACCTCGGGCTTTGCAGGCTACAACATCTGGCTGTTCATCCTGTGCTCGATCGTCGCGCGCGGCGGCCGCTTCTTCTTCGTTGCGGTGCTGCTCAACCGCTATGGCGATTTCATCCGTGCCGAGCTCGAGAAGCGGCTCGGCCTGTGGGTCGCGATCGGCGCCATCGTGCTGGTGCTGGGCTTTGTTGTCGCATTCAAGCTGATCTAGCGACGGACCGCTTGCGGCTTTGCCTGCGCGCGGCTTCGGGTTACGCTCGGCGCGATGGCTGATGGAATCGCGGACCTGCTCAATCCTGCCGTGCTCACGCTCGTCAGGCTTACGCGTGCAAAGGCGAGCATTGCGCTGTCGGGTCTTGTGCTTTCGGGTCTTGCGCTGTCGATGACACTGATGACCCTCGATCACAGCCGGGCCCAGACAGCACTGCCGACGCTCGGCGTGCAGTCGCCGGCGCAGCAGCCGATCCCGCCTCAGCAGCAGCAGATCGAGCTGCCGCCGGCGCCGGTCCAGCGCGAGAATCCCGGGCTGATCAACGAAATCGGAAAGCTGTTCGAGAAGTCGAAATCGGCGTTGCCGCCGCTGAAGAGTCCCGGCGAGACCATCAACGACCTGTCGAACATCGCGCGCCCCTCGACGGTGGTGACCGGACGCGCGGCCTGCGTGGTGGCCGCGAACGGTGCGCCGGACTGCAAGATCGGCGCCGACCGGCTGTGCCAGAGCAAGGGGTTTCGGGAAGGCAAGGGCATCGATACCGACGCCTCCGAGAAATGCTCGCCGCTGGTCTATCTGCCGGGCCACAAGCGCGGCCCGAACGACTGCAGGACGGAAAATTTCGTGACACGGGCCGTCTGCCAATAGCGCGGCCAGGCTTGTGTCTGGGATGCCAGGTGCCTGCGAAAACACGGTTTCAGGATGAGGATTTGTCATCCTTTTGCAGCGCCAAAACGCAATCCTTGACACTGGAAAGATTGCCTTGTTGGTATGACGATCAGCATTCGAGACCAACCAACGACCAACGCTTGAGGATCCGCTTCCAATGTCCATGCCTGCTCTGTTCAAGGGCCGCCTTTCTCTTCCCGTGATCGGGGCGCCGCTGTTCATCATCTCCGTGCCCGACCTCGTTATCGCGCAGTGCAAGGCCGGCGTGGTCGGCTCGTTTCCGGCGTTGAATGCGCGGCCGCCGGAGTTGCTCGACGAATGGCTGTACCGGATCAAGGAAGAGCTCGCCGCCTATGACAAGGCGCATCCGGAGCGGCCGTCGGCGCCGTTCGCGGTGAACCAGATCGTGCACAAGTCGAACAACCGGCTCGATCACGACATGGCGCTTTGCGAGAAGCACAAGGTGCCGATGATCATCTCCTCGCTCGGCGCGCGCGAGGAGCTCAACCAGGCGGTCCATGGCTGGGGCGGCATCGTCTTCCACGACGTGATCAACCAGAAGTTCGCGCACAAGGCGATCGAGAAGGGCGCCGACGGCCTGATCCTGGTTGCGGCCGGCGCCGGCGGTCATGCCGGCACGCTGTCGCCGTTCCCGTTCGTGTCGGAGACGCGGCAGTGGTTCGACGGGCCCATTGCGCTCTCGGGTACGATTGCCAACGGCCGCGCCATTCGCGCGGCGCGCATCATCGGTGCCGACTTCGCCTATATCGGCTCCGCCTTCATCGCGACCAAAGAGGCAAACGCGGTCGAGGGCTACAAGAGCATGATCACCAACTCGTCCGCCGAGGACATCGTCTACTCCAACCTGTTCACCGGCGTGCACGGCAATTATCTGAAGCCGTCGATCGTTGCGGCCGGCATGGATCCGGAAAACCTGCCGACCTCCGATCCCTCGAAGATGAGCTTCGGCACCGATGCGTCCGGCGAGCGCGCCAAGCCGAAGGCCTGGAAGGAGATCTGGGGCTCGGGCCAGGGCGTCGGCAGCATCTCCAAGGTGGTGCCCGCAGCCGAGCTGATCGCCCGGTTCAGGAAAGAGTATGACGACGCGGTCGATCCGGCGCTTGCCTGATGGAGCCGATCTTTCGCGTCGACGGCGACCGCGTCGTCACCAGTCCGGATGCCGCGGGTCCCTGGGACCCGCGGATGCAGCATGGCTCCGCGCCGGCGGCGCTGGTGGTGTGGGCGGCCGAGGCCATTCCGACGCCGGTGCCGATGCGGATCGCGCGCGTCACCATCGACCTGATGCGCCCGGTGCCGGTCGCGCCGCTGACGGTATCGAGCGAGATCCTGCGCGACGGCCGCAAGATCCAGCTCTGCGGCGTCAGGCTGCTCGCCGACGGTGTCGTGGTCGTTTCGGCCAGCGTGCTGAAGATCAAGCAGCAGGCGGCCGAGCTGCCGCCTGACGTCGCCGCGCTTGCGGTCGATCTGCCGGGCCCCGACGAAAGTATGATCGAGCCGGGCAACCTTGCGAACAGTCCGTTCGTGAAATGCATCTCGATGCGGGCCGCGCGCGGCCGCTTCGGCGTGGTGGGACCCGGCGCGATCTGGTTCCGCGTCGACCGCCCGCTGATTGCGGGCGCCGCCGTCTCGCAGGCGATGCGGGCAGTGGTTGCCTCGGACTTCTCCAACGGCACCTCGCCGGCGCTCGATTTCAACCAATGGACCTTCATCAACGCCGATTTGTCGGTGAGTCTCGCGCGCGAGCCGGTCGGCGACTGGATCCTGCTCGACGGCCAGTCCTGGATCGGGCCCGACGGTGCCGGGCTTGCGATGTCGCGGCTCGCCGATCAGCGCGGCTATTTCGGCCAGGCGGTCCAGAGCCTGGTCATCGAGCGGCGCTAGGACGCGCTCGTTGATCCTGCGGCCACGGCTGAGGGGCAGTCCCAAGCGACTGCCCCTGCGGCAAAAATAACTCCGCTTCCCGGAACGGTTGGCGGCACGTGCGAGTTTCGCTCCCGTTAGGGGGTCCCATGATGCGTATTGATCCCGCCGCCGGCATCGTGGCCATGGCCGTCCGGCGGTTGTGTGATGTGCCGGCCGGTGTCGACGGCCGGCCGCCGCAGGGACAGACGCGATGAAGCCTGGTCCGTCCTCGGAACGCGCGGTCATCCTCGCCGCGAGCGAGCGGGACGCCGTCAAGACTGCCCACCTGATCAAGGAAGCCGGCTATTACGCCAACATCTGCGGTGACCTCGCCGAGCTCGAACGCCAGATCGCGAACGGGGCGGGCCTTGCCATCATCGCCGACGAGGTGATCAGGGCGGCCGACCTCGCCGGCCTGACGCACTGGCTGAACGAGCAGCCGTCATGGTCGGACTTTCCTATCGTGCTGATCAGCGAGAAGGGGGGATCCGAGCGCAATCCCGAAGCCGCGCGGCTCGGCCGAGCGCTCGGCAATGTCACCTTCATCGAGCGGCCGTTTCATCCGACCACGCTGGTAAGCCTGGTCGCCGCGACGGTGCGCGGCCGCCGCCGTCAATACCAGACCCGCCAGATCCTCGAGGATCTGACCGAGAGCGAAGGTCTGCTGCAGACCGCGCTCAATGCCGGTCATCTTGGCGCGCTCGAGCTCCATCTGCCGGATTTCGAGCTCGAGGCGTCGCCGACCTGCAAGACCTATTTCGGGCGCAGGCCGGGCGATCCCTTCACCTATCAGGATCTCCTGGACGCGGTGCATCCCGACGACCGCGCCCGCCGGAGCGAGATCGTCGAACAAACGTTGCGCACCGGCTCGGACTATCGGATCGAATACCGCAACATCTGGCCCGACGGCACCGAGCACTGGGTCGACGTCCGCGCCCGTGCGGTGCGGCGGCCCGACGGCGGCATCCGCTCGCTGGTCGGCGTCTGCTCCGACATCACCGCGCGCAAGACCGCCGAGATCGAGCGCGAGGCGCTGCTGGCGCAGCTCGCCGCCGAGCGCACCGCGCTTGCCGAACTCACCGCGACGCTGGAGCAGCGGGTCGAGCAGCGCACCGCCGACCTGATGAAGGAGGTCGCCGCGCGCGAGCGGGCGCAGGAACAGCTCCGCCATGCGCAGAAGATGGAGGCGATCGGCCAGCTCACCGGCGGCGTCGCGCACGACTTCAACAATCTGCTGATGGCGGTGATGGGCAATCTCGATCTGCTGCGCAAGCGGATGCCGGAGGATCCGCGCCTGCGTCGTCTGGTCGACGGCGCATTGCAGGGCGCCGAGCGCGGCGCGTCGTTGACGCAGCGGCTGCTGGCATTCGCGCGGCAGCAGGATCTGCGCGCGGTGCCGGTCGATCTCGGCGCGCTGGTGCGCGATATGAGCAATCTGCTCGAGCGCTCGCTCGGACCGCGCATCATGCTGCGGCTCGACATTCCCGAGAGGCTGCCGCTGGCCTGCGTCGACAGCAACCAGCTTGAGCTTGCGGTCCTCAACCTTGCGATCAATGCACGCGACGCGATGCCGGATGGCGGCCTGATCGAGATCCGCCTCGCGGCCTGGCAGGCGAAGAATGATCCGACGCTGCAGCCTGGCGACTATTTGAAACTCTCGGTGATCGACAGCGGCACCGGCATGTCGCCGGACGTGCTGAAGCGCGCGATCGAGCCGTTCTTCTCGTCGAAGCCGGTGGGCAAGGGCACCGGGCTCGGCCTCTCGATGGTGCATGGGCTCGCCGTGCAGCTCGGCGGCGAGCTGCAGTTGTCGAGCGCGGTCGGCAAGGGCACCACGGCTGCGCTCGTGCTGCCGGTTGCAACCGCGGTGCCGGAAGTCGAGAGCCCGGCGCCTGCGGCGCAGACGGTCAAGCGCTCAGCGGTGATCCTGCTGGTTGACGATGATCCGTTGATCGCGATGTCCACCATGGAAATGCTGGAGGACCTCGGTCACCGTGTGATCGGCGTCAATTCCGGACCGCAGGCGCTCGAGATCCTCAGGAGCGACCAGGAGATCGACCTGATGATGACCGATCACGTGATGCCCGGCATGACCGGCATCGAACTCGCCGCGGCTTCGCGCAAGGTGAGGCCGCAGCTCCTGGTCCTGCTCGCCACCGGCTATGCCGAACTGCCCGACGGCACCCAGGTCGACCTGCCGCGGCTGGCCAAGCCCTACCACCAGGATCAGTTGCGCGACCGGCTCGATCGGTTGCTGGCGCAGGGGATGCAGCAGCGTGCGGCCGCGACCGGCACTGACGATCTTACCGCACCTTCCACTCTCTCCCCGTCACCCTGAGGTGCGAGCGGAGCGAGCCTCGAAGGGTGCCGGCCCGGCTGGTGCCGCAAGCGGAGATAGCGCGCGCTGAAACATCAGGGCCGTGCATCCTTCGAGGCGCGCGAGAGCGCGCACCTCCAGCGACAAAGGCGAAGCCTTTGCGCGGGGATGACGGGACCAGCAATCGTCGTGCGAGCATCCTACCCCACCATGCGGTCGCGGCCGGTCCAGAAGCGCGCCTTCAGCACCTTCTTGTCGACCTTGCCGACGCCCGTCATCGGCAGCTCCTTGACGAACTGGATCTGCTTCGGCGCGTGCGCCGAGCCCTTCTTCGCCTTCACCAGTCCGATCAGCTCGTCGGCGTCGGGCACAGCGCCCTCGCGCGCGACCACGACGGCGGTGACGGCCTCACCCCATTTGTCGTCGGGCACGCCGACCACGGCGACCATCGCGACGTCGGCGTGTTGCGACAAGACATCTTCGACTTCGCGCGGAAAAATGTTGAAGCCGCCGGAGACGATCATGTCCTTCTTGCGGTCGAGGATGAACATGTAGCCGCGCTCGTCCTTGCGCGCGATGTCGCCGGTGTGCAGCCAGCCGCTCTTCAGCGTCTCCGCCGTGATGTCGGGCCGCTTCCAGTATTCGGCCATCACATGCGTGGCACGCACGCAGATCTCGCCGGCCTCGCCGGTCGCGACCTCCTGGTCGTCCTGATCGAGGATCTTCACCTGGCAGGCGGTGATCGGGAAGCCGCAGGACAAAAACAGGTCCGGCGTTCTCGGGTCATGATCCGCCTTGCGCAGCACCGAGACCGGATAGCATTCGGTCTGGCCGTAAAGCTGCGAGAACACCGGGCCGATCCGCTCGATGCCTTCGACCAGCCGGCTCGGCGACATCGCGGACGCTCCGTAGAGCAGGAGCTCGAGCGAGGAGAGGTCGGCCTTGTCGAGCGCGGGATGATCCAGCATCACATAGATCATGGTCGGCACGAACAGCGTGAAGTTGATCTTCTCGCGCGCGATGGTCGTGAACACGGCCTCCGGATCGAACCCTTTCAGCATGTGCACCGTGCCGCCGCGCATCAGCGTCGGCAGCATCTTGGTGCCGGCGACATGG
This sequence comes from Bradyrhizobium sp. UFLA06-06, assembly GCF_054820065.1. NCBI lineage: Bacteria > Pseudomonadati > Pseudomonadota > Alphaproteobacteria > Hyphomicrobiales > Nitrobacteraceae > Bradyrhizobium > Bradyrhizobium sp. UFLA06-06. The sequence continues at coordinate 166,693 of NZ_JADFUD010000010.1, forward strand.
CTGATCGGCGCCACCGTGAGGTAGCGCGGCGTCTCCGGGATCTCGAAATCGGCGAGGATGGCGGCGGCGAAGCCGCCATATTCGCGGTGATAGCGCAGCGCGCCCTTGGATTTGCCTGTCGTGCCGCCGGTGTAGTTCAAGGTCGAGATGTCGTCCTCGCGCGCGAAGCTCTTCGCGCTCGCGCTGCCGGCATCCTCGGCCACCTGCAACAGGTCGGCGCCGTAATCCGCCGGGCCGAGCGTGAACACGGTCTTCAGGCCCTGTGCCTTCGTCGCAAGCTCGCCGCCGCGATCGCGAAACGTGATGCCGTCGACGATCAGCATCTGCGCTTCGGAATCCTCGATCTGGAACAGCTGGTCGTCGAGCGAGCCCAGCGGATGCAGCCAGGTGATCGCGAGCCGCGACAATTGCGCGGCAACGCCGGCGCACCAGCTGTCGGCGCGGTTGGCGGTGAGCAGCGCGACGCGGGTACCAGGCGCAAAGCCGAGCCGCATGAACACGCCCTGCATTCGTCCGATCAGGTCGGTCGCGCCCTGATAGCTGAGCGATCCGCCCGGCCATGCGAAGGCGGTGCGCGATGGATAGCGCGCCAGCGCCCGCAAGGTCTGTTCGCACACTGCCGGAAATGCATAGAGCGGATTGCTCATCTCGTTGTCCCTCCCGCCTTTGTCTTTGGCTTTTGTCGTGCCAATGTTGGCGGCAACGCTAACACAATGATGATGGGAAGAAACATCTTGTCCGCCGATCTTCTCGCGCGTTTTCGCGATCGCCTCCGGCTGCCGCTGATTGCAGCACCAATGTTCTTGGTCTCCGGTGTCGAGCTGGTGGTAGCCGCCTGCCGCAACGGCGTGATCGGTTCGTTTCCGACGGTGAATTGCCGTGAGACGGAACAGCTCGATGCGTGGCTCGGCGACATCGCGCGCCGCCTGCAGGTGCATGCCGACGCGAGCGGCAGGGCGGCGGCGCCGATCTGCCCGAACCTGATCGTGCATCGCTCCAACACGCGGCTGGCCCAGGATCTCGCGGTGCTGCTGCGGCACGAGCCCGAGCTTGTGATCACCTCGGTCGGCTCGCCGGCGCCGGTGCTGGCGCCGCTGCACGATGCAGGCGCGCTGGTTTTCGCCGACGTCGCCTCGATCCGTCATGCCGAGCGCGCGGCAGCGGCGGGGGCCGATGGGCTCGTGCTGCTCACCGCGGGCGCCGGCGGGCAGACCGGCTGGCTCAATCCGTTCGTGTTCGTCCGCGCGGTGCGCGCATTCTTCGACGGCCCGATCGTGCTGGCCGGCGGCATCAGCGACGGCCACGCGCTGCGCGCCGCAGAGGCGCTCGGCTGCGACCTCGCCTATATGGGCACCAAGTTCATCGCGACGCGCGAGAGCATGGCGGACGGCAGGTACAAGCAGATGCTGGTCGACTCCACCGCCGACGACATCCTGCTCACGACGGCGTTCACCGGCCTGCAGACCAACATGCTGCGGCCCTCGATCGAGGCCGCCGGTCTCGATCCCGACGACCTGCCGGCACGCGGCGCGATCGACATCGGCAAGGACATCGACATCGGCGCCCGCGAGAGCCGCCCCAAACGCTGGCGCGATATCTGGAGCGGTGGTCATTCCACCTCCGGGGTCACCGGGGTGCTCGGCGTCGACGAGCTCGTCGCGCAGACGATCGCGGAGTATGAGGCGGCGAGCGGACGGGTGCGGCTCGCCTGATCCGCCGCGAAACAGCAGCCGCTCAAATCCCGCTCGCCCGCTTAACGCGGCATTAACCATGCCAGTCCCAACAATACAGCCACGGGCCGCCACGGCTGGCCGCCCGGCAGTTTGTGGGAATGCGACATGGCCCTTGAGGCGCTCTCCAAGACCTCGGCAACGCTCGACGAGCTCCGGACCCGGGTGTTCTACGCCCTGCAGCGGCATCCGCTGTGCCGTCAGGTCGAATTCGACATCGTCAGCACGCCGCGCACCCGCCGCACCAACTGGACGGTCAGCCTGCACACGGTCCAGCCCGGCGCCCTCTGGACGGCGCACGAGATCGTCGCCGACATCCAGGAGGCCTATGAGCTTGATGCCGCGGCCTGATTTTCCGGCCGTTTCGGGACAATTTCACCTATTTGGCGTCGTCACGGCACGGTACCGCCGCATTTCACGCGCAGTTTGCAGCGACACCGGCCGGCAATGGAGTAGTTTTTGACCAGAGCCATCACCTTCGCCGCGCTGACATGCTTCCTCCTCGCCGGCGTCGCGATAACAGCCATTTTGGGGCGTGACAGCCTGCCGGCGGCGCAGGCCGACGTTGGCCCGGTCGCCAACCGTGCCAGCAAGCAGGACAAGCTCGCCGTCACGACGCTTGCCGCGGCCTCGTTTGAGGCGCCCCACCCGATTGAGCCTCCCGCCAATCCGTCTCCGCTCCTGTTGCGGGCGCAAGCCGCAATTCCGGGCGCGACCGATACGGTGCGCCAGGCCTATGCCTCCGTCGAGCCCGCCGATATCGGCCTGCCGAAGATCACCGACCCCGTCGATGCGGCTCAGCCGAAGGCCGCCGAGCCCGCGCCGGTCGCCCCCGCGCCGCCGAAGCCCAAGGCTGCGGCCAAGCCGGCGCTGCAGAAAACCTATGCGCTGCTGAGCGACGCCCAGATCGCCGGCATCAAGGACCGCCTCAAGCTGTCGTCGTCGCAGGAATATTACTGGCCGGCGGTCGAGACCGCATTGCGCGCCGTCGCCCGCAAGATCCACGCCAAGCGTCAGGGCGATCCCGCATCCGGCAGCATGCCGATCGATCCGGACTCCGAGGAGGTCCAGCAGCTGAAGTCGGCGGCGATGCCGCTGCTGTTCCAGCTCCGCGAGGATCAGAAGAACGAGGTTCGTTCGCTGGCGCGCCTGATCGGCCTGGAACGCGTCGCTGCGATGATCTGAGCGCAGGGTCCGGCCGAGCCGGTTCTGCGCTCCGTGTGCTCTAGCGGGCCTCCAGCGGCCGCAGCTTCTCCACCTTGCCCTGGGTTTCGACGAGCAGCTGTTTCATGAAGTCCTTGTTGCGCTTCAGCCAGGGCTCGAGCGTCTGCCTGACGTCGCTTGGCGACTTCTTCTCGATGGCCTGCGCCAGCCGGGTCTGAAACGTCCCCCAATCCTTGAACATCTCCTTCAGCAGCGCATCGTCGGAGATGTTGATCGCCGACTTGATGTCGCCGACGGTTTCGAGCTCGCGCATATTGCCCTGTCGCAGGATCGAATCCAGGTTTTCCAGGCATTCGTGGTAGCGCTCCAGCAGATCGTCCCATCGCTTGGCGCTGAAGTCATCGTCCAGGCCCTCGACGGCGTTGTATAGCGGCTCGAGGAACGACCACCGGAAGCGTCGCGCCAGTCGCAGCAGGATCGACAGGAAGACGATGTCCTTCGGCATGTTCTGCGCGACCATCAGGCGGGGATCCTCGCTGAATGGCGGCATCGGCACGAAGATGATGACGATCGAGAACGGCGTGCTGTCGAGATATTCGAGCCGGGCGATGACAGGCTGATACAGCTTCAGATCGCGGAAGATCGGACTGAGGACCTGCTCGCGGCCGCGCCGGCTGGCGATATCCACGTCGGCGAACGAGTTCGCGACATAGCTCGTCAGCTCATCGAGCCAGGCCCCGCTGTCGTAGCGGTTTTGCGCGCGGAGCAGATCCTCCCAGTCGAGCTCCGCCGTATCGGGACCGGACAACAGCGTGGTGGTGCCGGCATCCGCCTCCAGCACGGCATCCCTGAGGAAGCCGCGCGCGCGATCGGCGGGGGGCAATGGCCTGAGCGTTTCGGCCTTTTGGCGGAACGACAATTCGTCGCTGAACACGATGCGAAGCCGCAGGCGGAACAGCTCTTCCGGGCGGGTGATCTGCAGGAACTGCGCGTGAATGTCCTTCGCCGCCTCGTTGAACTTGGGCGCGTAGTTGGCGTTCAGTCGCGGCCGCAGCGGCGCAGGACCGAAGGTCGGCTTCACGAACAGATCTTCGAGGAATCGCCGGACGTCGTCCTCGCCGATTCCGTAGAACTCGTTCTCCGCCAGCATCGGAAACGAAGGCGAAGAGTCGACCGAGAACCACAGCACCTTGGAGATGAGCTTCAGCGCGCGCTTGTAACCGTCGAACTGGGCAATCTCGGATGCGCACCAGGTCCAATTGTGCTCGGCATTGGTGTGGATGAAGATCAGGCAATCGGCCTTCGCCGTGTTGTCGATCATCCATTGCCGCCATTCGGAGCCGCCGGGAATTTCCTCGCAGACGAAGCATTCCACCGGACGCTGGCCGTCCAGGCTGCTGAGATATTCGAGCCGCGCCTTGAGCAGGCGCGCGAGAAATCTGTCTTCGGCGCGATGGCTGATAAACACCGAGAAATCATTTGGCATGGCAAAACCCGATCTGCATGAATCTTATGCGACGGCTGGCCGTGTCTCATCGGCTGAATCCCGCGGCTGCACATCCTGCCGCGAGCTCAATGATAGCTCGTCTCTGAAATCTGCGATCGCCGGGCGCGAAAAAGAAAAACCGCCTGCCAGTGATTTATCTCACTATACCTTAGGGTGTGCCATGTGCAAGATACCCAGGGACCCGGCGCGCGACGCTTGTCGGGCTCCGGAATGGACTGGCTAAAATTTTTCGAAACTCAGCTGATGTGTCGAACGCATCGCTTCATTTTATGCCTTGGCGCCGTTTGCGCGGGCGCGCGACCAATTGAGCCTTCGGCCGTGATCGGTCGTCCGTATCGCGATCAGCAAAAGTCATAGTCGGGGGGCAGTTATGCCGAAAACCAAGCAGCAGCATCTCGATCGTGCACTCGGGCCGAAGCGGATACTGGCGCTCGATGGCGGCGGCATCCGTGGCATCCTGACGCTCGAATATGTCAGCGCCATCGAGGCGATGTTGCGCAAGCGGTTCGGCAACAGCGATCTCCTGCTTTGCGATTATTTCGATCTGATCGGCGGCACCTCGACCGGATCGATCATCGCTGCCGGACTGGCCTGCGGAATGACGGCCGACGCGTTGAAGCAGCTCTATCGCGGCATCGGCACCGACGTCTTCCGGGGTTCGTTCTGGCGGCGCGGGCTGCTGGCGCCGAAATTCAAGTCGGATGCCCTGCAGCACGCTCTCGACGCGCAGCTCGGCGCCGACACCTCGCTCGGCAGCGATCGCATCCGTACCGGCCTGATGATCATGACCAAGCGGCTCGATACCGGCAGTCCCTGGCCGCTGCACAACCATCCGGATGCGATCTTTGCCAAGCAGGACGGCGGGCTGCGGCTGACGCAAGTGGTGCGCGCCAGCACCGCGGCGCCGACCTATTTCAGTCCCCAGGAGATCACGATCTCGTCGCGCTCCGGCGGCGCGGTCAGCGGGGCCTTCGTCGATGGCGGCGTCAGCCCGTTCAACGATCCTGCGCTGCAGCTCCTGATGCTGGCGTCGCTCCATGGCCATGGCTTTCGCTGGCCAACCGGCAGGGACAATCTCCTACTCATCTCGGCGGGCACCGGCGTGTTCAAGTCGACCTTCTCGACGGAGGAGATCGTTCACATGCCGGCGGCCGAGCAGGGCCTGCGCTCGCTGCAATCGCTCATGGATGATTGCGGACGGAATAATCACGGCATGCTGCAATGGCTGACCAACTGCCTGACGCCCTGGTCGATCGATCGCGCGGTGGAAGATATGGTGGCGGACAGCCGGGGCGGACCGCAACTCGCGACCTATGCGCGCTACAACGTGCTGCTGGAAACCACCTGGTTGAAGAAGACGGTCGCGATCGACCGGACGCCGGACGCGCTTGCGAAGATCGCCGCGATGGATGACCCGAACAACATGGACGAGCTTGCCGAGATCGGACGCCTCGCAGCCGTCAGACAGGTCAAGCCGGAACACTTCCCGCCGGCCTTCGATCTCACGTGATGCCGCACAGCGCGGCGTCCCGCCACTCGGATCCCGGTTTCGACAAGGAATTCGCCTTCAGATAAGTTCGTCATCGAGACACAATGATCCCATCACGAGCTGGGTGTCACGATGACCACAGAGCAAAGCGCCGGATCGCCAAACGCAGTGGTTCTCTTCAGCGGTCACATGATCGATGCGCCAGATCGAAAAACGCCACGCTTTCCGCCGGACAAGGAGCCTGTTGCGGCCGCTGCGATCGCCGACGCGCTTGCGAAGATCGGTGTTACCAAGGGTGATCTCGCCATTTGCGGCGGCGCCTGCGGCGGCGATCTGTTGTTTGCGGAAGCTGCCCTCGCGAAGGGCATGCAGCTTGAAATCTATATTCCATTCGACGAACCGACGTTCCTTGCCGGCTCGGTCGATTTCGCTGGCGGCAACTGGCGTGCGCGCTATCTCGCGGCGAAATCGCGAGCCACGCTCCATGTCATGCCCGACGAACTGGGGCCGCTGCCGGCCGGTGAAAACGCCTATGAGCGCGAAAATCAATGGATGCTGGAACGGGCCGCCCGATTTGGCGACAGGAAGCTCGCCTTTGTCTGCCTGTGGAATGGCGAAGGCGGCGATGGTCCCGGCGGCGCCAAGCACCTGATGGATGAGGCCGGGCGCAAGACGACGTGGGTTTACTGGCTGGATACGAAGAAACTATGGGACTGAAGGAATTGCGATATGCCGTCGTGTTTCATGATCATGCCCTATGGCCGCAAGCCGACCCAGGCCGATCCCAAGTTTGGTCCAGCCGAGATCGATTTTAACGCATTGTGGGATCGCGCCTACGTACCCGCGATCAAGGCGCTCGGTTATCAGCCGGTGCGTGCCGACCAGGACACCAGCGCATTGATCGTCAGTGAAATGCTGGAACGGATCTACTTTGCCGATCTCGTGCTCGCCGACATGACGATTCCGAACGGCAATGTCTATTACGAGGTCGGTATCCGCCACGCATCGCAAAAGACCGGGTGTGTGTTGCTTGCTGCCGACTGGTCCAAACAATTGTTCGATGTCGTGCAGATGCGAACCGTCCGCTATCCGTTGCCCGAGGGCGAGATCACCGAGGCGACCGCGGCAGCCATGCAGGCCGCGATCAAGGCGCCCATCAAGGCGCTTGCTGACGGGATTTCGCCGATGCACCAGTCGATCCCGGGCTATCCAGACAATGTCGACCCGCGCAAGGCGATGACGATGCGGAGCCAGCTCGCCGAGCAAGCCGCGTTTCAGACCAAGATACGCGCGGTGCGCGCGGCGCCCACGGATCAGCGCATGGCGCGGGCCCAAGCGCTGATCGCGACCGAGGGAAGTCCGCCCGCCACTTATGCAAAGGCGCTCGCTTTGTTGCTGATGCTGCGCGACTGCGTCAATGATGCCGCCGACTGGAACATCGTGCTGGATTTCATCGGCAGACTTCCCGACCGCTTCGCCAACGAGCCTGAAGTGCAGGAGAATCGTGCATTTGCCGCGGCCCAGGCCGGCGACGACATCCAGGCCATAGCCGAGATACAGACATTGATTGATTTCGCGGGGCTGACGCCGGAACGGCTCGGCTTGATGGGTGGCCGCCACAAACGCCTCGCCAGAGGCGCACCAGCCGACTCTCCTCGCCGCAAGGAGGAGCTCGAGAAGGCGATCGACTGTTATCAGCAGGGTATGGAGCTCGATCTCAACGCCTATTATTGCTCCAGCAACCTGCCCCGTCTCTATCGCGCCCGGGGAAACCCGGGCGACGAGGATCTTGCGCAGGCCACTGTGCGGGTCGCGATTGCCGCCTGCGAACGGGCCAGACGATTGCAACTTGCCGACGAATGGCTGCGCCCGACGCAGCTTGCCGCGGCCTTTGACCTTGGTGATCCCGACAAGGCCGAGGAACTGGCAATGCAGGTGGTTGCCGAGGGGCAAGCGAAATGGAAAGTGAGCAGTGTCCTTCGCGACCTCGAAGCCAGTCTCCAATACGTCGCCGATCCCGCAAAGCGCGCGCGATTGTCCGCCATCATCGACAGGATCAAGACGGCTTGATCGCGCGCTTCTCTCGTCATCCGCCTCAGCCGAGCCGCATCGACAGCTCGACGTCCTCGCCGAACGGTACAGACATGTAGCCGTTCGCCGGCGAGCGCACGCGCGCCAGATAGTCGGGGCTGTCGTCGGCGTTGTCGGCGACGACGAGGGCGCCCGGCTTCAGACAGCTCTCCACGAGATCGAGGATATCGGGATAGAGCGCCTTGGCGCCGTCGAGCAGCACGAGGTCGATCGTATCGGGCATGCCCGTGCGCAGCGTCTGGAGTGCGTCGCCCTCGCGGATCTCGACAAGGTCATGGAGCCCGCCGGCGACGAGATTGTCCCGCGCACGCACCACCTTGGACGATTCGAACTCGCTGGTGATCAGGCGCCCGCCGCCATTGTCGCGCAGCGCTGCGGCAAGGTGCAGTGTCGAGATGCCGAATGACGTGCCGAACTCGACGATGTTCCGCGCGCGGCTGCCGCGCGCCAGCATGTAGAGCAGCGCGCCGGTCTCGCGCGAGACCGCGAGCGGCACATTGCTGAGCCGGCCGTACAGCGCGCGGTAGTCGGTCTTGCTCCGCATCAGGCGCGCCTGTTCGGTGTCGGAAAGGTCGGCCACCGCGAGCCGGGTTTCCTCGACCGCAGCGGAGGCTTGCGCGAACAGGCGCTCGAGCAGGCCCGCGAGCGTGGGTGAAATGAGGGTGGTCATGTCGGTCTCCGGTGTGAAAGCGGCGCGTCCTTGCGCCTCGCCAGAAATACGAATAATTATTCGCATTCGCTAATCGCATTCCCCAGGACGTCCATGACCGAACGGCGAAGCTCCTCAATTTCCTCGCGAAAACAGCCGCAACAGGCCCGCTCGACCGAGCTCGTCACGGCGATTCTCGATGCGGCTGTTCAGGTTTTGACGAAGCAGGGCGCGCAGCGCTTCACCACGGCGCGGGTGGCCGAGAAGGCCGGCGTCAGCGTCGGCTCGCTGTACCAGTATTTCCCGAACAAGGCCTCGATCCTGTTCCGGTTGCAGAGCGACGAGTGGCGGCAGACCACGCGCCTGCTGCGTGACATCCTCGAGGATGCCAAGCGGCCGCCATTGGATCGGCTGCGTTCGTTGGTGCACGCCTTCATCCGCTCCGAATGCGAGGAGGCCGCGGTGCGCGTCGCGCTCAGCGACGCCGCGCCGCTCTATCGCGATGCGCCCGAGGCGCGCGAAGCGCGGGCATCGGGCGAGCGCATCGTCGAAGCCTTCATGCGCGAGGCATTGCCGCAAGCGTCCGACGCGGTGCGCGCGATGGCCGGCGATCTGATCACGACGACGCTGAGCACGGTGGGCAAGGATTTTTCGGAGAGCCCGCGAGCGCCCGCGGAGATCAAAGCCTATGCCGACGCCATGGCTGACATGTTCTGCGCGTATCTCAGGAGTCTCGGAAAGCGCTGAAGTTCACAGATAGTGCTTGGCGACCAGCAGAAATCCGAGCACGCCGCAGGTCACGGCTAAAACCGTCACGCCGTTGCGGAAACTCACGTAAGCCGCCGACCAGTAAGAAACCGTCTGGGAGGGCGTCGCGACTTTTTTCGATTTCTGGGGCAAGCCAATTCGCTCCTGAAAAAGGCGCCGCCATCTGGTCAACACAGATGACGGCGCCCGTCTGAGGGCTTCAGGGCGAAACCCCGCTTCAGCGTAAGCCGCGATCATGAACGGTTCGTATACCGCCGGGTGTCGCAAGCTCGCATGTCAGCTGAAGCGTCGAGGTTCCCCAAGCATGATCCGGAAAAAGTGCGCAGCGGTTTTCCCTCGCGACAAACGCAACGCGTTTGCGCGGAGATCATGCTCAAACAAGAGGCTAAAGCGCGATGACGATTCGACCCAATCTCATCGCGCTTTAGAACGAAGCGTAGGCATTTCGAAACGCGATGGCGCCGGCCAGCGAGCGCGGCCGCGTGCGCACGGCATGCCCGTCGTTGCCGCTCTGCACGATCCACTGGCCGTTCTCCTGACCCACGATCTTGCCGACGTGGTGGCGCCAAACCACGATGGTGCCGACCGAAGGGCCGCCGGCATTGCTGCCGTAGCGCGCCCAGGATCGGGCCAGATTGAATTGCGGACCGGGATCGCTGCCGACCTGGGTGCGCATGAACCACCCGCACCACGCGGCTGGGCGACCGGAATGTGCATAGTGCCGGTGATGATGGTGACGGCCGCGGGCTTCGGCAGTTGAAGCGAACGCCAAAAGAACCGCCACAGCGGCTAGAAGTTTACGCATTACAAAGTCCTTCTTGCTGTTGGCAGACCATCCATGTTGTAGGGGGAAGCGCAGCGATGATCTGCGATTGGCTTGCGAAGCGACCGCATCGGTCAGGCGACGCAAAACGAAGGCGGGGCATGGCCCGCGCAGGCGTTTAAGAAACGGGCTATGGCCAAAATATGGCCGGCACGTCTCGTCCGGCGGCCGCGACGCTGCCGAAGACTTCAGGCGTGGTCCGCGCGATGGCCGGTAATTTGATCACCGCGGTTGGGCTGTCCGGACGAGGACGCGTTGCCGAGCCTCAGGTCCGCCAAGGATAAGCCGCCGATCATGAACCAGTGAGAGAGCTTCTTGGGAGGCGCCAGTCCGTATTCGCTTTCGCGTTGCTCAAGCTCCGCCGGACACGCTTCGCCCTTGCGGCCATCGCATGGCCGCGCCACGCGAAGCCCGCAAGGGCTAAGCGTGGTGCACCATTCAGAATACGATTGCGCACCTCTACCTAATTTAAATACCTATATAATTCTGCTGCGGACAAGGTCGAAACGTTCCGACCTATCGCTTCGTCTTGTGAAGGACCAATTTGCCCTGTGAAGCGACATCACCCCACCTGGCGGACCAATTGACTTCCGAGGCGGAAGGTCGCCCGGTGCCTTTCTGATCCCAGGCTCCCTGTAGCGCAAACAGGGCGCCTTGGGGATCGGCACATCGCAAGATCCAGCAACCGTCGGGCAACTCGATTGGACCTTGGAGGACCCGGCCCCCGCCAGCATCAACGCGCTTGGCAGCCGCGCCGATGTCGTCGACATTGAAGTAATAGAGCCAGCAGGGTTGCGATACGCTCGGAAGTTTGGTGAGCATTCCGCCGATCGTCTGGCCGGCCGTTGAGAACAATTCATACAGGTCGGCCGGCCCGGTTCCAGCGTGAGCCTTCTGCCAGCCAAAAAGCTCGCCGTAAAACGGGAAGATCTTGCTCCGGTCTTCAGCCAGCAACTCGTGCCAGCCCACGCGTCCAGGCTCGTCCAATCCGCTGGACTGCCGTTGGCCATATGTTAGCCCGGAAACCAGTGCAAACGTCGCTCCTTGCGGATCGGCGACCACCGAAATTCGGCCAATATTGCTGGCGGTCGGTGTTACCAGAATGGCGCCCCCACGACGGCGGATCTGCACGGCTTTCGCATCCACGTCATCCACGGCGACGTAGCCGACCCATCTCGGCCTCGCTCCCAATCGCAGCCCTTCTTCCGGGAGATGCATGAGCCCAACTGTCGGGGCGTCGCCTGCAGTAAGCAGCGTGTAGGCGAATTCCGGAGTCGACGCATCTTCCACCGCCCAGCCGATGACCTTGCCATAAAATGCGGCTGCTGCCGGCATGTTCGTCGTCAGCAACTCATACCAGGCGAAGCGTCCGAGTTGATCGACCAAGCTAATTTCCCCGTTCAAGCGGGCCGACGATTGCGCACTGCATCAAATTGCACCCGTTGCAATCCGCTCCACGGGCGCGGATTCTCGATTTAATCGACCAAATTGCGCGATATCGTTCATGAAGATGAATGCAATCAGAACGAGCTCTATTACATTTTGTGTATACCGTAATTCTTGTCTGCCTCGTTCGCTCGGCGTAAGATCGTGCTTCGGAAGTCCTTTCTTCCAAACTGGGAGGATGCGGCCATGCAGCGAGCGAAGCAAGCTTCGAGAAAGAAGCGAACGACCAACGCCGCGGTACCGGCGCTGGGATTAGCCGGTCTGACTTTTTCGCTTGCGGGCAGCGCCTATGCCTCCGCCGTGCCCACCGGCGACGTTCAACACAAGCCGAGCTTCGCGCCGGGCCATATGACGACGCTCAGTGAGGAAGAACTCGCCGACGTCAGTCTCGCCACCTTCCACCTCAATCTCATCGACGATGAAAGCGTCGGAGGCCGCGTGCTGCTCGCGCGGGGATGCGGTGGTTGCCGTGGCTGCGGAGGCGCCAGAGCTTGCGGAGGCTGCAGGGGTTGCGGAGGATGCAGGGCCTGCAGAGGCTGCCGCTGCGGTGTCGGTTGCGGTGGATGTGGCGGCTGCGGCGTTGGTTGGATCGGCGTAGGCGTTCCATTGGTCTCATGCGCAGGCTGCTGTGCATCCTGGGGCCGCTGCCGCTGGTGCTAGCGCTGGGCGTCGAGACGTCGCGATTTTATTGGCCGGGCGCCCGAACGACCCGGCCAAATTTTTGCTTCGTTATGCATTCGCCGCGCCTGGCTGATCAGCTTGCCGATGGTGGGCGAGTGTGATCCAAATTGCTCGCAGAATGCCAGTGGCCGAACGCGGCGCACAAGCCGCGCGATGCCAATGGTCGGCCGCGCGCCGGCGATCGGAAGTGACAGCAACAGGATCAGCGTGCCGCCCCGATGACAGTCAATGGCAAGAGCCGCACCGCGAAGCAGAGCCGCAAGGGCATTTTGCGATTCGCGCCGAACTTCACCGCCTATGTGATTCCTCCCGATGTGGTCTGCCTCTATTCCGAGAACCGCAAATTCTTCCTGCACGGTGATCTCTATTGTGCGGTGGCCGCGGCGATCGGCAAGAATGGTAAGGCTGCAGCAGAGATCGTTCGCCAGCTCTCAAAGAGTTTTCCCGCCGACAAGATCGAGGAAGCGATCAGGCGGCTGCTAGAGCGCCGATATGTCGTAAGCGGAGCGCCGCACGCGTTCGCAGGCGCCGTCGATGGATATTGGGCGAGTCTCGGCCTCCCCCCCGAGGTCGCAAAACAGAATCTCCGCGATTGCCCCGTGCGGGTCGAAGCGATCGATGTCAAAGGCGCCAACGAACTTGCCGCGGCCTTGAGCAAGCTCGGTGTTCGGATCACCAAGCGGTCGCCCAAGCTCACGATCACACTGGCGAACGACTATCTTGACCGGCGGCTCGTCGAATTGAACGGAAAGCGCTTTGGCGATGGGACGCCCTGGCTGCTGGCGCAGCCGTCCGGCGTGTTTCCGCTGGTGGGACCCGTGTTCAAGCCGGGCGAGAGCGCCTGCTGGACTTGCCTGTTCGATCGCATGATACGCAATCGGGAGATCAAGGGATTTCTCGATCGCAGAGCGGCGCAGGTGGTCGCCGTATCGCCCCTGGTCGGCGACGCCGTCGGACAGATCGGCATCCACTTCGCTGCTGTTGAAATCGCAAAAGCGATTGCCTCGGGATTTCGTACCGATCTGCGCGATCACATCGCAAGCTTCGACCTGACCGGTGCCGTCATTGCCAAGCATTACGTCGCGCGACGCCCGCAGTGTCCTACCTGTGGCAGCAGGAAGCTGCAGAGTCCGCGCCGGGCGGCAGCGCCGATCGAGATCGCGGAGGGCGGAAAGCTCGTCATGACCAGCGGCGGTTACCGCGCCGTGACGTCGCGAGCCACCGTAGCACGGTTCCGCAAGCACGTCAGTCCGCTGACCGGCGTCGTCTCACGGCTCGAGCGGATCGAGGCCGATCTGCCGATGAACACGAATTTTTTCGCCTACCACAATTTCTCGGCGCCGGCCTGGAACGTCGACCAACTCAGATCCGGATTAAGCGGCGGCAGCTTCGGCAAGGGCTCCACAGCCGAGCAGGGCGAGGCAAGCGCGTTGATGGAGGCGATCGAGCGCTATTCGGGTATTTTCCAGGGGGACGAGATCAGGACGAAGCGCCGCTTTGTCGATTTCGCTCCCGGCGACGCTCTTCTTCCCAACGAAGTACAGCTTTTCAGCGACGCGCAGTTTCAAAGCAGACATACCTCGCAGCCGGACGATTCACATCTGGTGCCTGAGCCGCTCGATCCCTCGACCAAGACGGAGTGGTCGCCGGTCTGGTCGTTACGCGACAAGCGTTTCAAACATCTTCCAACGGGCCTCTTGTACTTCTTCTATGGCGGCTTCCACACGGATTCCAACGGATGCGCGGCCGGCAACACCCGGGAGGAAGCCATCGTTCAAGGCTTCCTCGAGCTGGTCGAACGCGACGCCTACGCGATCTGGTGGTACAATCGGCTGCACCGTGCAGAAGTCGACCTCGCGCAATTCGAAGATCCCTATGTGCGGGATCTGCAAGCCCAGCTTGCCGATGCGGGGCGCAGGCTTTGGGTGCTCGACGTCACCAGCGATCTCGGCATTCCCTCTTACGTGGCGATCATCCATTGGACGCAGAACGGGCACGAAAATATCGAATTCGGTTCCGGCTCGCATTTCGATCGCCGCATAGCCCTGCTGCGTTCCCTCACCGAGCTGACCCAGTTCATGTCGATTGGCATGATGGGCGGCGGAAGTGGCGAGAAGCCGACGCTGGACGGTGTCACGCCGCTGCGACTGGACGATTATCCGTTCCTGATCCCCAGCGACAATCCGATCGTGCCGTCGGCGCCGAGCCTCAAGGTTCACGACAACGCGCGCGACCAGGTCAATGCCTGCATCGAGATTGCCACCGGCGCGGGATTTGATTTCCTCGTGCTCGACCAGACGCGGCCCGATGTCCAGGTGCCCGTCGTCAGAGTGCTCGTTCCGGGGTTGCGACATTTCTATCGCCGCTTCGCGCCCGGCCGACTTTACGATGTTCCGATGAAGCTCGGGTTGCTGAATCGTCCGCGACTGGAAAGCGAGCTCACGCCATTCCTTCCACACACCTGAAGGCTGGCTCGTTGCGCAACTTCCGGAAAACGAAGCTCAGGAAGATCGCACCCGTCATCGTCGCCCGATTGAACGGTCGTTGCTCCCTTCACATGCAGGCGGACGGAAGCATCGCTGCAGGCTTGGGCGGTTACTCGATCAATCTGGGACAATTCAGTGCGGCAGCGGTCGACCGTGCGGGACATCTTACCAGCGGCCTGCCGCTCGCCTCCTTTGCGGGTAAAGGCGTCCTCGCGAGGCAGGTTCATGCCCTCGTGCGGCGACTGGCAGGGCATGGATTTCTCGAATACCGCTTATACTCTCCGCGTGACGAGCAAGACCTCGTGGTCATCGAGCCGCAGGTCGCCGAATACTGGCCACAACGCGCAAAGCTGGGGAACGGTGATACCATTGTGTTGTCGCGCTTCGCCTATCTGCGCCGGCGCGGCAGCGAGATGGTGCTGGAATCACCGCGCGCCGGCGTGCTGTTTCGGATTTTCGATCCCGCCATCGCTGCCACCCTCGCTGCCCTGTCGCGGCCTCAGAAGATCAGCAAGCTTCGCCGCCATGCGGCCTCCGCGAACCTCGATCTGCTCGGATTGCTGACCGACAGCAAGATGCTGATCAAGCTCAATGCGAAAGACGGCGACGGCCTTCGGGTGAATGAAGGCGACGGCAATCTCGTTCTCTGGGACTTCCACGATCTCGTGTTTCATACGCGGAGCACGGAGGGCCGGCACACCAATCCAGTTGGCGGCGCGTTCACCCATGCGGGCGTCGTTCCACCGCTACCCGCGGTGCGTCCGCCTTGGCCCGGCAAGAAGATCGACCTCGGCAAATTCTCCACGTCGGGGTCGGTCTCGCACTTCGCGAAGCTGTTGCGCGAACGCCATTCAATACGAGATTTCGACGACCAGCATCCGGTCACGCTCGCCGAGCTCGCGCAGTTTCTCGACACGACAGCCCGCGTGCTGTCGGAATGGAAGATCGGCGCAGATTTTGACGGCGATCCCGAGGTCACCTACAGCGCAAGACCCTATCCGTCGGCAGGCGGCGCGTACGAGCTGGAACTATACTTGGCGGTCTTGAACTGCGGGGGGCTTGCACGTGGACTTTACCACTATGACGCCGGCAGCCACGCGCTTGTCGCGATCGACACCTCCGCCCAACAACTCCAAGAGCTTTCTACGGCGGCCGAGTTTGCCATGGACGCATCCGGTCCACCGCAGGTCTTGATCACGATCGCCGCGCGCTTTGGGCGGATCTCCTGGAAATACAGCTCAATCGCATATTCGCTGATCCTGAAGGACGTCGGCAACCTGATCCAGACATTCTATCTGACGGCGACCGACATGGGCCTTGGTGGCTGCGCAATCGGCACCTGCAACATCGATCTGTTTGCAAAAATGACGGGGCTTGAATTCCACGTGGAGAGCCCGGTCGGTCAATTCGCGCTCGGGCGCGGCAGGAAACCGGCCCCCTCTAGCTAGAGCGGAGGTCTTTCGAATGTTTACGGCCTGGATCGCACGCGAATGGCGCCCAGGGGCGGGATTCGGCTTCGCCCTTCGGGCTATGCCGGGACGAGCCTTCGTGCGGATGGCTTGTCGGCTACGGCTGCGCTGAATGGTGCCCCTGGCCGGAATCGAACCAGCACTCCTTGCGGAACTCGATTTTGAGTCGAGCGCGTCTACCAGTTCCGCCACAGGGGCATTCGCAATGGTCCCGGCCGGGAAGGCCGGGGTCGCGAAGCGCGGCGGACTATAGCGGGCGGCCCGTCACGGTCAACCCGCGCGGACCGGATGTCCCGCGCCCCGGCAGCGGAATTTCCGGGGGGTGTGATCCCAGGGACGACGCAACGCCGTCGCCGTCCGTATGGCGGTCACAGAAGAGTTTGCCCGGCGGCGGCCGTCTGCCACCGTGCCCATGCCCGGCCGCGGCTGCGGCAACGTACTCCGGGACGGAGGCGCGAATTCGTTCGTCGATCTCGATGACGCACATGACGCAGGCTGCTCAATCCGGGTCTTTTCTTTTCCGATGAGTTGCAGGCGGCGATGACCCAGTGGCGCCTGCGCGTTCCGACGCATCATCGACTGAACGCGATTTGACCGCGGCGGACGGCGGCCGTCACGGTCAACCCGCGCGGATGTGATTGTCCCGCGCCTCGACAGCGGTATTTTCACGCGATACGACCGCAATCGACGACCTTGGAGCAGGGCCCATGACCCTCCCGAACGATGCTCGCAGGAGGACCGACGTGACGATTGCCACCGCCCATCCGTCGCATGCTTCCGCCGCCGGCAATCCGGCGCTGACCTCGGCCCTGGCGATTGCCGTGATCGCGGCGGCGACGCTGGCCGGCGCCTGGTTCTTCCAGCTCGTGCTGGAGATCATGCCCTGTCCGCTCTGCCTCGAGCAGCGCTATGCCTATTACCTCGCGGTGCCGCTCGGCGCCCTGGTTGCGCTCGCGGCCGCCCGCGGCGCGCCGCGTCCGGTGCTGCTCGCGGGCCTTATGATCCTCGGCCTCGCCGCGCTCGCCAATGCCGGGCTCGGCACCTATCACGCCGGCGTCGAATGGGGGTTCTGGCCGGGACCGACCGATTGCACCGGCCCGATGGTGGATTTCGGCAAGGCCGGCTCGCTGCTGGACCAGCTCGACAAGGTGAAGGTGGTCCGCTGCGACGAAGTGCAGTGGCGCTTCCTCGGCATTTCGCTGGCCGGTTACAACGTGCTGATCTCGCTCGTGATGGCCGCGATCGCCGGTTGGGGCGTGATGCGAGCCGCGCGGGCATAAGCCCGTAGGGTGGGTAGAGCGAAGCGAAACCCACCATCCTTGCTGCGGAACGAAGCCGATGGGTTTCGCTGCGCTCTACCCATCCTACGCTTCCACGGATAAAGCCCGCCCGTCTCTCGATCCGTCATGCTGAGGAGGCTGCGAAGCAGCCGTCTCGAAGCATGCACGGGCACTGACCGGGCCGTTCATCCTTCGAGACGCGCGGAGCCTGTCATCGGGCCGCGCTTCGCGCGGACCCGGTGGCGCTCCTCAGGATGACGGGACAAAGAGGGCCTAATCGTCGACGTCGTCCTGCGGGCGGCCGAACAGATGGATGATGCCCGGCGTCGAGATGGTGACGAACAGGAAGCGCGACAGATGATGCGCGCCGACGAAGATCGGGTCGATGTGCAGCGTCAGCGCCAGCGCCAGCATCGCATCCATCGCGCCCGGCGCGAAGGCGACCACGACGTCGGCGAGCCGCACATGGGTGGTGAAGCCGATCACCGCGACGAACACCGCCGAGATCAGGATGGCAATCGCAAACGAGCCGAGCCCGGCGTTGACGTGACTGAGCAGGGTCGAGGTTTTCATCCGCGCGAAGCGGGTGCCGATGATGGCGCCGATGCCGACCAGCGCGATGTTGCGCAGCCAGGGCGGCAGGCCGCCATCGACCAGCCCGGAGCCGTGCAGCAGGCTGGAGGCGAGCATCGCTCCGAACATCCAGCTGGCGGGGAATTTGATCCAGCGCAGCAGCAGCGAGACCCCGATCGATAAGCCGACCAGCGCGACGAGGCCGAACGGCGAGGCGACCGAGGTCGGCAACGGCGGCGGCGCGGCATGCGTCACCCCGGTCAGCGCCAGCACCAGCGGCAGCGCCGCGGTCAAAATGATCACGCGCATGGTCTGCACCACCGCGATCGCCGCGACGTCGGCGCCCTTTTCCGCGGCGAGGATCGTGATCTGCGACAGCGCACCCGGGCTGCCGGCAAGGAAAGCCGAGGTCTGGTCCCAGCCATGAACGCGTTGCAGATAGAGGCTCGAGCCGAAGGTCGAGCAGAACGTCGCCAGCGCCAGCAGGCCGATGGTGAGCGGATAGGAGCTCATGTGCTGCAGCAATTGCTGCGACATCAGCGAGCCCAGGGAGATACCGAGCAGCAGCAGCACCGATTGCGTCAACACCGCCGGCACCGCGAGCGGCCGTCCGGCCAATGCGGCGATCGCGACCGCGACCATCGCCCCCGAGATCAGGCCGCCCGGCAGTTCTGCCCACAGAAACAGCAAGCCGCCGACGGTGCCGATGACGAGAGTCTCGAGCCCGTTCAGGACTTTGCTGCGGTCGGGAATGGCCGTTGCCATCGAAGCGCGGATCAGGGTCACGCCGCCTTATGGCAAATTCGCGTGAACGCGACAAATGCATCTCGCGATTGCAGCATTGCGCCCCGGCTCGCGTGGCGCACAGATTTTCACCCTTCGAAACAAGCTGGGGATGGCGATCAGTATCGCCACAAACTCGTCATGACCGGGTCAAAGCGCGAAGCGCGTCTTCGCGCAGGTCTCCTGGCCATCGACGTCATTCCCACGCGCAAGCCAACGCGTAGATGCCCGGCACGAGGCCGGGCATGACGGGTTCGCCGAGGGATCGAGCGCATGTGCGATTGCCCTCCCCGATGGGGAGAGCGAATCGCATCAAACCTGTCCGGGCGTTACTTCGTCGCCGCGGGCGCAGCGGCGGCGCCGCCCGACTTCTCCTTCTTGCACTCGGAGCGGAATTTCTTGCGCTCCTTGCCGTGCAGCCCCTTGGCGTCGGCTTCCTTCGAGCATTCCAGCGACTGGGCGGTGCGCGGCTTCTTCTCGGCCGGCGCCTTGGTCTCGGCCTTCGGAGCGGCGTCCTTGGCGGCGGGCGCGGCCGTTTGCGCGAAAGCTCCGCCCATCAGCAGCAGGGAGGCAAGGGCGGTTGCGGACGCGAGCGTGGAAATCGTCTTCATGGGGCACCTCGTGAGGGAAAGAGGGTCGAAACGTCGCGCGACGATGCTGAACCGTCGATGAACATGCAGTGGTCCCGCCGCCACAATATTTTAACGCGCAGGCGCGCTGGCGCGTTGTCGCAAGTCGGGGTTGCGCTAGGATAATGGTCTTACGCCAATGCCCCCCACGGGAAACCAACGGGAAACCAGGGATGACGGGAGACCAGGGATGACCATTCAAACCAGATTGTTGTGCGTGATTGCGATGTCGGGCTTTGCAGCCTTTGCGGCGAGCGCGCCGGCGCAGGCCCTGACCGCGCAGGAATGCAGCGCCAAGTACCAGGCGGCCAAGTCGGCCGGCACCCTCGGCGGCCAGAAGTGGAATGATTTCCGCAAGGCGCAGTGCGGCGCCGACGCGACCCCGGCCGCGGCGCCCGCCGCTCCGCCGCCGGCAGCCGCCGCGCCCGCTCCGGCCGCGCCGAAGGAAGCCAAGCAGGCGCCCGCCGCGGCACCGGCGGCGCCGTCAGGACCGGCCGTGTTTCCGAATGCCATCGATCCCAAATACGCCAAGGAGTCCGAAGGCAAGGGACGCATGCACACCTGCGTCGACCAGTACAACGCCAACAAGGCCACCGGCGGCAATGGCGGCCTGAAGTGGATCCAGAAGGGCGGCGGCTATTACAGCGAATGCAACAAGCGCCTGAAGGGCGCCTGAGTCAGCCTCCGAGTTTGGCGAGCGGCCGGCGTAAGCCGGCCGCTTTCCGTTTCCACCGGCTCTATTGGCAGCTCTCTCTCTACGGGTTTTCCGTGAGCAGCTTGTCCGCCGACTGCGCCAGCAGTTGCGCGCGCTTGCGCGGGCCGCGCTCGAGGAACAGCAGGCTCTGGCCGAAGATGAAGCAGTAGAACAGGAAGGCCTGCGCATCGGCCTCTTCAGTCGGCAGCCCGGTGGCGCGATAGAGCTGGGCGACATTCTTCAGCCGCGCGGCATCGACGCTCGCGGCGGCGGCGGCCGCGGCCTCATCGGTGCGCGCCCATTGCCGGATCGCGAGCTCGACCGCCATCGCCTCGGTGTTCATGCGCTCCGAATACAGTGTGATGATCGCCTTCAGCCGCTCGCGCGCGCTGGCGCCGTCGAGCGCGGTGTGCTTCTCGATCGATGCGATGCGGCCGTCGCGCCAGCGCGTCAGCATGGCCTCGAGCAGCGCGGCGCGATCCCTGAAGCGACGGTAGAAGCCGCCCTTGGTGACGCCGAGATTCTTCGCCAGCACCTCGACCCGCACGCCGTCGACCCCGCTATGCGCGAGTTCGGCGAAACCGGCCGCGACCCAGACGTCGCCTTTGCTTTCAGTCATGTGATCTCCGCGTACCCCTCTGATACGGTACCGTATTGCTAGCCCGCTTCGTCCCTGATACGCTACCGTATCAAAGATCGAAGGAGGGATCCGATGGAGGGCGAGGCGACCTATCGCGGCACGGTCTATCCCTGGCATTGCGACCATATCGGCCACATGAACGTCATGTGGTATGTCGGCAAGTTCGACGAGGCGAGCTGGAACATGTTCGCGCGGCTCGGCCTGACGCCGAGCTATCTGCGCGAGTCCGGCCGCGGCATGGCCGCCGTGCAGCAGAACATCTCCTACAAGCGCGAGCTGCTCGCCGGCGACCTCGTCGAGGTCAAGAGCCGGCTGGTCGAGTTCCGCGACAAGTCGATCCGTATCCTGCACGAGATGCGCAACGCGGAGACCGGCGAAATCGCCGCGACCTGCGAGATCGCGGCCGTGCATATCGATCGCGCCGCGCGCAAGGCGGCGCCGTTTGCGCCCGCGATCCGCTACGCCGCGATGCCGCATCTCGTCCCGTCAGAACCCGTGAGTGCGTGACCGCGATGTCCCGCTTCGAGCCGAAGAATCCCGACTATCGCGCGGTTGCGACCGATACGTTCGCGCGCCAGCGCGCGATGCAGACGCTTCGCATCTCGATCGCGCGCATGGAGCCCGGCGAAGTCGATCTCGCGATGCCCTACGCGCCGGAATTCTGCCAGCAGAACGGCTTCGTGCATGCCGGGATCATCACCGCGGGCCTCGACAATGCCTGCGGCATCGCCGCCTTCACGCTGATGCCCGAAGGCTCCGACATCCTCACCGTGGAGTTCAAGACCAATCTGCTGGCGCCGGCCCGCGGCGAGCGGTTCGTGTTCCGCGGCGTCGTGGTCAAGCCCGGCCGCACGCTGACGGTCTGCGACGGCCGCGCCTACGCGATCCAGGACGGCGTCGAGACGCTGGTCGCAACCATGAGCGGCACGCTTATGGCGCTGGCGCGGCGGGAAGGGTAGAAGGCTAACTCTGTGCGCGTTGCTTTCGCAGGGACGACGATTGTGGATGCAGGTCGCGCCACACACCCCGCGTCGTCCTGGCGAAGGCCAGGACCCATTACCCCGAATCTCAATTGTTGCGCTTGCTGGGGCCACTATCCCGCTCATCACCGAATGCGGTGGTTATGGGTCCCTGCTTTCGCAGGGACGACAAGCGGGATGACGGTCTGAGAAGGTGTGACGGATTTGAGAGCGGCGGCGCCTAAGATCTGCGCATGCAAGACCCGCGCATTGACAAGCCATCGCCACAACGACCTGATAGGCGGATGCGTCGCGTGAGCTTCCTGCCATGATCGCTAGCCTCAGCCTGATCCTGCTCTGCCAGCTGGTCGGCGAGGTCGCCGTGCGCGCGCTGGCGGTGCCGGTGCCGGGTCCGGTGGTCGGCCTCGTGCTGCTGCTGTTGCTGCTGCTGGCGCGCGACCGCTTTCCGGCGCTGGCGCGCGGGCCGCTCGGCGATGACGGCGTCGAGAGCGCGAGCCGCGGCATGCTCGCCAATCTCTCGCTGCTGTTCATTCCGGCCGGCGTCGGCGTGGTGCAGAAGCTCGATCTGCTCGCCGAGCACGGCATCGCGGTCCTGGTGATCCTCGCGGTTTCGGTCATCGTCACACTGCTGGCGACGGTTGCGACCTTCGTTGCGGCGAGCAGTTTGTTTTCGCGCGAGGAGGAGCGGCCGTGAGCGACAATCCGTTCTCGCTCTGGGTCTACCTCTCGCAGTCGCCGCTGCTCTGGCTGACGGTGACGCTGTTGACCTATGCGGTGGCCGACGCGGTGTCGCTGAAGACGAGGCGGCACCCGCTTGCCAATCCCGTGCTGCATTCGGTGTGGATCATCGGCGTGTTCCTGCTGCTAACCGGGACCACCTACACCACCTATTTTGCCGGCGCGCAGTTCGTGCACTTCCTGCTCGGGCCGGCGACGGTGGCGCTCGCGGTGCCGCTCTACGAGAACCGCAGGCGGGTCGCGGCGGCGATCCTGCCGATGCTGGTTGCGCTCGCGATCGGCTCGCTGACGGCGATCGTCTCGGTGGTGCTGCTGGCGCAGGCGTTCGGCCTGCCGCGCGACGTCATCCTGTCGCTGGCGCCGAAATCGGTCACCGCCGGCGTTGCGATGGGCATCAGCGAATCGCTGCATGCCGATCCCTCGCTGACCGCGGTGTCGGTGATCCTCACCGGCATCATGGGGGCGATCATCGTCACGCCCCTGATGAACTTCACCGGCATCACCGACTTTCGCGCCCGCGGCTTTGCTGCGGGCATCGCCGCCCATGGCATCGGCACCGCGCGCGCCTTCCAGGTCGACGAGGTCGCCGGCGTCTTCGCCGGGATCGCGATGAGTCTGAATGCGCTGGTCACCTCGCTGCTGGTGCCGCTGGCTGTGACATATCTGCTGCGCTAATCCCGGCTGCAGGGCAGTTTTGTGCTATTGGTATGGCATTGAGCAGCAAATTCTTCTAGGGTCGCCGCCTCAAACGCGAGTCTGTTCCCCTTGGTCTTCTCCGCAACTCAAAGCATGCTTGGGCTGGCATCGGGCATGCTGGTCGGCTTTTCGCTGGGCCTGGTCGGCGGCGGCGGCTCGATCCTTGCCGTGCCGCTGATGGTCTATGTGGTCGGCGTGCCGGAGCCGCATGTCGCGATCGGCACGTCGGCGATCGCGGTCGCTGCCAACGCCGCGGTCAATCTCTCCAACCACGCCCGCGGCGGCACCGTGATCTGGTCCTGCGCGCTGGTGTTCGCGCTGTCGGGCATGCTGGGCGCGTTCGGCGGCTCCATCCTCGGCAAGATGCTGGAGGGGCAGAAGCTGCTCGCGCTGTTCTCGCTGGTGATGCTGGTCATCGCGGGCCTGATGCTGAAGAGCCGCGCGCGGGTCGGGCTGACCGACGTCAAGATCTCGATGTCCAACATGCCCGCGATCATCGGCCTCGGGCTTGCCACCGGAACCATGTCCGGCTTCTTCGGCATCGGCGGCGGCTTCCTGATCGTGCCAGCCCTGATGCTGGCGACCGGGATGCCGATCATGAACGCGGTGAGTTCCTCGCTGGTGGCCGTCACCGCCTTCGGCATGACCACGGCCCTGAGCTATGCGTGGTCCGGGCTGGTGTCGTGGGGCCTGGCGGGGCTATTCGTCGCCGGCGGCATCGCGGGCGGCCTGCTCGGCACAAGCAGCGCCCGCCACCTGTCGGAACGGCGCGGCGCGCTGAATATCGTGTTTGCGACTGTGATTATCGTGGTGGCGATCTATATGCTGCTGCGTAACATCAATGTGTCCTGAACGTAGAAGGGCGACGAGCCCTTGCGAAAGCCAGCCATGAACCAATTGACGAAATCGCCCTTGATCAACGCCGGTGCCACCCGCCGCGGCGCGCTCGGCCTGATCGGTGCCGGCATCGCACTCATGGCCGCGGGCACCGCGGGCGCCGAGGACGACAATGTCCTGACCGAGGAGCAGGTGCTGCGCGATCCGGATATTCCGGTGATCGGCAATCCGAAGGGCGACATCACCATCGTCGAATGGTTCGATTACAACTGCCCGTATTGCCGCAAGCTTGCGCCGGAACTGCGCCAGGTGGTGCAGGACGACGGCAAGGTCCGCCTCGTGCTGAAGGATTGGCCGATCCTCGGGCCGGTTTCCAAGGTCGCGGCGCGGATGGCGCTGGCGGCGAAGTACCAGGACAAGTTCGACGTCGCGCATGAGGCGATGATCTCGGTCAATTCGCGCATCACCGAGCCGCGCATCGCCGAATTGCTTTCGGGCGCCGGCCTCGACATGGACCGGCTGAAGAAGGATCACGACGCCAACGCCAAGACGATCGATGCGATCCTTTCGCGCAACAACGAGCAGGCGCTGGCGTTCGGCTTCAACGGCACGCCGTCATTCATCGTCGGCAAGTATCGCGTGCCGGGCGTGCTCAGCATGGATCAGTTTGAGCAGGTGATCGCCGACGCCCGCAAGGCCAATATGGGCCGCAAGACCGAGCAGAATTGATCGCGCTTCCTGCGACGAAAATGGCCTCTCCGGCGTCGGAGAGGCCATCTGCTTTTGTGTCGGTTTGAAAGCCATCGTTACTTCGCCGCGATCTTGTCCCACTGCTCGCGGGTGCGCGTCTTCAGCAGGTTCCAGTCATGCGCTGCGACGTCCCAATTGACGATGGTGCGCGTATCCTGCGCCACCTCGCCATTGGCGACGCTCGACGTCCGCATCGAGTCATAGACATAAACGCCGCATATCAGCAGCAGCGCGCCCAAAATCATGCCGAAAAAGGTCCGCATCGCTCAATCCCTCCGGTGTCGGAAGCATAACGTCGTCGGGCTCGGTGTGGTTCCGGCGATCGATCAGCTGCGCACGAACGCCCGCATCACGTAATCGATGAACACGCGCACGCGTGGCGAGAGCTGGCGGTTGCGCGGATAGAGCAGGTTTACCGGCACCGATGGCGGCGGACATTGCTGCAGCACCGCGACCAGCGTTCCGTTGGCAAGATCGATTTCGGCGTGGAAGCGGGGCACCTGCACGAGGCCGAGACCGAGTTTGGCGCTCGCGAGATAACTCTCGGGGCCGGTCACCGACATCGGCGCCGGCAGCGGAAATTGTTTCAGCACGCCGTCGATCACGAACTCCATCGGCCGCAGGCGTCCGGTCGTCAGCGAGCGGATGCCGATCATGCGATGGCCGTCGAGTGCGAACGGGTCGACCGGTGTGCCGACGCGCGCAAGGTAATCCGGCGTCGCGCAAGTCAGCCGCTCCAGCATCGTGACCTGCCGCGCGATCATGTCGCTGTCGGGCAGCTTGCCGAAACGCAGCACGCAGTCGACCCCTTCGCGGATCAGATCGACCCAGCGGTCGCTCTCGCTCATGTTGATCTCGATGTCGGGATATTCGGCGAGGAAGCCCGGCAGGTTCGGCAGCAGGAAGTGCCGCGCCAGCGTGCCCTGCACCTCGAGCCGCAGCAGTCCCTTCGGCCGCGCGCCGCCGAACGCGCCCTCGGCGTCCTCGAGATCCGCGATCAGCGACAGGCAGCGGCGGTAGTGCGCCTCGCCGTCGAGCGTCGGGCGCACCGTGCGCGTGGTCCGCTCGAGCAGCCGCACGCCGAGCCGCGCTTCCAGGCCCTTCACCGCGTCCGTTACCGTCGAGCGCGGCAGCCCCAGATCGTCGGCGGCGAGCGAAAAGCTGCGCCGCTCGACCACCCGGGTGAACACGCGCATCGCGTCGAAACGGTCCATCTATTATCCGGAAATAACGAATAGTGATGCCGGAAGGTGCATGATTATCCGGTGAATGCCAAGGCGTAGCGTCCTCCCATCGAACGCGGCGCGGCCGCACAACCCGATGGGAGACTAAAATGACCAACCAAACCAACAAGGTAGCCTTGGTGACGGGTGCCTCGCGCGGGATCGGCGCGGCGGTTGCCGAACGCCTCGCCGGGGACGGCTTCACCGTCGTCATCAACTACTCCGGCGACGCCAAGCCGGCGCAGGTGGTGGCCGACAGGATCGAGGCCGCCGGCGGCCGGGCACTGACCGCGAAGGCCGATGTCAGCGATGCCAGCGCGGTGCGCGGCATGTTCGACGCGGCGGAAGCCGCCTTCGGTGGCGTCGACGTGCTGGTCAACAATGCCGGCATCATGAAACTCGGCAAGATCGCCGACAGCGACGATGCCGCGTTCGACCAGCAGGTCGCGGTCAATTTGAAGGGCAGCTTCAACACCATGCGCGAGGCGGCGCGCCGGCTGCGCAACGGCGGACGCATCGTCAACTTCTCGACCAGCGTCGTCGGCACCAGGCTCGAGACCTACGGCATCTATGTCGCGACCAAGGCCGCGATCGAGTCGTTGACCGCGATCCTGTCCAAGGAGTTGCGCGGCCGCGGCATCACCGTGAATGCGGTCGCGCCCGGGCCGACCGCGACCGATCTGTTCCTGCACGGCAAGTCGGACGAGCTGATCGACCGCTTCGCCAAAATGGTCCCGCTGGAGCGGCTCGGCACGCCCGATGACATCGCCTCTGTCGTGTCGTTCCTCGCCGGCCCCGACGGCTCCTGGATCAACGGCCAGACGCTGCGCGCCAATGGCGGCCTGGTCTGACGTCTTCACATCTCCAACCCAACGCGCATTCAACCGACTTCACAAGGATATTTGTCATGAAACAGGTCATCGTCATCACCGGCGCTTCGAGCGGCTTCGGCCGCCTCACCGCCAACGCGCTCGCCAAGGCCGGCCACACCGTCTACGCCTCGATGCGCCACACCACCGGCCGCAACGCCGCCGCGGTCGCCGATATCGAGGAGTTCGCGCGCGACAACAAGGTCGACCTGCGCTCGCTCGAGCTCGATGTCGGCTCGCAGGCGTCGGTCGATACGGCGATTGCGCAGATCGTCGCCGAGGAAGGCCGCCTCGACGTCGTGATGCACAATGCCGGCCACATGGTGTTCGGTCCGGCGGAGGCGTTCACGCCCGAGCAGCTTGCCGAGCTCTACGACGTCAACGTGCTATCGACCCAGCGCGTCAATCGCGCGGCGCTGCCGCAGCTGCGCAAGCAGGGCAGGGGGCTCGTGGTCTGGGTGTCGAGCAGCTCTTCGGCCGGCGGCACGCCGCCCTATCTCGCGCCATATTTCGCGGCCAAGGCCGGCATGGACGCGATGGCCGTTATCTATGCCCGCGAGCTGTCGCGCTGGGGCATCGAGACCTCGATCATCGTGCCCGGCGCCTTCACCGGCGGCACCAACCACTTTGCGCATTCCGGCCGTCCCGCCGACGAAGCGCGCGTCGCCGAATATGAGGCCGGTCCCTATGCCGGTTTCGGCAAGGAGATCATGGAGGCGTTCGCAGCGATCGTGCCCGAGGATGCCGACGCCTCGTCGGTCGCAGACGCTATCGTGAAGGTGGTCGACACGCCGTTCGGCAAGCGGCCGTTCCGCGTCCACATCGATCCGACCCAGGACGGCGCCGAAGTCGCATTCGGCGTGATCGACCGCGTCCGCAACGAGATGCTGCACCGGGTCGGCTTCTCCGACCTGCTCAAGCCGCGAGTGAACGGGTAGTCTGGCAGGCGTTACATTCGCGACAGGGCTGCACGCGCCGTCCATCACCGTCATCCTGAGGTGCGAGCGGAGCGAGCCTCGAAGGATGCACGGCCCCGATGCAACGGCGTGGCCGCAGCCGGGCCCGTCGACCCTTCGAGACGCGCTTCGCGCTCCTCCAGCGACAAAGGCAAAGCCTTTGCGCGGGGGTGACGGGAATAGAGCTACGCAACGCAGCTACAAGCCGGCGGCGCATCAGACGCCGTCGGCCCGCTCACCATTCAGCCACTGCAAGATCTCCGCGTTGATCTCGCGCGGATAGGTGTGGCTGAGATCGTCGATCTCGCGATAGGTCACCTTGGCGCCGGCGGCCGCTAGCAGGCCTTGCGTCTGCCGCGCGGTCTGCACGGGAAACATCCAGTCGAGCCGGCCGTGGGTGATGAAGATCGGAAAGCCGCGCAGCCGCTCCGCGTCGGCCATCTCCGCCATCAGCGGATGGAAAGTCGCCGCAACCGGCGCCAGATGCGTGAAGCGCGAGGCGCCGTCGAGCCCGCTCACATAGCTGAAGGTGCCGCCGTCGCTCATGCCGGTCAGGAGTAGGCGCGTCTCGTCGATCTTCCAGCGCGCCTGCACGTGCTCGAGGATGCGGTTGAGGTTCGGCGTGTCGGTGTCCTCGCCCATCAGCGCCCAGGTCTGGCCGGTCGCGGTCGGCGCCAGCAGGATGGCGCCGCGGCTGCGCGCATCGCGCAGCCAGCTCCACAGGAAGCCGCGGCCGTTGCCGCTGCCGCCATGCAGCGCCATCACCAGCGGCCAGGCGCGATCGGGCGTGTAATATTCCGGCACGTACATCGAGAAGCCGCCGCGGCTGCCCGGCTCGTTGCGCTCGTGGAAGATGCCGGTGTCGGCGTTGGGCTTGGCCGCGAGCTTCGCCTGCAGCTCGGTATTCTCGCGCAGATCGGGCGCGATGAAGAAACCGCTGACCGGCGGCAGCTCGGTCAAGGGATAGAGCGCCTCCTGCGCCCGCGGCAGATAGCGCAGCGCGCGGAACACGCTGACCAGGTCGCCTTCGCCGTGCTGCACGGCGCGCAGGCCCGCATAGCCTGACAGCGCCGGTTCGATCGCGGCTTCCAGCGCGGTCTTGATGTGCGCGAATTTCTCCGGCCAATCGGCAAGCCGCGGCCGCACCGCCTGCAAGGCCTCCTCGGGCTCGCCCGCGATCTGCATCACGCGATCGAAGTCCGGCGGGTTGAGGTTGCGGGCGACGAAGGACAGCGACTCCAGCGTCTGCAGCAGCGGCGGCAGCACGGCCACGATGTCGTCAACCACCGCCTCGCTCATCGCTGCTGCCTCTTCCATTTTTTATTAGTGCAGCCGCGGCGCCTTCAACAGCTTTATGCGGTCGATCGAGGTCAGCGTGACGTCGAAGGTGACGCCCTCGTGATAGATGGTCAGCGGCACGTCGACGCCGGCCGCGCCGAGCGACCAGAGCTTGCGGTAGAAGCCGGCCTGGCTCGTCACCTTGTCGCCGTCGACCGCGAGGATCACGTCGCCGGTCTTCAGTTCGGCGCGCGCCGCCGGTCCCTTGCTGGCGACGCCGACCACCACGAGGCGGTTGTCGATCTCGGTCGTGAACATGCCGAGCCACGGCCGCGCCGGCTTGTCGACCCGGCCGAACTTGCGCAAATCGTCCAGCACCGGATTGAGCAGATCGATCGGCACGATCATGTTGACATGCTCGGCGTGGCCCGAGCGCTCGCGTTCGAGCTGCAGCGAGCCGATGCCGATCAGCTCGCCGGCATTGTTGATCAGCCCGGTGCCGCCCCAGTTCGGATGCGACGGAGAGGTGAAGATCGCCTCGTCGAGCAGATACTCCCAGTAGCCGGCGAATTCCTGCTTCGCCGCGATCTGGCTTGCGACCGAGCGCGTGCGGCCGCCGGCGCCGCCGAGCACCACATTGTCGCCGACCTGCGTCGCCGCGGACGAGCCGATCCGCAGCGGTGCGAGATCGAGCCGGCCGAGCGCCTGCACCAGGCCGAAGCCGGATTCGAAATCGAAGCCGAGCGCGTGGCCCTCGACCGCGCGGCCGTCGCCGAGATGCAGCCACACCGTGGCGGCTTCAGTGATCAGATAGCCGATCGTCAGCACCAGCCCGTCGTCGATCAGGACGCCATTGCCGGCGCGCTCGGTGCCGAGCGTCTCGGCGCTGAAAGCATCCGGCGGAATGATCGAGTGCAGCCCGACCACACTCATCAGCGCGCGATCGAGATCGTAGCGGTAATCTTCGGGGCGAGGCTGAAAGGCCGCGGGCACTTTCCATTCGGTCGTGGAGGGCATCAAGGGATCTCCTGGCGTGCAGGGCGCTGGAACCTCAAGGTAGACCGAGGTTCTGCCGGCAGGGAAGATGGAATGATATACCTTGCAGGGCCGCCTGCACAGCTCATGTGGCGTGCAGACCTGCCCCTCGCAAGATAATTGAACCTATTCGGTTTTTGCCGCACGCGCCGGCATGATGCGGAAGGCACGGTTGTCCTTGATCCACGCGGCGCGCTCGTCGCGCAGCATGGTGCGGCGAACCTTTCCGGAATCGTCGCGCGGCGCGGTGCCGACGCGCTCGAAACTTTCCGGATGCTTGTAGCGGCTGAGCCGGTCCTTCAGGAAATCGCCCATGCCGTCGGCGATCGCTTGTGCATCGGCGCTGTCGGCGAGCTCGAGGATCGCATGCACGCGCTGGCCGAATTCCG
This sequence comes from Bradyrhizobium sp. UFLA06-06, assembly GCF_054820065.1. NCBI lineage: Bacteria > Pseudomonadati > Pseudomonadota > Alphaproteobacteria > Hyphomicrobiales > Nitrobacteraceae > Bradyrhizobium > Bradyrhizobium sp. UFLA06-06. The sequence continues at coordinate 197,346 of NZ_JADFUD010000010.1, forward strand.
GATCGGGCAGTCCGACCACGACGCAGGAGCGCACCTCGGGATGCTCGCTGACAGCGGCCTCGACCTCGGCCGGATAGATGTTGGCGCCGCCGCGCAGCACCATGTCGGCGAGCCGGTCGCCGAGATAGAGATAGCCTTCTTCATCGAGCCGGCCGATATCGCCGAGCGATTCCCAGCCATCCGGCCGCCGCTTCGGTGTTGCGCCGAGATAGTGATAGGTCGAGCCGGCGCCGTCATTGGGCAGGAAATAGATTTCGCCGGTCTCGCCGGGCGCGACGTCGTTGCCGTCCTCGCCGATGATGCGCAGCTTTGCGGTCTCGCCGATCTTGCCGACCGAGCCCTTGTGCGCCATCCATTCGGTGCCCGAGATCACGCAGGCGCCCTGCCGCTCGGTGCCGCCATAGAGCTCCCAGATCCGCTCCGGGCCGAGCCATTCGATCCATTTCTCCTTCAGCCAGGGTGGCATCGGAGCTGCCATGTGAAACACGATCTTCAGGCTGGAGACGTCGTAGCGGCTGCGCACCTCCTCTGGCAGCGCCCAGATCCGGTGCATCATTGTCGGCACGAAATTCACCCACTGCACGCGCTCGCGCTCGATCAGCCGCAGCGTCTCCTCGGCGTCGAACTTCACCATGCCGGTGACCCTTCCGCCCCCGAACAGCGCAAAGTGCGAGAGGATGAATGGCGCATTGTGATAGAGCGGCCCTGGATTGAGCAGCGAGGTGTCGCGCGCAATGCCAAGCGTCGCCTCGGCCGTGGTCTCGATCACCGCGGGGTTGTGATCGAGGATCACCTTCGGCCGTCCGGTCGAGCCGCCGCTCGTCATCGCCTTCCAGTAGCGCGCGACCGGCGAATCGAGCGGCTCCCCGGAGAATCCATCCGGCACGAAATTCACCGGCAGCGAATTCGGCGCATTCCAGTCGGCCTCGCCGCCGACCACCAGCGACGGTTTCAGAATCTCGAGCACCGCGGCGGCCTCGCCGCGCGGCAGCCGCCATGACAGCGAGGTCGGCGTCGCGCCGCACTTCCACACCGCGAAAGTCGTCTCGAAGAACGCGTTGCTGTTGGGCAGCCCGATCGCGACGAAGTCGCCGGGCTTGACGCCCTTGGCGACGAAGGCGCGCGCCCGTGCATTGGCGCGGCGCTCGAGCTCGAGCCAGGTCAACGCATCCGCGCCATGACTGATGGCGATCGCATCCGTGGGCTTGCGTTCGGCATACCAGCGCGGCACGTCGGCGAGGGGGATCAGCATGGGTCGTTTCCGTCGGAAAAGGCGGCTTGAAGCGCTCTTGTTGCAGGGATGTGGTCAACGCCACGGCCGCCACTTCACCAAGAGTGCAGTCTCCGTGTCAAGCCGGTGGCTGCCGACGCGGCCGGTATCCCGCTGACGGAATTGTAGAATCCCTGTTCGCTAAAAGCCCCGTCAAGATTCCGGTAAAGTTCAAGCGATCGCGCTAAGCCGGGCTTTACGGGGGGCCGGCATTGTGGCCGTTGCGGTTCTGTGCCGGACGCGTCGATCGACGTGCGCGGTGTGCAATGTCTTTCAATGACCAATGGCTTCAAGGACGGCGACGATGGCGAGCAATGGAGCACGGATCAAGGTCAGTCGCGAGCCGCGGCGCCAACTCAACAATCGTGCGGCCTGGATCACGGTCGACGACGGCGTGACCGAGAGCGAATGCACCGTGGTCGACATCTCGCCCGGCGGCGCCAAGATCACCACCGAGGTCGACTTCGAGGTGAAGGACCGCCTCGCGCTGACGCTGCTCGCCGATCATGCCAAGCGCTACCCTTGCGAGGTGGTCTGGTGTCGCGGCAAAACCTACGGGCTCAAATTCGTGACCGCCGAAGTCGAGCCGGTTGAACCGGCCGCGGAGCCGGCCGGCGCGACCTAGCGCGGCGTTTCGTCAATCAATGTTCGAATGGACGTTCGGCGCAGACCATCGCCGATCGCATCGGCCGCGCGTTCAATTGCGCACGCCGGGACTTCTAACGCAGGCGTGACTCACGTCATCGCCGCTGCGGGTTGTCGGCATTGCCGGTGGTGCCGGTCGGGCCTCCTGGAAGCGCCGGTGCGGCGCTGCCGCCGCCGGTGCCGGAAGACGGTGCGACGCGCTGGCCGGACTGGGTCGGGAGCGCAGTGCCGCCGACGCCGTTCGACGGTGCGGCGCGGTCGCCTGGCCTGGGCGGCAGCGGGGTGCCGCCCGTGTTCTGCGCGAGAAGCTGGGCCGGTGCGAGGATGAGGCCGGCGGCGATGATGATGGCGAATTTGGTCTTGAGCATGCGCAGGTCCGAGATGGCGCGGTGAGGCTGGGGCATACGCACAGCCGCGACGGAGACGAGATATCCGCCAAGCCCGCGAGATTGCGATACCAACATAACGTCAGCCGCATTTGATGCGTTCCCGAGCGCCTCGCCAGGACGAAGCAAATATCCGTGTAATGAACGGTCTCCACCGATCGCGGCGACGCCTCGCCGGTCGTTGCGGATCTTTCGACATGAAGTTTGGGCATTCATGTCGCGAGAATGCGGATGTGTGACTCACGGACCGCGCAACAAATTTGGTGTCGTCCTGGCGAAGGCCAGGACCCATTACCCCAAATCTCAATTGTTGCGCGACGCTGGGGCCACGATCCCGTTCATGATCAACTGCGGTGGTTATAGGTCCTGGCTTTCACCAGGACGACGATCGTGTGTGTGGCATCCGCACCGTCATCGCCCGGCTCGCCGCCTCCGCATGCGCGGGTGACGACACCGCGCTGTTTGACATCTTGAATTGCAACCCATCCTCACCGTCGTCCTGGCGAAAGCCAGGACCCATTACCCCAAATCTCAATTGTTGCGCGACGCTGGAGCCGCGATCCCGTTCATCATCAAATGCGGTGGTTATGGGTCCTGGCTTTCGCCAGGACGACGAACGGATAGTGCCGTGTGCACGCAAACACAGTCGAACGCGGCAATGACGACTGGTTGGCCGGGCGCCGTCGTCCTAGCGTTCCGTCAGCTTCAGCTCGATGCGGCGGTTGCGCTTGTAGGCGTCTTCGGTCTGTGCGGTGTCGAGCGGTTGGAATTCGGCGAAGCCTGCGGCGACCAGACGCTGCGCCGGCACGCCGAGCGAGACCAGGTACTGCACCACCGAGATCGCGCGCGCCGAGGACAATTCCCAGTTCGACTTGAACAGCGGGCTGTTGATCGGCCGCACGTCGGTGTGGCCGTCGACGCGCAGCACCCAGGCGATCTCGGGCGGGATCTGCTTGTCGAGATCGATCAGCGCGCTCGCGACCGTTTCGAGCTCGGTCTTGCCCTCGGGCAGCAGCGTCGCCTGGCCGGTATCGAAGAACACTTCCGACTGGAACACGAAGCGGTCGCCGACGACGCGGATGTCGGGACGGTTGCCGAGGATCGCACGCAGCCGGCCGAAGAATTCCGAGCGGTATTTCGACAGTTCCTGTACCCGCTGCGCCAGCGCGACATTGAGGCGCTGGCCGAGATCGGCGATGCGGTTCTGCGATTCCTTGTCGCGTTTCTCGGAGGCGTCGAGCGCCTCTTCGAGCGCGGCGAGCTGGCGGCGCAGGGCGCTGATCTGCTGGTTCAGCAGCTCGATCTGCGCCAGTGCGCGCGACGATACGGCCTTCTCGGACTCCAGCGCCTTGTTGAGCTCGTTGGCGCGGCCCTGCGCGTCGCTGCCGGAACTCGCGAGCCCCTCATAG